>JAJDTN010000104.1 GCA_022827165.1 Candidatus Latescibacterota bacterium
GATGATCCCGAAGGGCATGCGGAAGACCATGAGCCCGAGGAGGACGCCGGCGGTGGACATGATCACCGACGTGAGGATGATCACCGGCTTGATCACCGAGTTGAACTGGGTCACGAGGATGAAGGCGATCAGGCCCAGGGCCGCCAGGAAGGCGGTGGCCAGGAACTCCATGGCCTCGCCTTGTTCCTCCTGCTGGCCGGTGTAGCGCACCGTGTAGCCCGGGGGCAGCTCGTCTTCGACGAAGGACGCGAGGTGTTCCTGCACCTCGAAGAAGACGGCGTTCTTGTTGAGGCCGGCGCGCACGTCCGAGCTGATCGTGGCCATGCGGTCCATGTCCTTGCGGCGGATCGAGCCGAGCCCCTCTCCCACCGTCCAGCTGGCCACCGAGACCAGGGGGATCGGCTCGCCCGGACCGTTCTCCACGACCAGGTCGCGCAGCGACTCCAGGTCCTGCCGCCAGGGCTCGGCGAGGCGCACGACCACGTCGTACTCGTCGTTGCCGGTGCGGTAGCGGCTCGCCTCCGTGCCCTGCACGGCGGTGCGCACGACGCCGGCCACCTTCGCCGTGGACAGCCCGTACATGGCGGCCCTCTCGCGGTCGACGTGCACCGCCAGCTCGGGGCGGGCCTCGTCGAGGTCGCTCTCGAGGCCGCTGAGCTTCGGCGCCACGGGGGAGCTTCTCAGGACCTGCAGCACGCGGTCGGAAAGGTCCTTGAGCACCCGGGGGTCCTTGCCGACGATCTCGATGTTCACCGGCGCCCCCTGGGGCGGCCCGTCCACGGGCTTGTCCACCGAGATCTCGGCGCCGGCGATCTCGCGCCCAACCCTCTCCTGCATGCGCGCCAGGGTCTCGAAGCTGTCGAAGCGCCGCTCGTGGTACTCGGTGAAGTTCACCATGACGCGGGCGTCGTTGGCTCCCTGGGTGCCGCCTATCAGCGGGCTGCCTCCGGCGCCGACGGTGGTCACCGCCGACTCGGCGTCCTCGAAGCCCTGGACGCCGCGCACCTGCAGCTCCAGCTCGCGGGCGATGCCGTCGAGGTACTCGACGCGGGTGCCCACCGGCGCCTGGGCATCGACCCAGACCTGCCTGGGCGGGATGTCCTCCGGGAAGAACACGATGCCGCTGTTGAAGCGGCCGAAGGCGGCGACCATGACCACGAGCACCGCCAGGGACCCGGCGACGACGACGAGGCGGTGGCCGAGGGCCCAGCCCAGGACCCCCTCGTAACGGTCGATCAGCCACGGCAGGTCCGCTCCCTGGAAGCGCCGCGCCAGGGGACCGAGGATCAGGCGATGGGCCAGGATGGCGGCGACGGCGGTGGCGGCCAGCAGGGCCACGGTCAGGGCGTTGGCCGCGGCCAGACCCGCGGCGGCCAGAACGGCGAGGGCGATCAGCGCCAGGCGCCCAGAAAGCGGCATCCCGGCTCCGCGCTCTCCCTCCAGCCGCAGCCACCGGCTGCACAGCACCGGAACGATGACGAGGGCCACGAAGAGGGAGCTGGAGAGGGTGACGATCAGGGTCATGGGCAGGTACTTCATGAACTCGCCCACGGTGCCCGTCCAGAACAGGAGCGGACTGAAGGCGGCCAGGGTCGTCAACGTCGAGGCGATGACGGGCAGAGCCACCTCTCCCGTGGCCTTGCGCGCGGCCTCTGCCCGGTCCCAGCCCTCCTCGACGTAGCGGTAGGTGTTCTCGACGATGACGATGGCGTTGTCCACGAGCATGCCGAGGGCCAGGATCAGGGAGAACAGGACCACCATGTTCATGGTCACGCCGAGGAGCCCGAGGACGAGGAAGGAGAGCAGCATCGACGTGGGGATGGCGACGCCCACGAAGACCGAGGTGCGCACGCCGAGGAAGAACAGCAGCACCCCCACGATCAGCAGCAGGCCGGAGAGGATGTTGTTCTCCAGGCTGCTGACCATCATGCGGATGTCGCGGGACATGTCGGAAGTCGTCTTGACCACCGTCGTGGGCGGGAGTTCCGCCTCCATCCCGGCGATGACGTCGCGCACGGCGTCGGCCGTCTCGATGATGTTCTCCCCCGTCCGCTTGATCACGTCGAGGGTGACCACCGGCCGGCCGTCGAGGCGGGCGTAGCTCCGGCGCTCGGCGAAGCCGAAGTCGACATCGGCCAGGTCGCGCACATAGACCGGCCGTCCTTCGGGAGCGGCGACCACGAGGTCGCCGATCGACCGGGGGTCGTCGATCTCGCCGTCGACGCGGACCAGGAACTTCAGCTCCCCCACGTCGATGGAGCCGCCGGGGATGTTGATGTTCTCGTCGCGCACCGTCTCGACCACGTCCTTCAGGGTCAGACCGTAGTAGAGCAGGCGCGGCAGGGAGACGTCGACCTGCACCTCGCGCTCGCGGCCCCCGCGCAGGTCGACGCGCAGCACCGAGGGGATCTGCTCCAGGCGGTCCTGCAGCTCCTCGCCCAGCTGCTTGAGGCGGACCAGGCCGTACTCCCCGGACAGGTTCACCTGCAGGATCGGCACGTCCTCGAAGTCGAACTCGTAGATGCGGGGCTCCTCGGCGTCGGCGGGGAGGTCGCCCTTGGCCAGATCGACCTTCTCGCGCACCAGCCGCATGGCCTCGGGGAGATCGACTTCGGTGCTGAACTCGGCCACCACGCTGGAGTAGCCCTCGACCGAGGTCGAGGTCAGCTCCTTCAGGTCCGGAATCGTCTTCAGCTCCAGCTCCAGCTCCCGCGTCACCAGGGACTCCATGTCCTTGGGCGACACCCCGGGGTAGATGGTGTTCACCGCGATGACGGGGATCTCGATCTGGGGGAAGGCCTCCTTGGGGACGCTGCGGTAGGCCACGACGCCGGCCAGGGCGATGATGGCGAAGAGCATGAGCACGCTGGTACCGTGGCGCACCGCCCAGGAGGTGACGGGCAGTTCGTCGAAGGCGTCGGGGCCGCCGGGGCGATCGGTCATCGGGATACGATGCGCAGGCGGTCGCCGTCGGCCACCTGCTGCTGGCCGACGACGATCAGGCGGTCCGCCGGGGACAGGCCCGAGGTGGCCACCACCTCGTCGCCGCCCGAGGCGCCGAGGGTGACGGGGCGGGCCCGGGCGACGGGGCCTTCACCGGCGTCGCCGGCGACGAAGGCGGTGAAGCCTTCCTCGGTGCGGACCAGGGCCTGGTTCGGCACCACGATGGCCCCGGGATGGACCTCCAGCACGAGCATCACCTCGGCGACCATGGCCGGCTTGGCCCCGGACACGGCGCGCTCGAGGGCGAGCTCGACGGGGAAGGTGCGGTGGCGGCCGTCGACGGCGGCTCCCACGTAGGTCACCGTGGCCGCGCAGGTGTCTCCGAGGTCGGCGAAGGCGACCGTCGCCCGGTCGCCGGTGCTCACGTCCGCGGCGTAGCGCTCCGGGACGCCGGCAGTCACCTTCAGGGGCTCCAGGTCGAGGATGTGGGCCACCGCCTGGCCCGGGGCGACGACCGAGCCGACCTCCACGAGGCGGCGGTCGAGAAGGCCATCGAAGGGCGCCCGCACCACGGTGCGCCGGAGCCGCGCCTCGATCAGCTCCAGCCGGGCTTGGCTCTGCTCGGCGGCGAGACGGGCCTCGACGTACTCCCCCTCGGTGCCGACGCGTTCCTCCTCGTAGAGCCGCTTCCGGCGCACCCAGCGGTCGGCTGCCAGGGCCGACTGGGCCTGCGCCTCGCCGCGCTGGGCGCGCAGCAGCTCGTCGTCGAGCCGGACCAGCGCCTGGCCGCGGCGCACCTTCTCGCCCTTGTCGGCCAGGATCGCGGCCACCGTGCCGCCCTCCTCGGCGGCCACCGTCACCTGGCGGTCGGCGCCGACCGTGCCGGTGAGGCGGATCATGTCGGTGAAGGGCCGCGCCTCCAGGATCTCGACTTCGACGTTGATGATGCGCCGGGTGTCGGGAGCGGTGGACTCGTCATCGGCGGGCGCGTCCCCGCAGCCTCCGAGGGCGAGCAGGGCCGCGGCGGCGGCCGGCGGAAGGGCGCCTCGGACGCGGCGCCACCAGGGCAGGGGATTCCTCACTCCATCTCCTCCGGGTCGAGTGCGGGCTCGCCGTCGACGGGGGACACCCGTCCGATGGCGAGGCCCAGCTGGGCCCGTCTGGCGAGCCGGTCGTGGGCCGCCTGGGCCATGTTGAACTCGCTGCGCCGCAGGGCGACCTCGGCATCGGTCACCTCGAGCTGGCTGCCGAGGCCCTCGCGGAAGCGGGCGCTGGCGATCTCGAACCCCCGCCGGGCCTGGGCCACGGCGAGGCGCTGGCCTTCCTGGCGCCGGCCGGCCTCGGCCAGCGCCGCCTCCAGGTCACGGACCTGGACCGCCGCCTGATCGCGGGCCATCTGTGTCCGGACCTGCGCCTGGCGCAGGGCGGCCTGCCTCTGGTCGATGCGCGCGTCTCTCTGCAGGCCGCTGAACAGGGGCAGCTCCACGGAGAGGCCGGCCATCTTGCTGGTGGCGCGGTTGCGGGCGCTGCCGAAGAAGTCGGGTCTTCCGTCCTGCTGCGCCTGCACGTCCCAGGTGGCGAAGAGGGAGAGCTTGGGCAGGTACTCCGCCTGCTCGATCCGCACCTGCCTCCGGCTCAGCTCGGCGGTCTGCTCGAGCTGGCGCACGTCGGAGCGGTGCGCCAGCGCCGTCTGCACCAGGTCCCCGTCCGGCAACTCCCGGCCGGAGTCGGCCGTGGTGAGGGATGCGCTCCCGGACAACCGCAGCCGGCCGGGGTCGTCGAGGGCCAGCTCCAGGCCCAGGCGCCGGCGCGCCGAGTCCCTGGCGTTGCGGGCCTTCAGCAGCTCCGGCTCGAGGTTGGCCAGCTCGACCTCCAGCCGCAGCACGTCGTAGTCGGAGGCCAGGCCCGCCCGGGCCCGGGCGCGGGTCTCGTCGAGGGCTTGCCGCAGGCGGTCCAGGGACCGCTCGGTGAGGCGCACCTCCTCTCCGCGCAGCAGCAGGTCGAAGCAGAGGAGGCGCACCCGCGTCGCCACCTGCTGCGACTGGCCGCGCACCATCTCCGTCCGCAGCCGCAGGTAGTCGCCGGCCGCGCCGAGGCCGACGAGGGCTCTCGGGTCGAACAGCGGCTGCCGCAGAGTGACGGCGCTCTGCCAGCTGTTGTCGGCGCCGAACTCCAGGGAGATGAACTCCCCCTCCGGGGCCGCGGGATTGAAGAACCTCGCCGGCACGAAGGAGACGGGCGGCGAGATGTTGCGCGCGTAACGGGCCGAGAAGTCGACGCGGGGCCAGACCTCTCCCCAGGCTTCGGAGGCCCGCTCCTCGGCCTCGGTCACGAGCAGCCGCGCCTCCGCCATCTCGCGGCCCCGGTCCAGGGCCAGCTCCACCACCTCGTCGATGCTCAGCAGCAACTCGCCGCCTGGGGGAGTGTCCTCCGCGACAACCGGCGCCCCCCAGCCCATCAGGAGCCAGGTCAGCACGGACGAGGCCCGGGCGCGCAGCCGGCCCTTGCCGCCGGCAGCGGCTGCCGCCTCCGACTGCGAGAGATCCGCCATGGCGCGGTCCATCTCCACCTCGTAGGCGGGGGTGGCCATTCCGGTGATCGCCCGCCGGCTCGAGGCCCGGTAGTGGCGGCGGAACTCCCCGGCATCCATCTGCAGGCAGCCGCGCAGGTAGATGGAGATCAGGCCGTGGGCGTGGGCCCACAAGGTGCAGGAGACGTCGGCGGGGTCGAGGGGCTGGAAGAGGCCGGCGTCGATGCACTCGCGCACACGGTCGTTGAAGAACCGGCCGACGCTGGCGACCTGCTCCGTCACCTGCTCGGGGAACTCGTCCACGCCGAGGGTGTGGGCGGGGGTGTAGAGCATCTCGTAGTACTTCGGCTGATCGAGGGCGAAGTCGAGGTAGGCCTGGCCCGCCAGGTAGAGGCGCTCGGCGGGGGTGCGCCCCGAAAGGGCGCCGTAGAGCCGCTCGCTCAGCCGCCGGTAGGCCTCGGCGACGACGTCGAGGAGCATCGCCTCGCGGCTGTCGTAGTGACGGTAGAGGGCCGGCGCCGTGACCCCCAGGTCGCGGGCCAGCCGGCGCATGGAGACGGCCTCGGCGCCGCCCTCCAGGTAGAGCTCGCAGGCTCTCGTGAGGATATCCGTGCGGTCCATGAGTGAACGATGTTAACTGGAGGTCCCCACCTTGTCAACAGGGTGAGGGGGACTTCTTGTTAAACGTGTTCAGCGGATGTCAGGAGAGGGGCGGGCTTCAGGACCCGAGCACGGCCATGCAGCACTTCTTGAACTTCCGGCCGCTGCCGCAGGGACAGGGGTCGTTGCGGCCGGTGACGGCGCCGCGGCGCCGCACGGTCTCGCCCCGGACGCTGCCGTCCCGGCGAAAGGCGGCGAGGTACACCGCCTCCATGGAATCCACCCGCTGCGCCCACTCCCCGCCCAGGGGGAACCGTCCCGTGACCGGCAGGTACTCGAGGAACTCCCTGAGCAGGCGCGGGAAGGCGCGCCGCTGCGCCAGGGGGGCGTCGAGCCGGGCGACGCTCCTCAGGGCGCGTTCCATGGCCTCCTCGGAGACCACGTCGCCCACCTGCTCGCACCAGTGCCCCAGTAGGGGCTCGGCGCCGTCCTTCAGGTGGTCGTCCAGCAGCAGGAAGTGCTGCGAACCGGCGAAGGCGCCGACCTCGTCGGTGAGCCTGGACATGTGATCGGGGGGCCGGCCTCAGGGCAGGCTGGTGGCGCCCATCAGGTAGCGGTCGCACTCGCGGGCGGCCTCGCGGCCCTCCTTGAAGGCCCAGACCACGAGGCTCATGCCGCGGCGCACGTCGCCGGCGGCGAAGACGCCGGGGACGCTGGTGGCGTACCGGCCCTCCTCGGCCTTGACGTTGGAGCGCGGGTCCCGCTCCAGGGAGAGGGCGTCGGGCAGGGTGTCCTGCGGGCCCAGCCAGCCCATGGAGAGCAGCACCAGCTCGGCCGGCCACTCCTTCTCGGTGCCGGGGACCTCGCGGAAGGGGCGGCCGTCATCCGGCACCCACTCGACGTCGCGGGTCACCAGCCCGCGGAGGTTGCCGCCGCCGTCGTCGAGGAGCTCCACCGTGCTCAACAGGTATTTCCGGGGGTCGTCGCCGAAGAGGGCGGCGGCCTCCTCCTGGCCGTAGTCGAGGTTGTAGACCTTGGGCCACTCCGGCCAGGGGTTGCCGGCGGTGCGCTCGTCCGGGGGCGCCGGGATGATGTCGAACTGGAAGAGGCTGCGGCAGCCGTGGCGCAGGGAGGTGCCGACGCAGTCGGTCCCCGTGTCCCCGCCCCCGAGGACGATCACGTTCTTGTCCTTCGCCGAGATGTACTCCCCGTCTTCCAGTCCCGAGTCGAGGAGGGACTTGGTGTTGACGTGCAGGAAGTCCAGGGCCTGGTGCACGCCCGCGAGCCCGCGCCCCGGCACGTCCAGGTCGCGCGGCTTCAGGGCCCCGGTGCACAGCACCACGGCGTCGAAGCCGTCCACCAGTTGCTGCGCCTCCACGTCGACGCCGACCTCGGTGTTGGTCACAAAGCTCACGCCTTCGGCAGCCATCTGGTCGATGCGCCGCTGCACGAGGCGCTTGTCCAGCTTCATGTTGGGGATGCCGTACATCAGCAGCCCGCCGGCCCGGTCGGAGCGCTCGTACACGGTGACGCGGTGGCCGGCGCGGTTGAGCTGCATGGCGCAGGAGAGCCCCGCCGGTCCTGAGCCGACCACGGCCACCCGCTTGCCCGTGCGTCGCTCGGGCGGCTCCGGGACGACCCAGCCCTCGTCCCAGGCTTTGTCGATGATGGAGACCTCGATGTTCTTGATCGTCACCGCCGGCTCGTTGATCCCCAGCACGCACGATCCCTCGCAGGGGGCCGGACAGACCCGCCCGGTGAACTCGGGGAAGTTGTTGGTCTTGTGCAGGCGCTCGAGCGCCTCCTGCCACATGCCGCGGTAGACGAGGTCGTTCCACTCCGGGATCAGGTTGTTGATCGGACAGCCCGAGGCGAAGGGCGAGTTCTCGGGCAGCGTGGTCCCGGTGTGGCAGAAGGGGATCCCGCAGTCCATGCAGCGGGCGCCCTGGTCGCGGAGCCGCTCGTCACCCAGGTGCAGGTGGAACTCGTCGAAGTCGCGCAGGCGCTCGACGGGGTCGCGGTCGGCGGGCAGCTCGCGCTCGAACTCCATGAATCCGGTGGGTTTGCCCATCGTTCTCTCGCTCAGTTGCCGCTGACGCGGGCCTCGTCGCCCAGGTTCTCGACGAAGGCCTCCATGACCGCGTCGTCGCCGGACAGGCCCGACTCGCGGGCTCGCTCCAGGGACTCCAGCATGCGCCGGTAGTCGCGGGGGTAGACCTTGACGAACCTGCCGGCCAGGCGGTCCCAGTCGTCGAGGATCTCCCGTCCCCGGTCCGACTCGGTGAGGCTCACGTGGCGCTCCACCATCTCGCGCACCTCGGCGAGATCGTCCTCGTCGGGCTGCACGAGGTCGACCATCTCGGTGTTGCAGCGGCCGGCGAAGCCGCCGTCGTCGAGCACGTAGGCGAGGCCGCCGGACATGCCCGCGGCGAAGTTGCGCCCCGTGGGGCCGAGGACCACGACGCGTCCCCCGGTCATGTACTCGCAGCCGTGATCGCCCACCGACTCGACCACGGCGTGGACGCCGGAGTTGCGCACGCAGAACCGCTCGCCCGCCATGCCGCGGATGTAGGCCTGGCCGGCGGTGGCGCCGTAGAAGGCGACGTTGCCGACGATGATCTCCTCGCCCGGGTCGAAGGTCGATCCCCGCGGCGGGTAGAGGATGAGCTTGCCGCCGGAGAGGCCCTTGCCGAAGTAGTCGTTGGCGTCGCCCTCCAACTCCAGGGTCATGCCGGGAGGCACGAAGGCGCCGAAGCTCTGCCCGGCGGAGCCCGTGAACTTCAGGCGCACCCTGTCCTCGGGCAGGCCGTCGGGACCGAAGCGCTTGGTGATCTCGCCGCCGGTGATCGTGCCGACGACGCGGTCGGTGTTGGCGATGGGCAGCTCGGCGCGGACCTCTTCTCCGCGCTCGATGGCGGGGCGGCAGATCTCCAGCAGCCGCGTCACGTCGAGGGAGCGCTCGATGCCGTGGTCCTGCTCGCGGCTGCAGAAGCGGCCGACCTCGGGGTCCACCTCGGGCTGGTGGAGCAGCGCCGACAGGTCGAGGCCCTTCGCCTTCCAGTGGTCGGTCGGCCGCTGCCGCAGGCGGTCGGTGCAGCCCACCATCTCGTCGACGGTGCGGAAGCCGAGGCGGGCCATGATGCGGCGCAGGTCCTCGGCGATGAAGCGCAGGAAGTTCACCACGTGGTCCGGAGAGCCGGTGAACTTCTCGCGCAGCGCCGGGTTCTGGGTGGCCACCCCCACCGGGCAGGTGTCGAGGTGGCAGACCCGCATCATGATGCAGCCCATGGCCACCAGGGCCGTGGTGGCGAAGCCGAACTCCTCGGCGCCGAGGAGGCAGGCGATGGCCACGTCGCGGCCGGTCTTGAGCTGGCCGTCGGTCTCGACGACGATCCGGTCCCGGAGGTGGTTGAGGACGAGGGTCTGGTGGGTGTCGGAGAGCCCCAGCTCCCAAGGCAGGCCGGCGTGCTTGATGCTGGTCTGGGGCGAGGCCCCGGTGCCGCCGTCGTGACCCGAGATCAGGACCACGTCGGCGTGTCCCTTGGCGACGCCGGCGGCCACGGTGCCGACGCCGACCTCCGAGACCAGCTTGACGTTGATCCGCGCCTCGGGGTTGGAGTTCTTCAGGTCGTGGATCAGCTCGGCCAGGTCCTCGATGCTGTAGATGTCGTGGTGCGGCGGCGGCGAGATCAGCCCCACCCCGGGCGTCGACTGGCGCACCTTGGCGATCCACGGGTAGACCTTGCCGCCGGGCAACTCCCCTCCCTCCCCCGGCTTGGCGCCCTGGGCCATCTTGATCTGCAGCTCCCGGGCGTTGACCAGGTAGTTGCTGGTCACCCCGAAGCGGCCCGAGGCGACCTGCTTGATGGCCGAGTTCTTCGAGTCGCCGTTGGCCTCGACCTGGTAGCGCGCCGGGTCCTCGCCGCCCTCGCCGGTGTTGGAGCGTCCGCCGATGCGGTTCATGGCGATGGCCAGGCCCTCGTGGGCCTCCTGGCTGATCGAGCCGTAGGACATGGCCCCGCTCTTGAACCGCCGGGTGATGGCCTCGACGCTCTCCACCTCCTCGAGGGGCACGCCGCCCTCGCCGGGCTCGACGAACTCCAGCAGCCCGCGCAGGGTCGCCATGTTCTGGCGCTGGTCGTCGATGAGCGCGGCGTACTGCTCGTAGGTCTGGTAGTCGCCGGTGCGCGCCGCCTTCTGCAGCAGGTGCACGCTCTTCGGGTTGAAGAGGTGGTACTCGCCGCCGCGGCGCCACTGGTACTCGCCGCCCACGTCGAGGGCGCCGCCGTTGGCCTCGAACCGAGGGTAGGCGGCCCCGTGCCGGCGCCGGCACTCCTCGGCGATCACCTCCAGGTCGACGCCTTCGACGCGCGAGTCGGTCCAAGTGAAGAACTCGTCCACCACCGACTTGCGGATGCCCACGGCCTCGAAGATCTGGGCCCCCCGGTACGACTTGAAGGTGGAGATGCCCATCTTCGACATCACCTTCACCACGCCCTTCTCGACGGCCTTGTTGAAGTTGTAGACCGCCTGGTCGAGGTCGAGGCCGGTGAGCATGCCCTCGCCGATCATGTCGCCCAGGGTCTCGTAGACCATGTAGGGGTTGATGGCGTTGGCGCCGTAGCCGAGGAGCAGGCAGAAGTGGTGCACCTCGCGCGGCTCCCCGGTCTCGAGGACCAGGCCGGTGCGGGTGCGCTTGCCCCTGCGGACCAGGTGGTGATGCAGGCCCGCCGAGGCCAGCAGCGCCGGGATCGGCGCCCGCGCGGAGTCGAAGCCGCGGTCCGACAGGATGAGGATGTTGGCGCCGCCGTCGATGGCGGCCTCGGCGTCGGCGAAGAGCTCGTCGAGGGCGTGGCGCAGCGCCTCGGGGCCGCCGCCGGCGTCGAACAGCATGGGCAGGACCTTCACCCGGAAGCCGGGCCGGTGGAGGGCCTTGAGCTGGGCGAGCTCCGCATCGGTGAGGGTTGGCGTGGACAGCCGGATCTGCCGGCAGCTCTCCGGCTCGGGGTGCAGGAGGTTGCGCTCGGCGCCGAGGGTGGTCTCGGTGGCCGTGATCAGCTCTTCGCGGATGGGGTCGATGGGCGGGTTCGTGACCTGGGCGAAGAGTTGCTTGAAGTAGTCGTAGAGCAGCCTCGGCCGGTCGGAGAGCACCGCCAGGGCGGCGTCGTTGCCCATGGAGCCGGTGGGCCACAGGGCACGGGTGGCCATCGACTGCAGGTGGACGCGGAGGTCCTCGAAAGTGAAACCGAAGACCTGCTGGCGCTGCAGGATCTCCTCGTGGCCGCGCTCGACGGGCTCGTGCGGGGCCGGCGGCAGGTCGTGGAGATCGACGAGGCCGTCGTCCAGCCACTGGCGGTAGGGGTGCTCGGCGGCGACCTGGCGCTTGAGCTCCTCGTCGGCGATGATCCGCCCCTCGTTGGTGTCGACCAGGAACATGCGCCCCGGCTGCAGGCGGCCCTTGTGCAGGACCTGCTCGGGCGGCACCTCAAGGACGCCCACCTCGGAGCCCATGATGACGCGGTCGTCGCGGGTGACGTAGTAGCGCGACGGCCGCAGGCCGTTGCGGTCGAGGGTGGCGCCGACGACGGTGCCGTCGGTGAAGGCGATGGAGGCGGGGCCGTCCCAGGGCTCCATCAGGCAGGCGTGGAACTCGTAGAAGGCCCTCTTGTCGTCCGCCATCTCCTCGTGCCGCTCCCAGGGCTCGGGGATCATCATCATCAGCGCCTGGGGCAGGGAGCGGCCGCCGAGGTGGAGGAACTCGAGACAGTTGTCGAACATGGCCGAGTCGGAGCCGTCCTCCTCGATGATCGGCAGCAGCTTGGCCAGGTCGCCGCCGAACCACTCGGAGCGCAGCATCGACTCCCGCGTCTTCATCCAGTTGACGTTGCCCCGCAGGGTGTTGATCTCGCCGTTGTGGATGATGTAGCGGTAGGGGTGGGCGCGCTCCCAGCTGGGGAAGGTGTTGGTGGAGAACCGGGAGTGCACCAGCGCGATGGAGGCCTCCACGCGCGGGTCCTTCAGCTCAGGGAAGTAGAGGGGCAGCTGGTCCGGCGTCAGCATGCCCTTGTAGCAGATCGTCCGGCAGGAGATGCTGGCCAGGTAGAAGGCGTCGCCCTCGGTCTCGGCGCTGTGGCGGATCTCGTGGGCGGCGCGCTTGCCGATGACGTAGAGCTTGCGCTCGAAGGCCATCTCGTCGGCGAGGCCGGGTCCGCGGCCGATGAAGATCTGCGCCATCACCGGCTCGTGGGACTTCGCCCACCCGCCGAGAGAGCCGTTCTCGGTGGGGATCTCGCGCCAGCCGAGGACGCGCTGCCCCTCCTCGCGGACGATCTCCTCCAGGGCCTGCTGGCAGAACCGCCGGTGGGCGGCGTGGGGCCGCGGCAGGTAGACCATGCCGACGCCGTAGGCGCCCGCCTCGGGCAACTCCACCCCCTGGCCATCGAGGGTCTCGCGGAAGAAGCGGTCGGGGATCTGCAGCAGCATGCCGGCGCCATCGCCGGTATCGGGCTCGGCCCCGCGCGCGCCCCGGTGGTCGAGGCAGCTGAGCATCTCGATGGCGTCCTCGACGATGCCGTGGCTGCGCCGGCCCTTGATGTGGGCCACGAACCCGATCCCGCAGGCATCGTGCTCGTGCCGCGGATCGTACAGCCCCTGCTTGGGGGGGAAGGCGGAGGGATACTTCAATGGAGGTCCTTTGGGGAGGCGCCCTTGCGTGGGAGGAGGGGCGCGTAGGGCTCGTTTCTCGAAGTGAAGGGCGTAACATAGTCTCGGCAGAGGATGATGTCAACGGCCCTCTTGCCAGGATTCGGGGTGGAATCGGTTGGTTAGGTCTACCAGAAAGGCGATGAATGGCCTAAATTGGTCGTTTTCACCTATTCAAAGGTACAAATGAGGCCATGCATGATCTCGACGAGCAGGAGCGGCTCATCCTTCGCGCGCTGATCCGCAGTCCCCGGGCCCCCGAAAACCGCATCGCCAGGGAGACCGGGGTTCCGGTGCGCTCGGTGCGGCGCAAGCGCCAGCGGCTCGAGGAGCGGGGGGTCCTGAAGTACTACGCGGCCGTCGACCGCGAGGGTTCCCCGGACTCCGGGCGTACCACCCAGCACATGGTCATCATCAAGTTCCGGCTGGGTGTGACCCGGGCCCAGGTCGAGCAGGAGATCCGCGAGGAGCCCAACGTGGCCAACGTGTTCTCCGAGCTCATCCGCGACAGCTACCTCGCCGAGACCGACGGCCACATCGCCCTGGTCATGGTCGTGGAGGGAGCCTCCGACTCGGACGTGACCGACAGCCTCCAGGCCCAGATCATCCCGTCGATCCGCAGCAACCACGGCCAGGACTGCATCCAGGAAGTGCGGACCATGCGCGTTCTCGGGCTGATCCGGCGCGAGCACAACTACCTGCCCGCGGTCAACATGGAGGGAGCCCAGCTGGCCGCCGACTGGCCGGACGAGGCGATCTACGTGGGATGAGGGGAGGCGCGCCCCGCCCCCGCCGTCAGGTGAAGACGTAGCGGATGACGAAGAGGGCGCTGAGCACCCAGAGAGCCGGCCCCAGCCGGCCCGCCCGGCCGCGCACGACGGCCAGGAGCGTGTAGGACAGCAGCCCGGCGGCGATGCCCTCGGAGATCGAGTAGGTCAGGGGCATGGCGGCGATCGTCAGGAAGGCGGGCACCGCTTCGGCGTAGTCGGTGAAGTCGATGCGGGTCACCGGCTCCATCATGAAGACGCCGACGAGCACCAGCACCGGCGCCGTGGCCACCGCCGGCACATGGCTCACGAGGGGCGCGAAGAACAGGGCCACCAGGAACAGGGCCGCCGTGGTCAGCGCCGTCAGCCCGGTGCGGCCCCCGTCGGCAACGCCGGAGGCGCTCTCGACGTAGGTGGTGGTGGTGTTGGTCCCGAAGAGGGCTCCCGACATGGTGGCCAGCGAGTCGGCCATGAACGCCCTGCGGACGCGCGGCAGCCGTCCCTGCTCGTCGAGGTAGCCGACCTTCTGCGCCAGGCCCACGAGGGTGCCGGTGGTGTCGAAGAGATCGACGAAGGTGAAGGTGAGGATCACGGTCAGCAGGCCGGCGCCCGTGAGCGCCGCGAAGTCGAGGGCGAGGAAGGTCTCGCCCAGCCCCGAGGGCCAGCTGACGATGCCCCCCGAGCCGCTCCCGGTCACTCCCAGGGGCAGGCCGAGAAGCGTGGTGACGGCCATGCCCCACAGCAGCGCACCCCGGACGCGGCGCACGACGAGGGCCGCCGTGACCGCCAGCCCCGCCAGGGCCAGGCCGATGCTGGCCATGGATGTGCCCGGCGGCAGCAGGGCCCGCAGCTCGGCGTCGACGAAGTAGCGGCCGTCCACCAGGCCGAGGCTGCCGGTGCCTGGATGGAAAACGACGAGGCCGGCGTTCTTCAGTCCGATGAGGGCGATGAAGAACCCGATCCCGACGCTGATGGCGCACTTCAGGCCCAGGGGGATCGCGTTGACCACCGCCTCGCGCAGCCGCGTGAGCGTGAGGCCGAGGAAGATCGCCCCCGAGACGAAGACCGCGGCCAGGGCCCCCTGCCAGGGCAGGCCCAGGGAGAGCACCACGGTGTAGGTGAAGAAGGCGTTCAGCCCCATGCCCGGGGCCAGGGCGAAGGGGTAGTTCGTCAACAGGCCCATGAGGGCGCTGCCCAACGCCGCCGCCAGGCACGTCGCCGCCAGGACCCCGTCGGCCGGCATACCCGCCTGCGACAGGATGAGGGGATTCACCACGACGATGTAGGACATCGTCAGGAACGTGGTCACCCCGGCGCGGACCTCGCGCCGAAGGGTGGTGCCGTGCTCTTCGAGTCGGAAGCGGGCGATCATTACGGGCCGGGCGCTAAAGCTGCCCCCGGATCAGCGGCGGGCCACGAGCTTGTCGTGGTATTTCTTGAGTTGGGACTCGACGCGGTGGGCGGCGTCGTCGACGGCCTTGAAGAGGTTGTTGTCCGAGGTCTCCCCCTTGCCCACGATCCGCTGGTTGGGAACCTTGACGATGATCTCCACGGACGTGGCGTGCCGGTGTTTCTCCTGCGTGTCGAGGATGACCTCGGTGTCGACAATGCGGTCGAAGAACTGGTCGAACTTGCCGCAGACCCCCTCGATGTGCTCCTTCGTCGACTCGGACAGCTTCGTGCTCTTGGCATCGATTCGCACAGCCATGATGTCCTCCTCTTCGATGGTGTAGGTCCGGGACCGGCGGTCGGCCCCGGCGGGTCACACCTCGCTCACGGGAAAGTGCCGGACAAGGGGCTCCAGGTCCTGCCAGAAAGCCTCGGGGATCGAGGCGGATCCGGCCACCGCGTTGGCCTCGGCCTCGGCGGGGGTTCGCGCCCCGGGGATGGTGGATGCCACCAGGGGATGGCGGGTGCACCACTGCAGCGCCGCGGCGTTCATGGCCACCCCGTGATCGGCGCAGAGCCCCTGGATGCGGGTGACGTGATCCATGACCTCGGGCGTGAAGCGCCTGGCGAGGTAGTTGCGCCCCCCCACCTGGCCGGTGGCCAGCAGTCCGCGCTCCAGAGGCGTGGCCCCCACGAGTCCCACGCCGTGCTTCTCCGCCGCCGGCAGGATGCGCTCGGCGGCGCGCTGGTTGAGCAGGCTCCAGCACTCGGGGATCACGGCGGCGTCGAAGGCCCCCGTCTCGATGTACTCCACGTTGGTAGCTGGTACATTGGAGGCCGTGCCCACCCAGGTCACCACGCCCTCGTCCTGCAACTGGCGCAGGGCCCCGAGGGTGCCGTCGCCGCCCATGACCCGCTCCATGGGCACGTCCATGGCGTCGTGGATGTAGAGCAGGTCGAAGCGCTCGAGGCCGAGGCGCTCGAGGCTCCCCTCCACGTGCCGCAGCACGGCGTCCCTGGAGTGGTGGATATCATTGTAGAGTTGCCCCACTTTCGTGGTCACCGTCACGCGGGACTTCAGGTCGGGCCGCTGGCGCAGGGCGTCGCCGATCATCCTCTCCGACCCTGTGGCGAGGTAGAGAGGCGCGGTGTCGACGAGGGTGCAGCCGCCTTCGATGGCGGCGATCACCGCCTGGGCGCCCATCTCCGGATCGAGATCCACGTCCCAGGGAGCGCCGGGCACGGAGTAGGCCCGGGCGGCCTCGTTGGCGCCGGGAATGCCGAGGAAGGCGGTGCCCAGACCGACGATGGAAACCTCCAGGCCGGTCCGTCCGAGCTTCTTGGTTTGCATCTCGGGCTCCTGGAGTGGAGTGGACGCCGGACAGCGTCCGCCCTCGAAGCCGTGGCCGCTCCTCAGCGCTGGCTCAGGGGCACGTAGCAGACCTCGGTCGGCCCGGTGTAGACCTGCCGCGGGCGGTGGATGCGGCCCTTGGTGACGAAGCGGTCCTCGTACCACTGGGCGATCCAGCCGGGCATGCGGCCCATGGCGAACATGACCGTGAACATGCTCGTGGGAATGCCCAGGGCGCGCAGGATCACGCCCGAGTAGAAGTCGACGTTCGGGTAGAGGCTGCGTTCCTTGAAGTAGTCGTCCGCCAGGGCGGCGCCTTCCAGCTCTTCGGCCAGTCCCAGCAGCGGATCGTCCCGCTGGATCTTTGCCAGCACCGCTTCGGCCTGCTTCTTGATGATCCTGGCCCTCGGGTCGAAGTTGCGGTACACACGGTGGCCGAAGCCCATGAGCCGGATGCCCGCCTTCTTGTCCTTCACCTCCTGAACGTAATCCTTCACCGAGATCCCCTGCTCGAGGATCGACTCGAGCATGCTCACCACGGCCACGTTGGCGCCGCCGTGGAGGCGGCCCCAGAGAGCGGAGACCCCCGCCGCCACCGAGGCGAAGAGGTTGGCCCCGGAGCTGCCCACCATGCGCACAGTCGAGGTGGAGCAGTTCTGCTCGTGGTCGGCGTGCAGCAGCAGCAGCACGTCCAGGGCCCGCACCAGGGCCGGGTCGGGCTCGTAGTCCCGGTAGGGCTCGGAGAACATCATGTGCAGGAAGTTCTCGCAGAAGTCCTTTTCCGGGTGCGGGTACACGAGGTAGTGGCCCATGTCGTGCTTGTACGAGTAGGCGGCGATGGTGCGCACCTTCGAGATGAGCCGGGCCGCCGCCTCTTCGAAGAGCTCCTCGTCCTCGGTGTCGAGCAGTTCGGGATAGAAGCAGGCCAGGGAGTTGAGCACCGCCGACAGCACCGCCATGGGCGGCGAGCCCGGGGGGAAGACCTCGAAGTGCTGGCGGAGCTGCTCGCGCAGGAACTGGTGGTGGGTCAGGTGACTGGTGAAGCGGTCGAGCTGCTCCCGCGTTGGCAGCCGGCCCCAGATCAGCAGGTGAGCGGCCTCGATGAAGGAGCTCTGCTCGGCCAGGTCCTCGATGGGGATGCCGCGGTAGCGGAGGATGCCGCGGTCGCCGTCGATGAAGGTGATGGAACTCTGGCAGGAGCCGGTGTTGCCGTAGCCTTCGTCGAGGGTGATGTAACCGGTCTGGTCGCGCAGCTTGCTGATGTCGATGGCGTGCTCGTTCTCGCTGCCCACGACGACGGGGAGGTCGAACTTCTTCTCGCCAAGCTGCAGGTTGGCCGTTTCCGGCATTGGAGCCTCTTGCTGGTGTGTTGGGGGAGAGGGGATACCAGTCTAACGGTGGACGGCAAAAGGTGTCAACGTCCCCGCCGACGCGGGGGACCGCACCCAACCGGGCCCCGCGGCCGCCTCGTTCATCCCCGATCCAGGAGGGCGCGCACGAACTCCGGGCCGTCGAAGGGCTGCAGGTCGTCGAGGCCCTCGCCCAGGCCGAGCAGGCGGATCGGCACGTCCAGCTCCCGGCGCAGGGCGAAGGCGATGCCGCCGCGGGCGGTGCCGTCGAGCTTGGTGAGGGCCAGGCCCGTCAGCTCCAGGGCCGCGTGGAACTCCCGGGCCTGGGCCAGGGCGTTCTGGCCGGTAGTGGCGTCGAGGACGAGAAGCCTCTCCTGGGGGGCCCCGTCGAGGCACCGGGCCAGCGACCGGCGGATCTTCTTCAGCTCCTCCATGAGGTTGACGTGGGTGTGGAGCCTCCCCGCCGTGTCGACGAGGAGCACGTCCGCGTCCCGGGCCCGGGCGGCCTGGGCCGCGTCGAAGGCGACCGCCCCCGGGTCGGACCCCTGCCGGGAGCGCACGATCTCGGCGCCGGCGCGCTCGGCCCATACCTGCAACTGGGCCACGGCGCCGGCCCGGAAGGTGTCGCAGGCCGCCACCATCACCTTGCGGTTCTCGCCGGCGTAGCGCTGCGCGAGCTTGCCGATGGTGGTCGTCTTGCCGGCGCCGTTGACCCCGGCCACCAGTATCACCCAGGGCCGCGCCGGCAGGTGGGTGACGTCGAAGCCCTCTCCGGGCGGGAAGATCGCCTCCAGCTCCGCTGCCAACAGCTCGAAAGCGTCCCCCTCCGGGTCCCGCACCCGGGTGCGCAGGCCGCCGGCGATGGCTGCCGAAGTATCGACGCCCACGTCGGCCGAGATCAGGATCTCCTCGATCTCGTCGAGGAGATCGTCGTCGAGGCGGCGGTCGCTCACGGCGTCGGCGACGGCCTCGACCACGGCGGAGCGCGTGCGCGACAGGCCGGCGCGGATGCGGTCGAAGAAACCCTGCACGGGGGGCCCTCAGCCGCGGACCGGGGGCTGACCCCCTCCGGCGGGGGGGCGGTGGGTCGGGTGCATGCTCTTCTCCCGGGGGCTTCGGTCTGGATCGGTCCGCCGTCCATGGGCCGGTGACCCCGATGGCCGGCAGCAGTCAGGAAGGAAAGGTCGGTACAGAATGCCGTCCGGTCCGCGGAAGTGTCAAGAATCCGGGAGCGGGGAGCGGCTGCCGCACCGACGAAGCCCACCCTCCCCCCGATTGACGGGAGGGGTGCGGACGGGTACATTGGCCGGCTCCCTATCCGGAGGCGCACCTCTTTGGGGTACAACCAGTTACGAGCACCCGGCATGCCCTTTGGCGGGATTTTCCGCGGTCTGCTTGGCGCGGCTTCCTGCATCCTCCTCCTCCATGCCCCGGCTGCCGCGGTCGAGCTGGCGCCGGTGTCCGAGCTCGCCCGGGGGATGCGGGGATACGGCCTGACCGTCGTCGAGGGCACCCGCATCGACACCTTCGACGTTGAGATCCTGGGGGTGGAGCACAACTCGATGCTCCCAGGGCGCGACGTCATCCTCGTCCGGCTGTCCGGCCTGGGGCTGGAGGAGACGGGTCTCGTGGCCGGCATGAGCGGCAGTCCGGTCTACGTCGAAGGGCGCCTGGTGGGCGCCGTGGCCTGGGGCTGGTTCGCCGCCGACGAGCCGGTGGGACTGCTCACCCCGATCCACGAGATGCTCGCGGTCATGGAGCGGGACCTGTCGGCCCCGGCCCGCGGATCCACCGCGGCGCCGGTACCGGCGCGGCCCTCCGGCCTGGTGCGCCTGGCGGCGCCCGTGTGGGTGTCGGGCGTCGGCCGCGGGACCGCGCAACGCATGACCGAGTTCCTGTCGCCCCTCGGCCTCGAGCCCCTCCTGTCTCCGGCCGGTGAAGATCCCTCCCTGGAGACGCCGCCGCTGCGGGCGGGCAGCGCCGTGGGAGTGCAGCTGGTCGGCGGCGATCTGAGCATGGTCGGCATCGGCACGGTGACCCATGTGGACGGCGACCGCCTGGTCGCCTTCGGCCACGACTTCGTCGGCAGCGGCGCCATCGACCTGCCGATGACGGGGGCCCACATCTTCGGCGTCCTCGACCACCGGTTCCGCTCCTTCAAGCTGGGCGCGGCCACGGCCACCGTCGGAGCCGTGCGGCAGGACCGCTTCGGGGGGATCGCCGGCCTCACCGGGGCGAGGGCGGGCGTGCTCCCGGTGGAGATGGCCGTCGCCCCGGAGGGCGAGACCCGGGAGTTCCGGTTCGAGGTCGCCCGGCACCGGTTCTTCACCGCCGGCCTGATCCAGTCGGCGTTGATAGGGGCCTTGGAGTCCACCTCCAAGGTGATGGGCGAGGCCTCGATCGATCTGAACATCGACATCGAGCTGGACGACGGCCGCAAGGTGACGTGGGACCAGATCTACAGCGGGGTCGATGCGACCTTTGGCGCCGCCATCGATGCCGGCACGCCTCTGCGAGCCCTGGCCCGTTCCTCCTTCGAGGGGATCCGCCTGGCCGGGGTGCGGATGCGGGCCGATGTGAGGGAGGAGGTGCGCGTCGCGCGACTCTCGGGGGCGGGCCTGGACCGGCCGAGGGTTCGCGCCGGGGAGGAGGTCACCGTCTCGGTGCGGCTGTCACCCTACAGGAGCGCCGAGAGAGTCCTCCAGATCCCGGTGCGGGTTCCGGCCGGCGCGGCCGGAGAACTGGGGGTGAGGGTTGGGTCGGGTCGCTCCGCCAACGGCTGGGAGGAAGAGCGCCTGGGGGCTGGCCCTGCGGCAGACGCCGAGGAGTTGCTGAGGCGTCTGAACCGGCCCCGGCGGGAGGACGAGCTGGTCGTGCAGTTGACCGTCGCCGAGCCGGGGCTGACCGTGGACGGCCGCGAGCTGCCCTCGCCGCCCCCCTCGGTACACCGGCTGTTGTCGCAGTCGCCGGTGGCGGGCAGCACCCGCATGGTGGCCTGGCGGGTCCTTACGGAAGAACGCGTGCCCGCCGGCTTCGTCCTGCGCGGGGAGCAGAGCCTCGTCCTCGAGGTGGACCCGGAGGGCCGCCGATGAAGCCGCTGATCCGCCGAATCCAACTGCTCCTCTGCCTGGCCGCTCCCGGGTGGAGCGTCGATCCGGTCACCCTTCACCAGGCCCGGTACTCCGACTTCGAGGCCGGCACCGGCGAGGGCGTCGCCCTGCTCTCCGAGGGCGAGCTCGCCCTGGGCCCGGTCCTGGCTCCCCTGGCCGAGGTCGATGGCCGCCGCATCTGGACCTTGGCGGCCGATGGTGCCGACTTGTGGGTCGGCACGGGAGATGACGGCCGCATTTTCCACATGACGGACAAGAGCACCTCTCCGCAGCTGCTCTTCGACTCGCCCGAAGTCGGGATACACGCCCTTCAGCCGTCGGATGGCGGGCTCTTCGCCGGCACTTCTCCCGACGGGGTCGTCTACCACCTCAGCCCGACGGGCGAGCTGGCCTCGGAGACCCGCTCGGGGAGCCGCTATGTCTGGGACCTGGCCCTCGACCGCCGGGGGCGGCTGCTCGTGGCCGCCGGCGCACCGGCGCGTGTGCTGCGCCTGGACGGCGGCGAGGTGGACACCCTGTTCCAGGGAGGCACCGCTGGCCATGTGCGCGCCCTGGCGGGCGCCGGCTCGCGGTGGTATGCCGGCACCGCCGTCTCCGGCCCCGGAGAGGACGCTTCGAGGCCACCGGGCCGGGCCCGCATCTACGAGCTCACCGGGTCGCGGGCCCGCCTGGTGGTTGAGACCGAGGCGGAGGAGGTGACCCATCTCCTCGCCGTGGGGGACACTCTCTTCGCCGCCGTCGTCGGCACGGGACCGGCCCCGAAGGGGGGAGGCCCGGAGTCGCTGGCGACTCTGCTGAGGATCGATCCGGACGGGGGCTACTACCCGTTGTGGCGCGGCCGTGGAGTGTGGGCCGGGATCGCCGACCTCGGAGGCGGCTGGCTGGCCGCGGTCCTGCGCGATCCGGCACAGGCCCTGCGCGTGTGCACCGAGGGATTGTTGATCGAGCGCCTCGCCGCCGCCGATTCGCTGTCGCCGAACGCGCTTCTGCTCCATGGGGGCGACTGGATCCTCGGCGACGGGCTCACGGGGCGGCTGTCGCGCCTGACCCCCAGCGCCGCCGACAGCGGATTCTTCGACGCCCCGGTGGAGGACCTCGGGGGCCACGGACACTGGGGGGCGGTGACCTGGGAGGCCACGGTCCCCGAAGGCACCCGGCTCTTCCTGCGGACCCGCTCGGGCAACACGGCCACGCCGGACGAGACCTGGAGCGAGTGGTCTGAGAAGGTCCGGGAGTCCGGCACGGCGATCGCCAGCCCCCCGGCGCGCTACCTGCAGTACCGCCTGGTCCTGTCGTCGCGGGATCCTCGACAAACGCCCCTGGTCCGGCGCGTGTCGATGGCCGCGCGGCCGACGAACCTGCCTCCCCGCATCTCCGAGGTGAGCACCTTCGCCTATCGCGGCAATCCCCAGGGCCAGGGACCTCCTCCGCCGCCCCAGAACGGACCCCGCGACGGAAACCGGGGGCTCCCCCGGAGCAAGAGCCTGCGTCTCGTGCGCTGGCAGGCACAGGACCCGAACGGCGACGAGCTCAGCTACCGCGTCTACCTGCGCGGCGAGAATCAGCGGCAGTGGAAGCTGGTGGAGGACCGGATCGCCCAGACCACCCTGTTCTGGGACACGGAGAGCATGCCCGAGGGCACGACGCAGCTGCGTGTGGTCGCTTCCGACGCCCCGGACAACCCACCGGAGCTGGCCCTCGAGGACGACTACGTGAGCGCTCCCTTCCCCATCGACAACACCCCGCCCCGGGTCCGTCTGACGGCGAGCCGGGAGCGTGGCGGGATCCGCCTCCACGCGGAGATCGAGGACGCCGTCACCGCGATCCACGGGGCCCGCTACAGCGTCGATTACGACGACGAGGGCACGCGCCTGGCCGCCGCCGACGGGGTCTTCGACGGCGGGCGGGAGGAGGCGGACTTCCGGGTCGAGGACCTGGAGCCGGGAGAGCACGTCATCTCCGTGCAGGCGTGGGACGCCCTCGACAACGTCGGCGTGGCCCGCATTCTCGTGGAAGTCGAGTAGCCCCCGGGTTGGACGACGCCAAGGCACTCGGCCGGGCCCTGGTCCTGGCCGCCCGGGGCCGAGGCAGAGTGAGCCCGAACCCGCTCGTCGGCGCCGTCGTCGCCGACCGGTGCGGAACCGTCGTCGGCGAAGGCTGGCACCGCAGGGTCGGCAGCCCCCATGCCGAGGTCGAAGCCCTGCGGGCGGCCGGCGAGAGCGCCCGCGGCGGCACCCTGTTCTGCAACCTTGAGCCCTGCTCATTTCACGGTCGAACCCCCCCGTGCGCCGAGGCGGTGGTCGCCGCCGGTGTGCGCCGGGTCGTCTGCGCCCTGCAGGATCCCGACCCGCGGGTCGACGGCCGGGGCTTCCGGCGCCTCCGGGAGGCCGGTATCGAGGTCGAGGTGGGTGTCCGCGCGGCCGAGGCGGAGGAGCTGAATGCCGCCTACCTGCACCACCGGCGCACCGGACGGCCGCTGGTGGTGCTCAAGCTGGGCCAGTCCCTCGATGGGCGCATCGCCACGGCCTCGGGGGCCTCGCGGTGGATCACCGGCGAGGCGGCCCGGCGGCACGCCCACCGCTGGCGTTCCTGGGCCGACGCGGTGGCCGTGGGGGCCGGCACGGTGATCGCCGACAACCCGGCCCTGACGGTGCGCCACGTGAAAGGCCGGGACCCGCGGCCTATTGTCGTCGACGGGCGCCTGCGCTGCCCGCCGTCGGCGAAGGTCTTCGGGGGCCGGGAGCCGATCCTGGCGACATCGGCATCGGCCCCGGAGGCGGCGCGCCGGCGGTTCGCCGAGCGCGGCGTCGAGGTCTGGACGCTGGCCGACAAGGGCGGGACCTTCGAGTTGGGAGAGCTGTGGGCCCGGGCCGGCGAGGCGGGTTTCACCAGCGTCCTCGTAGAAGGCGGCCGCGGGCTGGCGGGCGCGGCCCTGCGGACCCGGTCGGTGGACCGCGTCATGATCTACATCGCCCCCCGCCTGCTGGGCGGCGATGCCCTGGCCGGCGTCGGCGAACTGGGCCTGGAATCCCCGGCGGAGACCCCGATCATCGAGCAGGTGCGCACCCGACGCCTGGGAGAGGACCTGCTCTACACCGGGAAGGTGGTCTACCCGTGTTCACCGGACTGATCGAGGAGGTGGGCACCGTCCGCCGGGTCGAGGCCCGGGGGGAGGCTCTGCGGCGCCTGGAGATCGAGGCCCCGGGTATCTGCGAGGACCTGAAGGCCGGGGACAGCGTCAACATCAACGGCGCTTGCCAGACCGCCGTGGACCGGAGAGGCGGGAGGTTTCTCGTCGAGTCGGTGGCCGAGACCCTTCGGCGCACGACTCTGGGGGGGCTGCGGCCGGGATCGCCCGTCAACCTGGAGCGCTCCCTGCGCCCGACCGACCGGCTGGGCGGGCACCTGGTCCTCGGGCACGTGGACGGGGTCGGAACCGTGCGCCGTCTCGACGCCGCCGCCGGCGACACCGTCCTCGAAGTGGCCCCCCCGGCGGAGCTGGCCCGCTATCTGGCGGCCAAGGGATGCGTCGCCGTCGACGGCATCAGCCTGACCCTCGTCGAGGTCGCCGCCGACGGCACCTTTACCATCGCTATCATACCGCATACATTAGCACATACGACCCTTTCCCAGGTCCTCGCGGGCACCCGGGTGAACCTCGAGATCGACGTGGTTGCCCGCTACGTGGAGCGCCTCCTGGAGGCCGGCCGCTCCCCCATCCCGGGCGGCCTCACCCTCGACGCCCTCCGGGACCTGGGATACACCTGATGACGCCCGGCTTCGGCCGGGCTTTTTTTGACCTTGTCCGACTTCAACACCATCGAGGAGAGCATCGAGGACCTGGCCGCCGGCCGCATGGTGGTCCTGGTGGACGAACGCGCCGTCGACGTGGACGGGTCCGATCTCGTTGGCGAGGGCGAGCTGGTCATGGTCGCCGAGCTCGCCGACGCCGCCTCCGTCAACTTCATCACCCGGCACGCGGGAGGCCCGGTCTACGTCTCCGCCGACCGCGAGCGGCTCGAGGCATCGGGCCTGGAGCTGGCCCGCCCCGGCGGCGGCGGCCCTCGGAGCGCGGCCTGCATGACCTCGGTAAACGCCCGCGAAGTGACGGGCACCGGGGTCTCGGCCCAGGAACGCGCCCTCACCATCCGCCGCCTGGCCGATCCCGACAGCCGCGGCGCCGACTTCGTGCAGCCCGGCCACGTGACGCCCATCGCCGCCCAACCCGGTGGGGTGTTGCGGAGGGCGGGCCACACCGAGGCCTCCGTCGACCTCGCACGGTTGGCCGGTTTCGAGCCGGTGGCGCTTCTGGCCTCGGTCCTAGACGCCGACGGAGAGCTGGCGTCCACCCCCTACCTCCTCGAGTTCGCCGCCCGCCACGGCCTCAAGATCGCCACCATCCGCGATCTGATCGCCCATCGGCGCCGGTCCGAGAAGCTGATCGAGCTGCAGGCCCGGACCCCCATGCCCACCGAGCATGGCGAGTTCACCGTCTACGCCTACCGCTCCCTGGTCGATGGCAGTCCGTACATCGCCCTGGTCATGGGAGATGTCGCCGACGGCGCGCCGACACTGGTGCGCATGCACTCCTCCTGCGTCACCGGCGACGCCCTGGGCTCGTATCTGTGCGACTGCGGCGAGCAGCTGGAGCGGGCCATGTCTCTGATCGCCTCCGAGGGCCGGGGGGTGATCGTTTACATCCAGAGTCACGAGGGCCGCGGCATCGGGCTGATTCACAAGCTCAAGGCCTACGAGCTGCAGCAGAGCCAGGGGCTCGACACGGTCGAGGCCAACCACGCCCTCGGCCTGCCCGCCGACGCCCGGGACTACGGTATCGGCGCCCAGGTCCTCTACGACCTCGGTCTGCGGCAGTTGCGCCTGCTGACCAACAACCCGCGCAAGCGCGTCGGCCTCGAGGGCTACGGGCTGACCGTGGTCGAGGAAGTGTCGCTGGCGGCGGAGCCCAACCGGCACAACATCCGCTACCTGCGGACCAAGCGAGACCGCATGGGGCACACCAACCTGCTCTCCGAATGAGGGGACCCGATGCCGAAGGTGCATGAGGGCAAGCTCGAGGCCGGCAGCCGGCGCTTCGCCATCGTCGTGGCCCGCTTCAACAGTCTGATCACGGGCAAGCTGCTCGAGGGCGCGCTGGACTGCCTGCGGCGCCACGGATGCCCGGAGGACAACGTCGAGGTCGCCTGGGTCCCCGGCTCCTTCGAGCTGCCCCTGGTGGCGCGCCGGCTGGCGGGCACCGGGCGCTTCGACGCGGTCATCTGCCTCGGCGCGGTGATCCGCTCCGAGACCCCCCACTTCGACTTCGTCGCCGCCGAGACGGCTCGCGGCATCGCCCGGGTCGGCCTCGACAGCGGCACCCCCGTGACCTTCGGCGTCATCACCACCGATGACACCGAGCAGGCGGTGAACCGGGCCGGCGTGCGTTCCGGAAACCGCGGGTGGGACGCGGCGATGAACGCCATCGAGATGGCCGACCTGATGGCCGGCCTGGACTGACAAGAGGCCGTGACCGGCGCCGCCGACGAGTGGGGAGTGGAAGAGGAGGAGCTGCCGGACAGTCGTAGCGGCGCCCGGCGGCTGGCTCTCGAGGTTCTCTACTGGGAAGTGGCGTCACCGGGGCAGCTCGAGGAGGCCCTGCGGCAGCGGGCCACCGCCGCCGGCCTCCGGCGGGAGAACGTCGAGTTCGCCAGCCGCCTGGCGCGGGCGGCCGTGGAGCACGCCGAGGAGCTCCATGGCCTGATCTCCTCCACCACCACCAACTGGAGCAGCGACCGCATCGCCCGCCTCGACGGGCTCGTGCTTCGGCTCGGGGCTGCCGAACTGCTCTATTTCGACGACGTTCCCGGCCGGGTGGCCATCGACGAGGCCGTGGAATTGGCCCGCACCTACGGCGGCGGCCAGTCCCATGCCTTCGTCAACGGGGTTCTGGACGGAATCGCGAGGGCCCGCGGCATCCGGTTGTGACCCGCCCCCGCAGGGCCGGTGCGCCGGTGGCCGTTTCCCGGAGCGTCGAGTATCTTTGCCGCACTGGTTCCCGCCCGTCCGGTACGCGGGACGCTTCCCCTGCCGTGAGGAACTCGGCCGCCGGGAGATGCTCCGGTCGCCCCCCGCGCCTGGCATCCGAAATCCCGATCCGTTTCCCATCACACCGAACCGCACACAGGCCATGCTGGGTTCAATAAAGAAGCTCTTCGGCTCCCAGGCGGAGCGGGAGTTCAGGAAGGCCGCGCCGGCCCTGGCCGACATCAACGAGGAGCTGGCACGGCTGCGGACGCTCTCCGACGCCGAGCTCTTCGCCCGCACGACGGGGTTCCGGGAGCGGGTCCGCGATCACGTCGGCCCCCGCGCCGGGGAGCTGCAGGAGATCGAGGAGCAGTTGCGCAGCGACCTCGAGCCAGGGGAGCGCGAAGATCTCAACGATCGCCACGAGGCCCTGAACGAGGAGATCCACGCCGCCGAGGGGGAGGCCCTCGAGGAGATTCGGGAGGAGGCCTTCGCCCTGGTCAAGGAGGCCTGCCGCCGGCTGGTGGGGCGCACCTGGGAGGGTGTCGGGGGCCCCGAGGAGTGGTTCATGGTGCCCTACGACGTGCAGCTCTTCGGCGGCACCGTGCTGCACCAGGGCAAGATCGCCGAGATGGCCACCGGCGAGGGCAAGACCCTGGTGGCCACCATGCCCCTGTACCTAAACGCTCTGCCGGGCCGCGGCGTGCACCTGATCACCCATAACAACTACCTGGCCAAGCGCGACGCCATGTGGATGGGCGGCGTCTTCAACTTCCTCGGTCTGTCCGTGGGCGTGATCCAGGACCAGCGTCAGACCGGCGGCGCCGAGGCCTACCTGCTGCCGGCGACGGAATCGCCCCCGGAGGAGTTCGTCTGGCGGCCGGCCACCCGCTACGAGGCCTACCGGGCCGACATCGTCTACGCCACCAAGGACCAGGTCGGGTTCGATTACCTCTACGACAACATGGCCACCCGGCGCGAGCACATGGTGCAGCGGGAGTTCAACTACGCCATCGTCGACGAGGCCGACTCCAACCTGATCGACGACGCCCGCACGCCGCTGATCATCTCGGGTCCCGTGCCCGAGTCGTCGAACCGCTACGCCGAGTTCAAGCCCATGGTGGAGAGGCTGCTGCGGGCGCAGACGAACCTCGTCAACAAGCTCGTGGCCGAGGCCGAGAGCAAGCGCCAGCAGGCGGACAGCGAGTACGAGGCCGGCATCGCCCTGCTGCGCGCGGTCCGCGGCGCCCCGAAGAACCGGCGCCTCATGAAGACGCTGCAGGAGGAGGGGACGAAGCGACTCATCGGCCGTGTGGAGGCCGACTTCATGCGCGACAAGCGCATGACCGAGATCGACGACGAACTGTTCTACGCGGTGGACGAGAAGGCCCACACCATCGACCTGATGGACAAGGGACGGGACCTGCTGTCGCCCGACGAGCAGGCCCTGTTCGTCCTTCCCGACGTGAGCGAGGAGATCGGCCGCATCCGCAAGGACGAGTCGCTGGGCGAAGAGGAGCGGCGCACGGCCGAGGACGAGGCCTACCGCGACCATCAGCAGCGCACCGAGGCGGTGCACAACATCAACCAGCTCATGCGCGCCTGCACCCTCTTCGAGCGCGACGTGCAGTACATGGTGACCGAGGACCGGAAGGTCGTCATCGTCGACGAGTCCACCGGCCGGCCCCAGCCGGGACGGAGGTTTGCCGACGGTCTGCACCAGGCCCTGGAGGCGAAGGAGGGAGTCAAGGTCGAGCAGGAGACGCAGACGGTGGCCACCATCACCCTGCAGAACCTGTTCCGCATGTACCGCAAATTGGCGGGCATGACCGGCACGGCCGAGACCGAATCAGCGGAGCTGTGGGAGATCTACAAGCTCGACGTCGTCGTCATCCCCACGCACCGTCCGGTGCGCCGTCTCGATCACGAGGACCAGATCTTCCGCACCAAGCGCGAGAAGTACAACGCCATCATCGAGGAGATCAGTTGGCTCCACGAGCGCGGCCTGCCCGTGCTGGTAGGCACGATCTCGGTGGAGATCTCCGAGCTGCTGTCGCGCATGCTCAAGCGCAAGGGGATCCAGCACCAGCTGCTGAACGCCCGCTTCCACGAGAAGGAGGCGCAGGTCGTGGCCGACGCCGGCCAGCCGGGCACGGTGACCATCGCCACCAACATGGCCGGGCGGGGCACCGACATAAAGCTGAACCCGGGCGTCGTCCACATAGAGCGCGAGCTGATCGAGTCGGAGACGACTCTGGAGGACACCGTCAACGGCCGTCCCCTGGCCGAGGAGCTCACCGAGAACCCGAGCGGCCTGCAGGTGATCGGCACCGAGCGGCACGAATCGCGCCGCATCGACCGGCAGTTGCGGGGCCGCGCCGGCCGGCAGGGCGATCCCGGAGGCTCGCGCTTCTACCTGTCCCTAGAGGACGACCTCATGAGGCTCTTCGGCTCGGAGCGCATCGCCTCGGTGATGGACCGCCTCGGCGCCGAGGAGGGCGAGGTCATCGAGCATCGCATGGTGACGCGCTCCATCGAGCGGGCCCAGAAGAAGGTGGAGGCGCGAAACTTCGAGATCCGCAAGCACCTGCTGAAGTACGACGACGTGATGAACCAGCAGCGCCAGGTGATCTACAACCGGCGCCGCGACATCCTCGAGCGGGACACCGCCCGCGACCAGGTGCTCGACATCATCACCGAGACCGTATCCGGCCTGGTCGCCGCCCACGCGCAGGCCGACATGCACTCCTCCGAGTGGACCTGGGAAGACCTGGCCGCCGACTTCTCGACCCGGTTCTACACCCCCTTCCCCGTGGAGGTGGCCGAGCGCGACGGCGTCGAGTCCTCCGGCCTGGAAGCGCGCCTCCTCGAGGCCGCCCGGGCCGCGTACGAGCACCGCCGCCAGGCCGTCGACGAGAGCACCTTCAACGAGGTGGAGAAGGCGATCCTGCTGCACACCATCGACACGTGCTGGCAGGAGCACCTCTACGAGATGGACGAGCTGAAGGAAGGGGTCGGTTTCGCCGGGGTGGGCGGCAAGGACCCCCTGATGGTCTACCAGAAGGAGGCTTTCGAGATGTTCGAGAGCCTCATCGGGCGGATCGATACCGAGTCGCTGAGCAACCTCTTCCAGCTTCGCGTCGAGGCGGGACCTGTACCGGAGAGGCGGGCGCCCGCCGGACGGGGCCGGTTCAGCGACATCCATCGGGAGGCGACGAACCTCGGGTTCCGCGGCGCACCGGCCGGTCCCGCCGAGGTCTCGCAGCCGGGTGCGCCCGCGGGCGACGGAATGCCCCTGGGGCGCCCGGCCGGCGCTCCCCGGGACGACCAGGAGCTCGTGGCGGCCGGCAGCGAGGGAGGCGCGCCGGCGAAGAGAGCGCCGGTGCGGGCCGGTCCCAAGGTGGGCCGGAACCAGCCCTGCCCCTGCGGCAGCGGCAAGAAGTTCAAGCACTGCCACGGTAAGGGCTGACGGGGCGGGCCGGGAAGGTAGGCCATGGCTGAGACGATCGACGGCCTGGGGGCCCTGTCGGCTGCGCAGATCGCCCTCCTCACTCTCTACTGCGTCACCGTCGGCCTGCTGAGCCTGTACGGGTTCCACCGCTGGTTCATGCTGCGCCTCTACTGCCGTCACCGCCGGGAGACCCCCGAGCCTCCGGGGCGCTTCGCCGAGCTGCCCCGGGTGACGGTGCAGTTGCCCATCTACAACGAGTACCACGTCGTCGACCGCCTCGTGGACAGCATCGGCGCCCTCCACTACCCGAAGGACCGGCTCGAGGTGCAGGTCCTCGACGACTCGACGGACGAGACGCGCGGACGGGCGGTGGCCGCCGTGGAACGCCTGAAGGCGCAGGGGGTGGACGCCCGCTACCTGCACCGGGACAACCGCGTGGGGTACAAGGCCGGAGCCCTCGCCGCCGGCCTGTCCCGGACCCGCAGCGAGTTCATCTTTCTTCTGGACGCCGACTTCGTGCCGCCTCCCGATGTCCTGGAGGAGGCGATCCATCACTTCACCGACGACCGCATCGGCATGGTGCAGATGCGCTGGGGCCACCTCAACCGCCACTTCTCACTGCTCACCCGCATCCAGTCGATCTTCCTCGACGGCCATCTCGTCATCGAGCACACCGCCCGCAACCGCTCGGGCCGGTTCTTCAATTTCAACGGCACCGCCGGCGTCTGGCGGCGCCAGGCGATCGTCGACGCCGGCGGCTGGCAGCACGACACCCTCACCGAGGATCTCGACCTGAGCTTCCGCGCCCAGCTCGCCGGATGGAAATTCCACTACCTGCCCGACATCGAGGTGCCGGCGGAGCTGCCCGTGGAGATCAACGCCTTCAAGACACAGCAGCACCGCTGGACCAAGGGCGCGGTGCAGACCGCCCGCAAGATCCTCCCCCGGGTGTGGCGGGCGCGACTGCCGCTGAAGGTGAAGGTGGAGGCCACCGTGCACCTGACGGCGAACATCTGCTACGTGCTGATGCTGCTCATGGCGGTGCTGATGCTGCCGGTCCTGGGGATCCGCCAGTCGATGCCCTGGGAGCACCGGCTGTTTCTCATCGACCTGCCCCTGTTCTCGATGGCGACGATGGCCATCGGGAGCTACTACCTGGTCTCGCAGAAGGCCCTGTACGAAGACTGGAAGAGCTCGATCAAGTACCTGCCGCTGCTGATGGCGATCGGCATCAGCCTGTGCGTCAACAATGCCCGGGCGGTCCTGGAAGGGTTGCTGGGCTACAGGACCGGCTTTCAGCGCACGCCCAAGTACGGTGTGGGTTCCGGATCCCGTCCCGGAGCGAAGTACGCGGGGTCGAAGACCGTCGTGGCCCTGGCGGAACTGGGGATGGCCGGCTACTTCGTGCTCGTCATCCTGCGCGCCTGGGAGGCGCAGCTCTACCTGGGGATCCCCTTTCTGCTGCTCTTCCACGCGGGGTTTCTGTACACCGGAACGCTCTCCGGCCTGCAACCCTGGCTGGGTCTTGCGGGCTTGCGGTGGCTCGGCGCCAAGACCCGGGGGGGGAGGGGAGTGCGCTCGCCGGCCGGGGCGTGATCCGCCGCGGCAACCCCCGGGGTGCAAGACCTCGTCCTCCTCCGCGAACCCCCGGTGTAACCACCACAAGTCGTAAAGGGGTCGGCGGCCCAGGGAGACTCATGGGCCCTCCAGCCTTGGGGTTCGGGCGGGTGAGGGGCACCGCTCGTGGCGCGGCGGCCTGCCCGGGCTGTCAAGGCGGCCCTTCCCCCAAGCGGAAATGCAGAGGCTGCGGCTGGACGCAGAGGGGCGGATAGGGGACCCTCGGCAGGGGGCCCGGCCGCGTCAGCCTACGTCAAGATGAGGGGCAGGTGCGCCCGGGGATGGGAAGCCGGTGCTTCAGAGTTCGGGCCAGGCCAGCTCGTACTCACCGCCCTCCAGCTGCTCCCGCGCCAGGAGAACGATCAGCGACGGGTAGACGCGCTGCTCGATGTCGCGGCGCAGGTTGCGAAGGCCGATGGCCACGGAGTGCGCCTGCCGCCGGGTGTCGCCGGTCTCGTCGCGCGCCAGGCGGCGGGCGTCCTCGAAGGAGCGCTGGTAGAGGTCGTGGGTGTTGCGGATCGTGCGCTCGTCGAGCTCCGGGATGGCGTCCACGGCGGCGGCGTACTCGTCGAGCATGGCCCGGGCCGCCTCGATGTCGGCATCGGTCACCGGCACGCTTGGATCGTCGAAACGCAGGATCGTCCGCTCCACGCGCTCGTTGAAGGAATGGAACTCCTGGATCGACTTGACGTACTGCTTCAGTTCGGCGATCTCCGCCTCCCTGCCGCAGCCCGTCACCCCCACCGCCAGCGCGAGTGTGATCAGCAGCCCCCGTACCATTTCGACCTCCAGGCGTAGGTGTTGCGGTTCCGGAGGGCCTGCCGGAGAGGGTTTCCGACGCCCGCCCGACGGGCCCGCGCGTAACATACAAAGGCCCGAAAGCCGAAGGCAAGGCGCTTCGTTGACGGGTTGCGGGGGCCGGGATACCTTCACCAAACCCCCTTCACCCGCACCCGATGGAGGCACTGTTGGTCAGCCGCGAACAGCTCCGCAACCTGCTTGACGACTGCCTGCTCGAAGCCCGCTTCGATCGCTGGGCCGACTCCTACCACCAGGGGAAGGTCCGCGACATCTACCGCCTTGCGGACCGCCGTATCCTGATCACCACCGACCGGCAGAGCGCCTTCGATCACGTCCTGGGCACCATTCCCCTGAAAGGGCAGGTCCTCAACCGGATCGCCCAGTACTGGTTCGAGCGCACCGCCGACATCGTGCCGAACCACGTCCTCCAGGTGCCGCACGCCAGCGTCACCGTGGCCGAGGAGCTGGACATGTTCCCCGTGGAGGTCGTCGTGAGGGGCTACCTGACGGGCAGCACCGAGACCTCGGCCTGGACCCACTACGCGCGCGGGGTGCGGGAGTTCTGCGGCAACCGGCTCCCCGACGGCATGGTCAAGAACCAGCCCTTCGAGGCGCCCATCATCACCCCCACCACCAAGTCCGAGGAACACGACGAGTCGATCTCTCCGGAGCAGATCGTCGAGCGCGGACTCGTCGACGAAGGGACCTGGCGCCGGATCGAAGAGATCGCCCTGGAGTTGTTCGCCCGCGGGCAACAGCTGGCGGCGGAGCAGGGGCTGATCCTGGTGGACACCAAGTACGAGATGGGCCGCAACGCCGAGGGGCGGATCGCGGTGGCCGACGAGATCCACACGCCCGACTCCTCCCGCTACTGGATTCTGGACAGCTACGAGGAACGCCACGGGCGCGGCGACGAGCCGGAGAGCCTGGACAAGGAGTTCCTCCGTCTGTGGCTGAAGGAGAAGGGCATCTCCGACGACAACATCCCGCATCTCGACGACGATATCCGCGTCGAGGTCGCCGGGCGCTACGTCGATCTCTTCGAGCGGGTGACGGGGCGGAGCTTCGAGCCCGACGTGGGGGAGGACGGTTCCGTGAGGGACCGCATCGAGAGAGCGATCGAGCCGTTCTTCGCCCCCGAGGGCAAACCGGTGTGAGCACCGGGGCCGCGGAGCTGCGGAGCGCGCCGGCGCGCCGGTCGGTCCTCGGCCGGTTCCTGGGCGCCGTCCTCGTGTTTCGACTGGAGCTTCGGCTGCCGGCGGTCGACGCGGGGCTCGTGCTCCTGTCCTGGCTGCGGCGGCCGGTGATCCAGATGCCCGTGGACCGGGCGCGGATCCCCGGGGGTTCGCTGCTCTCGATAGCGCCGTCTCCAGCCGCGGACGCCCGCAGCCGGACTCGCCGGCGTCTCGACGAGGTCTTTCCTTTCTGAGCGAGCCTCCCGTGCTTCACCGTCAGTTGCGAACAGCCCTGGAGGAGATCTTCGGTGAGGACTACGTCGAGGAAGCCCTGCGACACTCCGAGCTGGCGGAGCTGGTGATCTGCGAGCGCACCGACCAGTTCAAGGACACCGTCCTCGGCTTCCAGCGCCTGAACTACCGCGACGAGCAGTCCACCTACGCCGCAGGGCTGGAACGCGAGTTCGGCGTCGCCCTCATCTGCTCCCTGCTGCACAACCCCACACGCCAGCTGATCGCCGAGCTCGGCCTGAACTACCTGTAGTGTTCGGCGGCGCAGGCAGGGGGCCGACAGGCCGGCCCCTCCGCGCGTGACCGGCAACCCGCTCCTCGCCTTCGACCTCGGCGCCGAGAGCGGCCGCGCCATTCTCGGCCGCTTCGAGGGCGAGCGTCTGGAACTGGAGGAGTTGCACCGCTTCCCCACGGGGGGCACGGCCGTCCTCGACCGGCTCTACTGGGACGTGCTGCGCCTGCACGACGGGATCAAGCAGGGGCTGCGGGCGGCGGCCGGGGCCCGGATCGCCTCCGTGGGCGTCGACACCTGGGGGGTGGACTTCGGCCTGCTGGCCGCCGACGGGTCCCTCCTCGACAACCCCCGCCACTACCGGGACCCGCGGACCGAGGGGGTGCTGGAACGGGCCCTGGAGCGCGTCTCCCGGGAGCGCGTGTTCGCCGCAACGGGGGTGCAGCTCCTGCCGATCAACACCCTCTTCCAGCTGCTGGCCATGCAGGAGCAGTCCGCTCCCCAACTGGGCGCCGCCCACCGGCTGCTGATGATGGCCGACCTGCTGCATTACTTCCTCACGGGGGAGCAGGTCTGCGAGTTCACCAACGCCACCACCACCCAGTTCTACGATCCGCGGCGGGGGCGCTGGTCGACGGAGCTCCTCGAGGCCTTCGGCCTGCCGCACCGCATCCTGCCCGAGATCGTCCCGCCGGGCACGCGGATCGGCCCGCTGCTGGAGAGCGTGTCCCGCGACTGCGGCCTGGCCTCCGGGATCCCGGTGGTGGCGCCGGCCACCCACGACACCGGCGCGGCGGTGGCCGCGGTCCCGGCCGAGGGTCCGGACTTCGCCTACATCAGCTCCGGCACCTGGTCTCTCATGGGCGCCGAGTTGCAGGCCCCCGATCTCTCGCCGGGCGCCCTGCGCTGCAACTTCACCAACGAGGGCGGCGTGGGCGGCACCTTCCGCTTTCTGAAGAACATCATGGGGCTGTGGCTGGTGCAGGAGTGTCGGCGCGCCTGGTCGGCCGAGGGCCGCGACCTCTCCTACCACGAGCTCACCCGGGCCGCGGAAGAGGCTCCCGGCTTCGGGGCTCTCGTCGATCCCGACGACGGGCGCTTCCTGCCTCCGGGGGACATGCCCGGCCGGGTGGCCGCCTTCTGCCGCGAGACGGGGCAGGCCGAGCCCGCCGGCGAGGGCGCCGTGATCCGCTGTCTGCTGGAGAGCCTGGCCCTGAAGTACCGCTGGGTCCTCGAGCGCCTCGAGGAGGTCCTGGGCCGGCGCCTGGAGCCGGTCCACGTGGTCGGCGGGGGCATCCGCAACACCCTGCTCTGCCAGCTCACCGCCGACGCCACCGGGCGTCCGGTCGTCGCCGGGCCGGCGGAAGCCACGGCTGTCGGCAACCTGCTGGTGCAGGCCCTCGGCCTCGGCCGCCTCGGCTCGGTGGAGGACATCCGCGCCGTGGTGCGCGCCTCCTTCGAGCCCCGGACCTTCACCCCGTGCGGGGACGACGGCCGCTGGGAGGAGGCGTACGGCCGCTTCTGCAGGCTGCTGCCCGACCCCCCGGCTGCGGGGGGCTGAAGTCCAGAATCAGCTTCCCGGTTCGCGGGGAGCGTCTGCCGCAAGACACCACAGGAGGGCGCACAGTGACGGCTCCATACGATGGTTCCCCCATCGCCTACGACGTGACCTGCCGCAGGAACGTGATGGTCCCCATGCGCGACGGCGTGGGGCTCGCCTCCGACATCTACCTCCCCTCGGTGGGAGAGGAACCCGCGGCCGGCCGGTTTCCCGTCATCCTCGAGCGGACCCCCTACGACAAGGCCGCGCCGCGGCAGGTGACCAATGCGGGCTACTTCGCGCGGCGGGGCTACGCCACGGTGATTCAGGACGTTCGCGGCCGCTTCGCCTCCGAGGGCGAGTGGTACGCCTTTGCCAGGGAAGCGCCGGACGGCTACGACACCGTCGAGTGGCTCGCGGGCCAGGAGTGGAGCAACGGCAAGGTCGGCACCATGGGAGGCTCGTACGCCGGCAGCGACCAGAGCGCCCTCGCGACCCTGGCGCCGCCGCACCTGGAGACCATGGTCGTGGCGGTGGGCGCCTCCAACTACTACCACGGCTCGATGCGCCAGAACGGCGCCCTGGAGCAGCGCTTCCACGTCTACGTCTTCCGCATGGCGATGACGAGCAAGGAGGCCATGGCCGACCCGGGCCTCCAGGCGGAGATCATGAAGGCCTTCACGCAGGACATGCCCGACATCGTGCGCCGGTTGCCGCTGAAGAAGGGAGCCACGGTGCTGCGCCGGCTGCCCTCCTACGAGCAGTGGGCCATCGACATCCTGACCCACGGGGAGTTCGACGACTACTGGAGACAGCGGGGCTACGCCATCGACGAGTACTACGACGAGCACGCCGACGTGCCGACCCTGTATCTCGGCGGCTGGTACGACTCATACGCCCGCAACACCCCCACGAGCTACCGCAAGCTCAGCGATATCAAGCGGTCGCCGCAGGTCCTGCTGATGGGGCCGTGGACGCACGGCTGCTACGAGGTGACCCACGCCGGGGACGTCGACTTCGGGACCGACTCGCACATCAACCAGAACGACCTGCGGCTGGCCTGGTTCGACCACCACCTCAAGGGCATGGCAACGGAGTTCGCCGACTGGTCGCCGGTGCGCATCTTCACCATGGGCACCGGCAGCCAGCGGATGAACAAGCACGACTACGACCGCCGCCTCGACCACGGCGGCTACTGGCGCAGCGAGCCGGACTGGCCCCTGCCGGGCACGGTGGAGACGCGCTACTACCTGCGCGCCGGCGGCGGGCTGTCGCGGGAGCAGCCCAAGGAGAAGGAGGCGCCGTCCACGGGCTACACCTTCGACCCCCGGGATCCCGTGCCCACCATGGGGGGCGGCATCTCGGCGGCCGACACGATCATCCCCCCCGGCGCCTTCGACCAGCGCGGCCGGCCCGACTTCTTCGGCTGTGTGGACGAGCTGCCCCTCAACACCCGAGGGGACATTCTCACCTTCCAGACCCCGGAGCTGGCGGAGGACACGGAGGTGACAGGCCACATCGTCATGCACCTGTGGGCGTCGTCGTCGGCCAGGGACACCGATTTCACCGCCAAGCTCATCGACCTCCATCCGCCCTCGGGCGACTACCCGGACGGTTTCGCCATGAACATCACCGACTCGATCCTCCGCGCCCGCTACCGGAACGGCTGGACGCGGCCGGAGCTGATGGAGCCGGGGACCCCCTACGAGTTCGTCTTCCATCTCTACCCGACGTCGAACGTCTTCCGCCGCGGCCACCGCATCCGCCTGGACATCAGCAGCAGCAACTGGCCGCGCTTCGACGTCAACCCCAACACCGGGGGGCCTCTCGGCCTCGAGAGCCGCTGGGAGATCGCCCACCAGACGATCCTCCACAGTCCGGGGCACCCGTCGCACATCGTGCTGCCGCTGCAGAAGGCCGCCGCGAGCTAGCCGCGGTTCGGGGAACGGGAACCGAACCGCGGCCGGGGTAGTCGGTGTCGGAGACGGCACTGCGCGCGGATGCAGGCAGGACGCTATCTTCCGTTTCCGTTGCGCTCGATTCTCCAGACTGAAGGAAGCCCCCCGGTGGCCCAGTACAATCTCGCCGACCTGCATTCCCATTCGACCTGCTCCGACGGGCAGCGCACACCCCGAGAGGTGGTGGAGGAAGCGGCCTCCGCCGGGGTCCGCGTCCTGAGCCTGACCGACCACGACACCGTGGAGGGGGTGGCGGAGGCGGCCGCCGCCGGCCGGGAGCTCGGTGTGGTGACGGTTCCGGGCACCGAGCTCAGCGCCCACGTCAACGACCGCGAGCTGCATCTGCTCGCCTACTTCATCGACTACCAGGACCGCCGCCTGGGCTCCTACGTCGAGCTTCTCCACCAGCGCCGCCGGGACCGCGGCGAGGCGATTGTGGATCGGCTCAATCAACTCGGCGTGTCGGTCACCCTCGATGATGTGCTGGTGAGGGCCGCCGGGGGGCCGCTGGGACGCCCCCACATCGCCGCGGCCATGGTCGCCAGCGGCGCGGTGCCGACGAAGGAGGAGGCCTTCCACCGCTTCATCGGCGACCGCCGGCCCGCCGACGTGCCGAAGCCGCGCAGCCCGGCGGCCGAGGTCATCGGTCTGGTCCACGAGCTCGGCGGCGTCATCGTCCTCGCTCATCCCGGTCTGGCCGTCTCGGAGACGGTGATCGCCGAGCTGGTCGATGCCGGCCTCGACGGTGTCGAGGTTTACCACCCCTCCCACAAGCCCTCCCAGATCGAGCACTACCAGGACATCTCCAGGCGCTACGGCCTTCTCATGTCCGGCGGCTCCGACAGCCACGGCGAACCTGAGGGCCCGCGGATCGGCGACTGCGGCATCGGCTGCGAGGCCGTGGAGGCCCTCAACGAACGCGCCGCCACCTATGCCTGAAGTCCGCCCGGGGGCGTCGTCCGTCCCCTTCCTTCGATACGGCGGGCTCCCGTGCTTGGTGGCGGTGCTTTTGGTCTCGACGCCCGGCCGCGGCGCCGTTCCAGCCGGTTATCTGCAGGATGCCGAGCCACCCCCGACGACGGGAATGCTCGGCTCCAGCATCACCGATGTCGTATGGAGCGGCCGCTACCTGTGGGTCTCCACGGAACGGGGCCTGGCCCGCCTGGATCCGTCCCGGGGGGACGGCCTCGAGGCCGGGCACTGGGTCACCTTCACCGAGGAGCACGGCCTGGGCCGGGGTGCGGTCAGCGCCCTGGCCGCCCACGGAGACACGGTCTGGGCGGCCACCCTCTTCGATTCCCTGACGGCGGGCAATCGCAGCCGGCAGGTCGGCAGCGGCATCTCCTGGTCCACCGACGCCGGCGCCAGGTGGCAGCGGATCTCCAACGAGGCCCTCTTCGACACCCTGCGCCCCGGATTCGAGGACGGCCCCTGGACACCGGTGGAGAACGCCTGCTTCGGGCTGGCCGTCGAGGGCGACACCGTGTGGGCCACGTTCTTCGCCGGCTCGGCGGTGCGCTCCATCGACTTCGGCCGCACTTGGGAGCGCGTGCTCCCGGGCGGGGCGGACCGCATCGTCTACAACAACACCCGTTACCGGGTGCGCGTCGACAGCCTCGAGGACGCCGGTGCTGCCGAGGACGTCATCGCCCGGGCGCAGGCCGCAGCCGACAGTGTCGACGCCCTGAGTTATCTCCACCGCACCTTCTCCGTCGCCGCCTACGGCGACACCGTGTGGATCGGCACCGCCCTCGGCGTGGCCTCCAGCTTCGACTTCGGCCGCACCTGGACCGTGCACCGGTCGCGGCGGGACGAGTCCGGCCAGGTTCTCCCGGGCCACCTCTCCGCCCACTGGGGGCTGGCGGTGGAGCGGCAGATCCGGCCCGACGGGAGATCCGTCGTCTGGGTCGGCACCGACGTCACCGACGAGCCGCCCGGGCAGGTCCGGGCCATCCACCGCACCGAGGACGACGGCGGCACCTGGACCTCCTCGGGTTCCACCTTCGCCTGGGATTTCGCCTTTGCCCCCGACTCTGTCTGGGCGGGCACCGAAGAGGGTCTGCTCCTGAGCCCGGACCACGGGGAGAGCTGGCTGGAGGTGCCGGTGCAGGACATCCTGAGCCAGGACCTCTTGAGGGCGCCCTTCATCGGGGTCGAGCGGTTCTCCCTGCCCGACGGGCGGATCGCCCTGTGGGCCGGGGCCGACAACGGCCTGGGCCGGTCCCTCGACGACGGCCGGACCTGGACGATCCTGAGCTTTCCGGTACGCGTGCGGGCCATCGACACCGGCCGGATGATCGACGGGGAAGGACTCGTCGACACCCGGGGGGCCAAGACCTATGCCGCCCCGAGCCCCTTCGCCCCGTCCCGCGGACAGAGCTGCATGGTCGTGTACAGCCTGGCCGAGGCGGACGAGGTGAGCGTCGACATCTACGATTTCTCGAGCCGCAAGGTGCGCGCCCTCGTGGACGGCGAGAGCCGGCCCGGGGGGCGCCACCACCGCGAGCCCTGGGACGGCCTCGACGACGGCGGCGGCCAGGTGGCCAACGGCGTCTACTTCTTCCGCGTCGAGACCGCCTCCGGCAGCCGGGCCTTCGGCAACGTGGTGGTCCTGGACTGATGCGGCGCGGCCTCGCCCTCGCGGCCCTGATCGTGTGGCAGGCGGCGTCTCCGGCCGCTGCCGGCCTCGGCGGCGCCTGGCTCGACACCGGCCTCGGCGCCCGGGCCCTCGGTCTGGGCGGCGCCCAGGCGGCCGCCGCCGAGGGGCCCGCCGCCGTGCTCTACAACCCCGCGGGACTGGCCACCTCGACCGGGAAGGGAATGCTGGCCTCGTACCAGCCCATGTCCCTCGACCGCACGCGGTCCGGACTGGCGGCGGCCATGAACCCGAGGGGAGACCTGGCCTTCGGCCTGGCCTGGCTGCACGCCGGGGTGGGCGGCCTGCGGGGGCGCAGCGGCTCGGGGGAGGCCACCGGCGACCTGGGGAGCGCCGCGGATGCCGTGATCTTCGGCCTCGGACTGCGTCCGTCGGCGACGCTGCAGATCGGCGCCAGCCTGAAGATCCTCCGGCACCGCATCGAGGTGCCGGTGAGCGGCGCCTCGACGGCCACCGGCCGCGGCGCCGACCTGGGGGTTCGCTGGAGCCTGTCCTCCCGCACCGCCCTCGGCGTGACCGCCCGCAACCTGCTCGACAAGCTGTCGTGGACGGTGCAGCGGCCCTCCGACCAGACCAGCGTCACCGAGGAGGCCCTGCGATCGGCCCTCGCCGTGGGGGTCTCGCACGTCCTCCGCCAAGGGGCCATGGCCGCCGTGGAGGCGGAGGTCCTCGACCCGGCGGGGGACCGCGAGCTGCGCGGGCATCTCGGTCTCGAGTGGAGGCTGAGCGACCTGTTGACCCTGCGCGGCGGACTGCACCGCGCCGGCGCGGGAGAGGGCGCGGGACGGCCCGCCTTCGGCGTCACGGTGCGGCCCATGCGCGTCGAAGCCTTCGAGGTCCACTACGCGTACGTGGCGGACGAGATCGGCGCCGGCGCCCGCACCGTCTTCACCCTTGCGGGTCAACTGCCATGAAGGTCCGCGCGCCGGGGGGCGTGCGCAGGCCGGCGGCCTTCCGGCCGCGGCGGGTTCTGCCGGCGGTCCTGATCGCGGTCTGGGCCTGCTGGAGGCCCGGCGGCATCGACGCCGGCACCGGTCTCGGGTTCCTGCGTCAGGACGCCGGGGCCCGGTCCGCGGCCCTGGGGGGCGCGGCGACGGCCCTCGCCGATCCGTCGGCGGCCAGCCTCAACCCGGCGGCCCTGGCCCCGGGCGCGGCGGCCGTCCTCAGCCATACGGAGTGGATCGGCGGCATGCGCCACGAGCAGGCGGCGGCCTTGTGGACGCGAGCGGCGGGCGATGTGCTGGCTCTCGACGTGCGTCTGGCCCATGCGGCAGGGCTGGAGCGCCGTCTGGGCCCGACCCGGGACCCCCTGGGGGAGTTCGGCCTCTACGAGTGGACGGCGGGCGCCGCCTGGTCCCGCCCCTGGGGGGAACGCCTGCGGACGGGGATCGGCGCCAAGGTGGTGCGCCAGTCGATCGACGTGGAGGCTTCGGCGGGACTGGCCGCCGACCTGGGGCTGCTCTACGGGAGCGGCCCCTGGCGGCTCGGGGCGGCGGTGCGCAACCTGGGGCGGATGAACGCCCTCGACCGGGAGGCCACCGAGCTGCCCTTGCAGGCCCGCCTCGGCGCGGCCCTGGCCCGGGGGGCCCTGACCGCCGCCGCCGACGTGGGCGCGAGCCGGGGCACCGGCGCGAGCCTGCACCTGGGGGCGGAGTGGCGTCTGTCGCCGCGCCTGGTGGTGCGCACCGGGTACGGCACTCCCGCCTCCGGGAGCCTGGCCTTCGGGCTGGGACTGACGGCCCGCCCCTGGCAGCTGGACTACGCCTTCCTGCCCATGGGGGACGGACTCGGTGCCGGCCACCGGGTGAGTCTGGTCATGCGGGGGGCCTGAGATGAAGTGGTGGCGGAGGCAACGGCTGCCGCTCCGCCCGACGGAGCCCCTCGAGGACTGGGACGGCCCGTCTCCGTACTCACCCGGGTATGGCGTCGAGGGGGCCTGGTCCGAGGCCCGCCGCCCGCCGCCGTCCACGGCGCCGCGGCCCTCCACTCACCTGCTGCTGTTCCTGATGACCCTGTTCTCCATGATGGTGGCCGGCGCCATGCAGCAGGGCGTCGACCCCCTGATGGAGTTCGGCCAGCTCGTTCACCTCGTGGAGGGCTGGCCCTTCGCGGCCACCCTCCTCGGCATCCTGACGGTGCACGAGTTCGGCCACTACTTCGCCGCCCGCAGGTGGGGGGTGAAGGCCTCCCTGCCCTACTTCATCCCCCTTCCCTACCTGTCCCCGCTGGGCACCCTCGGCGCCGTGATCCGCATCCGCTCGCCGATCCCGCACAAGCGCGCCCTTCTCGACATCGGCGCCTCGGGCCCGCTGGCGGGTCTGGTCGTGGCCGTAGCCGCCTGCCTGGTGGGGCTGCCCATGTCCAAGGTGGTGGAGCCCGGCTACTTCCTGGAGCTGCCGGAGAGCATGCGGCCCGGGGTCCTGCAACTGGGCTCGCCGCTGTTGTTCGAGGGGCTCTCGGCGTGGCTGCTTCCGGCCGCCGAAGACAGCATCGTCCTCCTGAGCCCGGTCGCCTTCGCCGGGTGGGTGGGCCTGGTGATCACCGCCTTCAACCTGCTGCCCGTGGGCCAGCTCGACGGCGGACATATCGCCTACGCCCTCCTCGGCGACCGCCACCACGCCGTCGGCCGGCTGTGCTTCGCCACCCTGCTGGCCATGGGCGTGTACGGGGTGATGTCGGTCTTCTGGGACCTGCCGCGGGGGTGGCCCGGGTGGCTGCTGATCGCCCTGCTGCTGGCCCTCGTCGGCCGCCGCCACCCGCCTCCGTACCATGCCGCGATCCCCCTCGACGGCCGCCGCCGGGCGATCGCGGTCCTGTGCTTCGTCCTCCTGGCCCTGTGCTTCACGCTGGTGCCGCTCTCCGAGATGGCGGGATGAGATCGAGGCGCCGCCATCTGTTGCCCGCGGCCTTGTGGCTCCTGGCCGCCTGCGGACTCGAGGAGGGCGCGGAGGTCGAGTGCCGCTGCGCGGAGGACACCGACCTCACCGCCTTCCCGCGGTGCAGGGACGCCGCCATCGAGGCCGAAGCCGGTGCGTCGAGCCCGTTGTCGACGCGCCTGCCGGAGTGTCCGAGCGGCGATCTCCTCTTTCTTCGCGACCCGACCCTGTCGGAGGCGGTCGTCTTCAACCTCGAAGACTCCATCGAGGGCTTCAGCCCCACCCAGTACATGGACCAGCTCTCGGAGGACTTCCTCTTCGCGCCCGAGCTCGCCGGGGTGGAGCCCTTCGGGGAGGTCTTCGACCTGCCCCCCGGGTACCACCCCGACCCTCCCGACACCGACACCCTGTGGACCCGCGAGGACGAGCGCCGCTTCGCCTTCAACCTTCTCGACCGCAGCAACTTCCAGCGCATCAACATCAGCCGCTGGTTCGACGCCAACGAGGACGAGCAGAGGCTGTACCCGGACGATCCCCGGCTGGAGACGTATATTTTCCCCTACATCATCGACTTCACCACCCGGCCCGGCGAGGAGCAGGAGGCGCGCATCTTCGAGGTGCGCGGGCGCATGCAGATCGACCTGGTGACGACGAGCGACGAGAACCCCGTCTGGTCCATCCGTCGCTGGCAGGACTTTCGCGAGCCGTCCTCCGAACGCACCCTCACCGAGTTGCGGGGCGAGTTCGCGCAGTAGCAGGAGGGAAGACCCATGCCACGCACAATCCCCATCGCCCTGGCCGGGCTGCTCCTGGCGGGCTGCAGCAACCCCTTCGCTCCCGATGTGGAGAAGGTGACTCGCCGGGAACTGCCGCCCGCTCCCGAGGCGACCACGGCGCAGGTGGTGATGGACAACCTGGAGAGGGCCTTCAACGAGCGCGACAAGGACCTCTACGAGTCTCTCCTCGACGACAACTTCTATTTCATGGAGGAGGACTGCAGGGGAGATCTCGTCTTCTTCTATGGCAAGGAGGAGGAGTTGCGGATCATGGGCCCCCGCGACGGCTCGTCCCAGGGGATCTTCGACAAATACCGAACCATCGAGTGGAAGTACCAACCCTCCCGCCGATATACGGAGCTGGGCATCGACTACCCTCTGAGCTTTGAGGGCGATCCCGACGGGCACCCCGACGAGGACTGGGAGGTCTTCCGCGGCCGGGTGGAGATCCTGCTCCTGGAGCGGCCGGACGAGGGCTACTTCGTCGACCAGGTGATGAGCTTCAAGATGCGCGAGGGCGACGACGGCCTCTGGCGCATCGTCCGCTGGAAGGACGATCCCCTCTCCACCGACTGCGGCGAGGGCGAGAGCACCAAGCCGGTGGGTGCCGCGTCCTGGTCCGCCGTAAAGGCAAAGCACGGGGGCTGAGCCGCCGGACTCCCGCCTCCCGGGGGACACTTGATCCGCTGGTCTTCCCACATGGTGCGGCGCCGGCACCGGCCGCGGTGGCACCTCCTGTTCAGCATGGCCTGCCTGACCCTGTGCACGGCCGCGGCGCTCTACCTCGGGCGCCCGGAGCCGCCGCCCCCGCCGCCCCCGCCTCCGCCGCCCCCGCCTACCGTGGACCCCGCCGCGTTCCCCGGGCGCATGCTCGCCGACGCCGATTCGGTGCTCGCCGACCTCGGCATCCCGGCGGGGCGGGTGCA
>JAJDTN010000350.1 GCA_022827165.1 Candidatus Latescibacterota bacterium
GAGAAAGGCGTTGGCGGCGCCGTGATTGGTCTGGCCGGGGTTCCCCACGACACCGGTAACACTCGAGAAGAGGATGAAGAGATCCAGGTCGAGATCCAGCGTGGCGCGGTGAAGATGCCAGGCACCCAGCACCTTGGGCCACAGGACCTGCTCGAACCTATCCCAACTCTGGTTCTCGATGACGCCGTCGGAGAGGACGCCCACGCTGTGTATCAGGCCGCCGAGCGGCGGCAAGGTCTCGTCGATGCGGGCAAGCAGGCGATCCACCGCGGCGGGGTCGGTCACGTCGGCCACTTCGACCCGAACGTCGGCCCCGCCCTCCCGCAGATCGCGAATTGTCGCTTCCGCGGCGGCGTCGGGGTCGCGGCGTCCGTTCAGGACGATGGTCCCGGCTCCCTTCTCGGCGAGCCAGCGTGCGACGGCGCAGCCGATCCCTCCCAGGCCGCCCGTGACCAGATATGTCCGGCCGGGCCGCAACCGGCCCCGGGCGAGGGGCGGCATGCGGATCACGTTCTTACCGATGTGTCGGGCGCCGCGCATGACATCCATGGCCGCGCGGATCTCGGAGAGGGGCCAGACGACATGCGGCAGAGGACTAAGCTCCCCGGCGGAAACGCGCCGCATGACGCGGGAAAGGGAGGCCCCCGCGCGGTCGGGATCGGTCCGTTTCATGTCGTCCAGGTCCAGCATGGAGTAGGCGACGTCCGGACGCGGCGCCGACATCTCCTCCTCGGTCCAGACCCCCCGCTTGGCGATCTCGACGAAGCGGCCGCCGACGCCGAGACAGGACAGGCTCGCCTCGATGAAGCCCTCCTGGGTGAGGCTGTTCAATACTACGTGAACACCCTCGCCGCCCGTGACCTCCAGGACCTCCGCGCCGAAGCTCGTCTGCCGGCTGTCGAAGACATGCGCGATGCCCAGGGAGCGGAGGTAGGGCTGCTTCGCGGCGCTGGCGGTTGCGAAGACCTCCGCCCCAGCGGCGCGCGCGAGTGCGATGGCGGCGAGGCCGACACCTCCAGCTGCCGCGTGGATGAGGACGCGTTCGCCGGCCTTCAATCCCGCGATCTCAAAGGCCAGATCCGCCGTCGTAAAGCAGGTGGGGGTCGTGGCGAGCGCGGACACCGACAACCCGTCGGGAACGGGGGCCACCATGGCCGCCTGCGTCACCATCTCCGGGGCGAACGAGCCGAACCCCATCCCAACCACTGGGTCACCCGCGGAGAGGCCCTCCACGGCGGGAGCCGTCTCGAGCACGCGGCCATACATCTCCCGGCCGATCTCCTGGTCATACGGCACGGCGCCGATGCTGAGGAGAACGTCGGCGAAGTTGAGTCCCGCCGCCTCCACCCCGATCCGGACCTCGCCGTGTTCGAGGTGCGGGGTCGAACGCCGCTTCGCGCGGAGCGCCGGCAGGCCGGCTTCCGGGTCGTCCGAGCCGATCACCCAATCGGTGTCTGTCGGCAAAACGATCCGCGTATCGCCCGCGTCTAGGCGGACCAGCCGGGCACCGTGGCGGGAACCTCGCCGATAGGCGACGTGAGTCTCAGGATCGGAGAAGAGAATCTCGTCGGCAAGCGTGGAGGTTTTCTCCCTGGGACCCGGGTCCAGGTCGATCAGTCTCGGCTGCAGATGTGCTGCTTCGAGAGCCATCACTTTGCCGAATCCCCACAGGGTCGCGCCGGCGAGCACGCCTGCGGTCCTCGCCAGGTGGTCCGACCCCTCTAGGATCTGCGCACCCCGCGTCACGAACGAGACGCCGTCGGTCGGCGTTGCACCGGCGTCGAGAATGCCCTGGACGAGAGCCAGTGCACTGGACCCGATACGCGTGACGTCCTCCGCCACCTCCCGCGTGGTGGCCTCGGTCCCGTGCCCATCCAGAGCGATGAGGTGCACGACGCCCTTCAACGGTACGTTCGCGGGCAGCCCCTCCAGCAGGGCTCGCCAAGAGTCCCGCCGCGTCGCGTCGACCGCCGCCCGGACCAGGTGCGGGCCGTCCGCCGGGGCCCCGGCGGTCGCTGCGTCTCCCGTCGCGAGGACGACCGTCTGGTTCCGGGAGGCTAGTTCCGCGGCGAGTTCCGCAGCCAGACCGGCCTCGTCGGCTGCGAGCACCCACGCACCCGGGGAGAGCGCCACGTTTTCCGGTCCCCGCGTGATGATCACGCTCGATCCCAGCGGTTCGTCCTTGTCCGGGTCCGCAGGCCCGAGGAACTCGATGTCGCGGAAGCCGGCGTCCGCCATGGCCCGGCGCCACGCGGGTGGAGTCGCAAGCGCATGGTCGGGCCGGTAGCGGTCCGCGAAACGCCACCAGCCGTCGAGGAGTCCGAACGTCAGATCCTGCCACGCCCGGCGCCGCAGTCCTTCAAGCGCTAGCAGTTGGCCGGACGGAGCCAGGAGAGTGCGGCAGTGAGCGAGCGTCTCCCCGAGGTCCCGCGTCGCGTGCAGGACGTTTGCGGCGATCACAAGATCGTACCCATGAGGATCGAACCCCTGTCCCCCGGGGTCTGCCTCGATGTCCAGCGCCTTGTACTCGATGGGAGCGCCGGTAGCGGCGAAACGCGCTTCGGCCTGCGAGAAGAACCCCGCCGAGATATCGGTGAACGTGTAGTCGAACCGGCTGGAGGGCAGGCCCGGGAGGATCGACTCCGTCGCCGAGCCGGTACCCGCACCGACCTCCAGGACCCGTAGACGCCGACCCTCGGGAAGGTCGGACACGACCGCAGCCACCGTCTCCCCGAGCATGCGATTCGCGGCTCGTGACGCGGGGGCCGCGAGGTACAGGCTCGCCGCGCCGGGTCCTTCGTCGCTGAAAAGCAGGCCCAGCGGATCGGTACGACCCTGCAACACCTCAGCAAGAGCCGAACCGCAGCGCCGCAGGAGACTGAGTTCGTTGACGCCGTGCGGATGTCTGTCAATGAGTCGCTCGGCCAGGAGGTCAGGGTCCGAGATCGACTCGTGGGGAAGCGGGTCGCCGGCCCCCACGGCAACCACGAATCCGTCGTCCGAGGGGGCCAGCACCCCGGCCTCGCCGAGCAGACACAGGAGGCGGACGAACAGGCGTCGATGATCGTCGGCCACCCCCAGCTGACGATGAAGATCCTCCGGCGAGACCGCAGCCCCCGCCGTGCGTTCCCAGCCCAGCCCCTCGAGCGCCGAGAGGGCGTACGTCTGGGCCAGCCCCTCCTGGTCTCTCAGGAGCGAGGTCCTTTCCGCGACTCCGACACCTTCATCGGCCAAGTAGTCGATGAACCTTCGCGATTGGCTCGCGATCGCCGCGGGGGCGGTGAGGAAATGTGCGGCGGACGCTCCGCCCCGGCGTGGCTTCTCGCGCCAGACGACCTCGTATAGCAGGTCTTTCAACCCTTCCTGGGCCGAAAGCAACGCGGCTCGAGTCGCCCGCTTGACGGTGAAGCCTTCCAGGCCGCCGATGGGGGCGCCTTCGGTGGAATAGAACCGAACATCTCCTGTCACGACTTCAGGCGGCGACGACGATCCCCCGCCCGACGCGTTCCCGGGCGCAGATTCCCTCACCGTGGCGTGGCAGAGGATGCGCTCCGGCACGGGACCCGTCATCCAGAGCCGGTCCCACCCAAAAGGCATGTAGACGGCGCCCTGTTCGACGCCGGTGAGGTGCCTGGCCACCGAGAGGACCTGGAAGCAGCCATCCAGGATGAGGGGATGCATCTCCATTCCCTTCGCATCCACGGAATCTTGGAGACGAAGTTCGCCCAAAGCCTCGCCTTCTCCCGCCCAGACCGTTCTCAGCGTGTGGTAGGACGGGCCCAGATAGATCTTGTCGGCGGATCGCATTCGGTAGAATTCCGCCGTATCCCGGACCACCAACCCCTTCCTTGTCTCATCCACATCCAGGAAGCCGGGGGTTCCCCGCCCAGGCCCGTCCGACGAGAGCCGCCCTTCGGCGTGGAGGGTCCACGCATCTTCGCTCTCCCCCCTGCTGAAAATCTCGAATCGGTGCCGCGGGCCATCCCCGGAACCATCCAGCACGAATTGCAGCCTGCGGCCCGTGTTGCGTGTTGTATCTGCCGGATCCTCGTCTTCGAAGATCAGGGCGTTGTGCATCTGCATGTCCGACACGGCCACCGAGCCGCTCCACTCGGACAGCGCCACCGAGACGGCCATGGCGCCATAGAGTCCCCCGGGCGCGACCACGCGATCATAGACCAGGTGGTCCGGCATCCAGGCGGGGTCTGAAGCGAACATCTCCGTCTCGAACATCACCTCGCCGCGTGGCGATTCGTGTCGAGCGCCGAGAAGCGGGTGCCCGGCGGACGTTCGCCGGCGCCTCGACATCGGGACCCAATGGTGCCTGCGCTGGAACGGATAGGCCGGGAGCGAGATCCGGCGTCGGTCTTCTTCGGCGAACAGGCCGGCGAAATCGATGTCGAGCCCCGCCTCATAGGCTCCCGCCACCGCCTCCACGAAACCTCCGCTCGTGTCTGCCACGGATTCCTCGGGATCCCGCGGCGGCCGCCGCAGGCTGGCGAGGATGACGGGCGCCCCGGCGGGTGCCGACTCGGGCCACGTCATGGCAACGACGGTCCCCAGTACGGCGTGGGGGCCGATCTCCACGACGGCATCCACGCCCAGTTCCGCCAGCGTCTCCACGCAGCGGCGGAAGGCCACCGCCTCCCGCGCCTGCCGTCTCCAGTAGGCGGCGTCCATCCCTTCGTCCCGCTCCAGCAGCCGGCCCGTGAAGTTGCTCACCAGGGGCACGGAGGCGGGCGAAGGGGCCGGCATGATGTCGCGGACGGCGACTTCCAGGTCGCCCAGCGCGGGTTCTATCAGCGCGCTGTGGTAGGCGGGGCTTCGCCTCAATCGCACGACCTTGACATCCTCGGCCTCGAAGCGGGCCAGGACCGCCTCGAGATCCTTCCGGGGCCCGCTCACGACCTGCTGCAGTCCGTTGTCGACAGCGACGCTCAGGTCGACGTCGTCCGAGGCGGCGTTCTGTTCCGCCACCGCGGAGGCGACCCGAGAGGCCGGGGCGAAAACGGCGGCCATCGCGCCATCGCGACGCGTGGCGCCCATCAGCGCGCCGCGGGCCGCGGCGAACCGCAGACCGTCCTCGAGGCTGAACACGCCCGCCGCCTGCGCCGCCGCCATCTCTCCCAGGCTGTGACCCACGACGACGCTCGGCTTCACGCCGACACTCCCCCAAAGCGCCGTCAAGGCGCATTCCAGGGAGTAGATTGCGGGTTGGGTCCAAGCCGGCTCATCCAGCAGGCCGTCCGTCCCTTTGCCCCCGAACATCACATCCAGCAGCGAAATCCCGCGTTCGTCGAAGAGAAGCCGGTCACAGCGGTCAAGGACGGCCCCGAAGACCGGCTCCCGCTCGTACAGGGGTCTGCCCATGCCTGCCCATTGGCTGGCCTGTCCCGTAAAGGCGAACGCCACCTTCGTCGCCCGGAGCGGCGCCACGTCGGCTTCCCCCGTCTCTCCCTCCGCGAGCTGTGCCAGCTTCTCCCGCAGTTCGACGATGTCGCTGAACGACACGCCGGCGCGGTGGGCGAAATGGCTCCGGCCTGCCGCCGCCGTCCAAGCCATGTCCGCCGCCGCCGCATCGGCGGCGCTGGATTCGGCGAGCGGGCCCTCCGTACTCTCATCAAGCCAGGACAGATACCCTGCAGCCACCGCCCGGAGCGCCGACGGCGATTTCCCCGAAAGGGGCAGCAATCGAGTGCCCCGGGCGCTACATGGCTGAGCGGGCCCGGACCTCGACGCAGGCACGGGCATGGCGGGACCCACCGGGGCGGACATCCGGGCGGGATCGGGATCCGCTTCCGGATCTCCGTATCCCTGCACCACGACGTGGGCGTTCGTGCCGGACCACCCGAAGGAATTCACGCCCGCCAGACGAGGCCTTTCGGGATCCAGCGGCCACTCCGTCATGACATCGGTCACTCGCAGGGGCAGCCGGTCCCAGTCCACGCTCGGCGTCGGGGTGTTGAAGTTGAGATGCCGGGGGATGACGCCGTGTTTCATCGCCAACACGGCCTTGATTAGACCCGCGACGCCGGCGGCGGGGCCCAGGTGTCCGATGTTGGTCTTGACGGAGCCGATCAGGAAGGGGGTTTCCGCCGTGCGCCCGCGCCCGTAGACCGCCGCCGCGGCACCGAGTTCAATGGGATCCCCGACCACGGTGCCGGTGCCGTGAGCTTCCAGGTAGTCCACGTCGGAGGGCGACACGCCGCCGCGGGCGAGCGCCTCCTCCATGGCCTGTTCCTGCGAGGGGCCG
>JAJDTN010000165.1 GCA_022827165.1 Candidatus Latescibacterota bacterium
GTCGGGGGGGATGCGGCGGTTCATGGCGGTGGCGGCCTCGCGGCTCTGCTTGTCAGGGGCGAGCCAGGTCCCGCTAATTAACATCATGACCGCACCGGGCAACGGCACGGGCCCCAGGCGCAGGCTGCCGATCGGCGTTCAGACCTTCCGCGAGATCCGCGAGGAGAGCTGCTATTACGTCGACAAGACCGACTACCTGCGCCGCCTCGCGGAGGGCGGCAAGCACTACTTCCTGTCGCGGCCCCGGCGCTTCGGCAAGAGCCTGTTCCTCGACACCTGCAAGGAGCTGTTCGAGGGCAACGAGCCGCTCTTCGAGGGGCTGCACGTCCACCCCCGCTGGGACTGGTCGAGCCGCCATCCGGTGGTGCATCTGAGCTTCGGCAGCGGCCACTTCCAGGGGCCGGGCGACTTGCGCACGGAGGTGACGGACCGGTTGAAGGCCATGGAGGACGACGCGGCGATCACCACTCGCCCCGACTCCGTGCCCGCCCGCCTCCGCCACCTGATCGAGTGGCTGCATCAGCGCACGGGCCGGCGTGTCGTGGTGCTCGTCGACGAGTACGACAAGCCGATTCTGGATGCGCTGGACACACCGGAGACGGCCCGCGCCAACCGCGATTTCCTGCGCGGCCTCTACGCGGTCGTCAAGGACTGCGACGCCCACATCCGCTTCACCTTCATCACCGGGGTGAGCAAATTCTCCAAGGTCAGCCTGTTCTCCGGTCTCAACAACCTCTCCGACATCACCCTGGACCCGCGCTATTCCGCCATCTGCGGCTACACCGAGGAAGACCTGGACGCGGTCTTCGCCCCCGAGCTGGCCGGCCTCGACCGCGAGGAGATCCGGGACTGGTACAACGGTTACGGCTGGCTCGGCGACGACAAGGTCTACAACCCCTTCGACATCCTGCTGCTCTTCGACAAGCGCCGCTTCGGCGCCTGGTGGTTCGAGACCGGAACGCCGGCTTTCCTGGTCGAGACGCTGATGGAGCGCGGGGTCAGCTCCGTTTCCCTCGAAGGCATGCTCGGCAGCGACGCGCTGCTCTCCCGGTTCGACGTCGACGACATGGCGACCGAGGCGCTGCTCTTTCAGACCGGGTACCTGACCATTCACGCCGTCGAGCCCCGCGGCGGAAGGACCTTCTACCGCCTCGGCTACCCGAACCGGGAGGTGCGGCAGAGCCTCAACGAGAGCCTGCTGAACGGGCTCGCCGGGGACTCGACCCGCGGGGAGGAGCACAGCGCCCGGCTCTACGACCTGCTGATGGTCAACGACTTCGCCGGGCTGGAAACCCTGTTCCGGGCCTTCCTGTCGGGCAACAACGACATCGCCGGGTACGAAGGGTACTACGCCAGCGTCTTCTACTCCTGCTTCGCCGGCCTCGGCCTCGATGTCACCGTGGAGGACAGCACCAGCCACGGCCGCCTCGACATGGTGGTGCTGTTCAACGACAACGTGTACCTCTTCGAGTTCAAGGTGGTGGAGCTGACGACGGAGGGCGCCGCCATGGCCCAGCTGAAGGAGCGGGGGTACGCGGACAAGTACCGGGGCCGCGGCGAGCCGATCCACCTGGTGGCGGTGGAGTTCAGCCGCCAGAGCAGGAACATCGTGGCCTTCGAGGTGGAGCGGGGGTAGGGGCTACTCAATTACCGAGGGTGAGATGAATCTGGAGCAAGTACTGGAGTTGGTGATCCAGCGCATACGCGGCGGCTCCTTGGAGAATGAGGCGCAGGTGAAGCAGGCGGTCATCGTGCCGATCCTGCGCGCCTTGGATTGGGACTACACTGATCTAGCGGAGGTCGTGTCGGAGTATTCCGTGGACAGTGGCCGGGTGGACTACGCCCTGCTTGGACCGAAGGGAGCCCCGCTGGTATTCGTCGAAGCCAAGGGGATCGGCCGGGTGGATCTTGCGGGTGAGGAGCAGTTGTTCCGCTACGCTGTCAACAAGGGTGTCCCCTTCCTGATTCTGACGGACGGCGACCTCTGGGACTTCTACCTCAGCATGGCGGCAGGTGTCCCCGCCGAGCGGCGGTTCTATCGGGCGAAACTGACGCGCGAGGAGAGGGTTGCCGAACACGCCCGTTTCTTGGGAGGACACCTTAGGAAGAGATGCGTCGTTTCAGGCGAGGCCCGCCGTGCAGCAGAGCACTTGCACGAGAGCAACCAGGAGCGGGAGAAAGCCCGCGAAGCCATGCCTCGAGTCTGGAGAAGCATGCTGGCGAGGCCAGACGAAATGCTCCGTGATCTGCTCATGGAGCAAGTGGCGAGTGAGTGCGGAACCATGCCGGAGCAGGACGATGTGGAGTCGTTCCTGAAGGCGTGCCTTTCCGGTGAAGTGCCTGAGGTACCCGATGCACCCGTGCGTGCCACCAAGACCCGGCGGAGGAAGTCGTCACCCGAACCTCAGTCGGCGACGCCCAGAGCGACTGGGAAAATCACCGGATACCTCTTCGAGGACAGAACCGTGGAGACCGGAACCGCGTACGGAACTCTGGCAGAGGTGTTGAAGGAGTTCCATCGGCGCGATCCCCAGTTCCTGGAACGTTTCGCGGCTCAAACGGTGGGTCCCCAACGGCGCCTGGTGTCTCGAGACCGCAACGCCCTCAACCCCGGCAGGCCGGACTTCGTCAAGAAGGAATCCTTGGACTTGGGGAATGGTTGGTGGCTTGGACACCGAATGGACGCTGATTCTGTCAGGAGAAGGATCAAGACCGCCTGCGAGATCGCGGGTGTGAAATACGGATCCCAGTTGAAGTTGATCGAGTCGTGAGAGGCAGCACCCTAATACACCGTTCAACCAACCTCCTCGCCATCCTCATATCTCTCACCGCCGCAACCACCCACCCCGCGGCGGCCACCCCCACTGCCGCCGGAACCCCCGCCGACCCCTCACCCTCCGCCCCCCAACGCACCTGGAGCTGGTATCTCTCCGAGCACGTAACCCGGATCTACACCGGCCAGAACAGCCTCGCCCACGTCGGCGCCGTCGGGGCCACTTGGCTGCTGATCGAGTCCGGCGTCGACGCCGATGTCCAGACGTGGGCGGAGGGGCATAGCGAGAGCTTCTCCATCGCCGCCAGCGCTCCCGCGCTCCTCGGCGGCTTCCTCGCGCCCGTCGCTGTCCCCCTCTGGATGATGCGCTCCGACGTCGCCCGAACCCGCGACGGCGGGCTGGCCGCGGCCCAGGCGGTCCTCGTCAGCTTCGCCGCAACCAACCTGCTCAAGGCGGTGACCGGACGAGTCCCGCCCGACGCCGAGACGCCGGCCGAGGTGGGCAGGCGCAGCCGGCGGTTCCGCTTCGGGTTCCTGCGGGGCGGGGTCTACCACGGCTGGCCCTCCGGACACACGATGACCAACATGGCGCTGGCCGCGTCCCTGGGCAGCTACTACAGCGATTCGAGGCGGGTCAGGTACTTCGGCTACGGCTGGGCCGCCTATGTCATGGCGGCGGCCACCCTCGGTGACCGGGGCGGCGTGCACTGGCTGTCCGACGTGGTCGCCGGCGGCCTGATGGGCTGGACCATCGGCAAGGTGGTGGGCGAAGGCTTCGCGCGGGGGCGGCTGCAGCCGGTGGCCGCTCCCGGCCGAGTGGGACTGAAGCTGACACTGAAAGCCGGGTAGCGGCTGGGAGCGCACGACGGATGAGTGACCGTGAGCACGGATACGAGTGGCGCCGCGTCACGGGGCAGGCCGCCTTCGCCGCCAGGGACGGCGCCGGAGCGCTGGTCTTCGGCGACAGGATGTGGCTGCTGGGCGGCTGGAATCCCGGGGACAAGACCCACTTCCCCCTGATCTGCAACAGCGAGGTCTGGTCGTCGGCCGACGGCGCCGCCTGGATGCTGGAGAATCCCCGGGCGCCATGGGAGGGGAGGCACTGCGCCGGATACGTGGTCCATGACGGCCGCATGTGGATCGTGGGCGGCGACTGCAACCAGGGCCACTACCAGAGCGATGTATGGAGCAGCGCCGACGGCATCCGCTGGGACCTGGTCAGCGAGGGAGTGCCGTGGGCGCCGCGGGCGCTGCACTACACCCTGACCTTCGACGGCCGGATCTGGGTGATGGGCGGCCAGACGATGCCCGAGTTCGCCGGCGGCGACGAAGTCTTCCACAACGATGTGTGGAGCACCGTCGACGGCGTGAGCTGGACCCGCGTTGTCGAGAGCGCCCCGTGGCCGCCAAGGGGCATGATCGGGGGTGCCGCGGTGCACGACGGCCGGATGTGGATCCTCGGCGGGGGCACGTACGATACGCCTGCAACCCCCGTCAGGAAGTTCTACAATGACGTGTGGAGCTCGGAAGACGGGATCAACTGGGAACGGCACGTCGCGCACGCTCCCTGGGCGGCCCGGCAGTACCACGAGGTGGCGGTCTTCGACGACCGCATGTGGGTGATGGAAGGCTGGGCCGCCGAGAGCGGCAACCGCCGCGACGTGTGGCACTCAGCCGATGGCGTGGAGTGGACCGAGTTGCCCCACACCCCCTGGGCGCCGCGGCATGCGGCGAGTGTCTTCGTCCATGACGGGTCGCTGTGGATGGTGGCGGGCAACAACATGGAGCCGGATGTCTGGCGGCTCTCACGCGAGGGGTAATGCAGAGACGGGGCCGAATGTTGGACTTCAAGCGGCCTGAGCCGAGTACGGCGGTGATCCGCGTCGTGCGAGCCGTCGTACCCCTGGCGAACCGCCTGTTCCTGAAGGGGTTGAAGCTGGATGTCGATGCCGAGTCCGTCGCCCGGCTGGCGGCGGTACGGGGGCACTCCGCGGTCCTGGCCCCCAATCACCCGGCCTCGGCCGATCCCGTGATCATGTTCCTGCTGTCCACGCGGGTGTCGCAACCGTTCTACTACATGGCGGCGCGGGAGGCCTTCGACAAGGGCCGGTTCGGGGCGGTCCGAGCCTGGCTGATGCAGCGCGTCGGGGTCTACTCGGTGGTGCGCGGCACCGTCGACAGGGATGCCTTCCGGACGACGCGGGAGCTGCTGCTCAAGGGGGACTGGCCGGTCGTCATCTTCGGGGAAGGGGAGATCTCGCGCCAGAACGACACGGTCATGCGTTTCGAGAGAGGGATCGTGCAGATGTGCTTCTGGGCCCTGGACGACATGGTGAAGGCGGACGTCAGGAAGCCGCTGTATGTCGTGCCCGTGGGCATCAAGTATCACTACCCGCGTGACATGTGGAGTTCCATCGACGCCGCTCTCACGAGGCTGGAACGGCATATCCTCCCCTCCGCCGAACGGACGCCGGCCGAACGCTACGAGCGGTTGCGCCGCATCGGGGTCGCGGTATTCCGAACCCTCGCATCGGAGTACCAGTACGAGGTGGACGAGAGCGTCTCCCTCGATGTGCATATCGAGCGGTTGAAGGATGCGATCCTGGTCCGCGCCGAAGGGATCATGGGCCTTCAAAAGGGGGCGGACATCCTCACGAGGACTCGCGCGTTGAAGAACCTGGTGGATGCCCAGGTCCACCAGGACACCGAGGAGATGACGGAGTACGAAGGCCGGATACACGCGGAGCAGCTCCAGAAGATCCAGCAGTTCTATCCCGACCTGGAGCGGCTGATCAACTTCATATCGATCACCGACGGGTATGTCGCCGAAGAGCCGTCGCCCGAGCGGTTCGTCGATGTGATTCTGCGCCTCGAGAGGGAGGTCTTCGGCCGTTCGGAACCGCGGGGACCGCGGGTGGCATCGGTCCGCGTCGGTGAGCCGGTCGATCTCCGGGAGCGTTACGACTCCTATCGAGCCCGGAAGAGGGAAACGGTGGAAGAGATAACCGATGACGTCGAGACAGCCGTTCAGGGTCTGGTCGGCGGGACGAGAAAGGAACCGGAATGCACTTGACCGCGAAGGTGAACTTCGGGCAAGACCTGGGGCAGAACCTGGGGACCGTGTTTCAGGCCCGGGACGACGATGGCCGGGTGGTCTTCGGCGCCGGGTTCATGGGGCTCTTCAACACCCACTTCCGCATGGACCGGTGGACGCTGCAGCTCTTCGTGCGTCACGACGGCGCGGAGGCGCGCTGGGAGAAGCTGCCCTTTCCGACCGAGGACGGCGGCAACTACCTCTTCGATCTCGACGGCCGGGTCTACCAGTTCAGCCCTCATCACGATCGCACGGCGCGATGGTTCGATGACGAGTCCGGGGCCTGGGTCGTCGACGAGAGGTTCGGCATCGGGGAGACGGCGAGCGGCGAGGGGGCGATGCGCCTGGCGGGCCAGTTGCTCCAGTTCAAGGGCGGCGAGGCGTGGTACGACGGCGCCAAGATCCTGGACCGGGCGGAGGAGGGCCGTTACCACCACTTCTACTACTCCCACGGACACCTCGTCTTCTATCAGAACAACACCCCGGAGTGGAGCAAGCTCCATGCGGTTCCCTGGCGGCCGGGCGACGGTCCTCTCGATCTGGGCCGGGCGATCACCCTGGATCTGCGCTATGCGGGGGAGAGCTCCTTCTCCGCCGGACAACTGGGGGACGAGATCATCCAGTCCTCCAACCTCGGCGGGGTCTACGCCTTCGACGGCTCAGGGTGGCGGATCATCCGCCAGTCGCTGACGGGGGTGAGCCACCAGCTCTACTCGATGCTGAACTGGTACGACCGCATGCTCATCGGCCACTACCCGACGGGGAACCTGCTGGAATACGTGGAGCGGGGGCCGGAGCTGCGTCACCTGCAGGACTGGCCGCCGGTGATGCCCGGTGTCTCCACCGAGGTGCGCGAGGCGCAGACGTCCTGCCTCTTCGGCGGAGACGTGCACGTGGGGGTCTGGCCGTGGGCCGAGCTGTGGCGCTACGACCACCACGGCGACGAGTGGGACTTCGTCCGCAGGATGTTCGAGCATCCGCCGACCACAGACGAGTGGAACCACCCCTGGGAAGACCGGACCGTGGGCTACAACGAGATCCACGGCGACAGCATCGTCTGGAACGACTGGGGCAACCGCACCACCGGCTTGGCGCCGATGGGCGATTCCCTCTTCGTCTCCACGAGCGCGAAGGGCTGTCAGCAGCGGGACATGAGAATGGAGTTCCTCCACGAGGACCAGATCTGGGACGAGTACCGGACCGTGCACCGCATGCGCAAGCCGGGATGCGCCGCGGGCGCCGTGGCCTGGCGGGAGGGGGAGACGACGCTCGAGTTCATCGCCGACGGGGACCGCATCGCCATCGCCCAGGATGGGGACGAGATCGCATCGGCGCCGGCCGATCCCGAGGTCGTGGCCAACCTGGCATCGGCGCGGATCGAGTGGGGGAAGGGCATGTACGGACCGTTCGCGGGGGAGGTGACGCCGCAATGACCCAGACCTACGCCGAGCGGGGATTCCTCATCCTGCGGCAGGCCTTCTCCAGGAGCCGCATCGAGTCCCTTGTCGAAGGGGTCGAGGGCATGATCGACAAGGGGCTGGCGGGAGAGTGCGAGTTGGGTTGGATCGACCGCGAACGCCGGCTGCCGTCACGGACCGGCCACATGCTGCACCCCGACAAGTACCACCCCGCCTTCGGCGACTGGATCGACGAGGATCTCGCCCCCCAGCTGGAGGCCCTGGTCCGCGGCCCGGGCGTGCGCCACAGCCTCTTCGGCATGCTCGCCGCCGGCGGCGGGCAGGCGTACACCCAGAGGTGGCACCGCGACCTCGGCCGTCCGGGGGACCCGGACGAGACCGCGTTCCTGCGCCGGCACGAGGGCCGCTCCGTGCAGTTCAACGCTCCCCTCGTGGCCGGCGACCGCTTCCTCCACATCGTCCCCGGCAGCCACCTGCGGGCGTCCACGGAAGCGGAGATCGAAGCCTCCCGCAGCGAAGGCGGCGAGATGCCGGGCGCCCTGGTGGTCGAGCTGGAGCCGGGGGACATCGTCCACTACAACGCCAACCTCTGGCACCGCGGCTGGAACCCCGAGGGCCGCAAGCGCTGGACCCTGCATTGCGCTTTCTGGAACGCGGGGGCCACGGTGATGAAGCACGAGCACGGCCAGCGGGAAGCCCTGACGCGGCCGGGGCACCTGGAGCGGATGCCGCCGGTTACGCGGAGTTACATCCAGCGCTACCTGGACAACTATCCCGAGGGGGACCCGCCTTCACTGTTCGACCTGCACTGACCTTGGCGGTCCTGCTGCCGAGTCTCGGCCCGGCGCAGGCCCACCTGCCCGCGGCCACCGTCCGCGCTGCGAACCACCCGCCGCGCCGGCGGCACCTCCAGCGCGACCGTGGCGCAGCGCCGCCACTGCTGGCGCCGTCAGTCCTCGGGGGGGCTCGCGAGCTTGCCGGCGAAGAGGATGGTGCCGGAGAGGCGCTCCCGGATGAAGAAGAGAAAGGGGCGGTCGGCGCGAACGATGGAACCGGCGCTCTCGGCCACCGAGACCACGGTGGTCGCGGCCGCCTCGGTGCCCTCTTCGTTGACCTCCACCCAGGACTTCTGCTTCACCTCGGAGATCCACAAGCCGCCGGCCGGCGAGAGTCTTGTGAAATCCGCCCTTTGATCGAAGGCGTCGACCATGCCGAGGGCGGCGAGGTCGTCGTTGAGCGTGCGTTCGTAGGCCATCCGAAAGCGCGGCAGGAAGAGCCGCACATCGGTCTCGTGGAAGCTGCCGGCGATCTCCTCCCACTCCCCTGCGTCGAGGGATGCCGCGAGGTCGTCCACGCTCACGCCACGCCGCGGCAGGAGCACGGTCATCGAGAACGCGCGGCCCCCGTACGGCAGGTCCACGGCCTGGAACCGGCTGTTCTCCTGGTAGGGGAGGTCTCTCCGGAGGGTCATGAGTTGCGCCGTCCGGGTGGACCCGTCGTCCAGGTGGAAGGGCTCGGCCCGCGTGTCGGACGGATCGAACCGCAGGGCCCACGAACCCTTGAAGTAGATCGCGTTGATCAGGTACATGACGACGGCGCCGGGAATGCTCGCGGGAACGATCTCCTCGATTCGATCACCTGTCGCGGCTTTGACCCACCCGTTGATCCGCTCGGACGCCGAAGGACTCGCGAAATCGAGTTCCGCCACCTCGGCGTCGAAGGTCTCGCGCACGGCGTCCAGGAAGTCCGAATGCACCGGGAAGCCCTGCCGGGTCCACACGGAGTTCCCGATCGCGGTCTCAACGGCCGGATCGAGGCCGACGAGGAGCCCGAGCAGGGACTCGTAGGAGGCGTTGATCTCTTCCTCGGCGAGGCTCCCGAACCCCAGCGCGTCGCGCATCTGGCTCCAGGTCTCCCCCGCGGCTCCGTTCATCGTCATCCCGAGCGCCATGGACGCCGAGAGCGGAGAAAGGAAGAGGTTGCCGTCGGGGAGGTTGGCCTGCGCGAGGAGGCCGAAGGCGAAGCGGTTGTTCGCCGCGATGACCTCGACCTCGGCGGTGCTCAGGGCGCGCGGAAGCTGGGTGATTTCCTCTACGCCGTCGGACGGATTGGTGACGGATTCTCCGCACCCGGCTGCGACGAACAGGAGAAGGGCCCCTGGAATGAACCGGAAGCGGCGCGCGGCGCGGTGGGCACGGTCGGTCGGATCTGCAAGTTCACGCTTGGTCATCTTTTCCTCCTGATCGTCTCTGAGAGCAGACGATCGGACGGGTTCCACGGTTCCACGGGCTGCAGGTTCACTCCCCACCCCCGACCACCGCCCGGTTGTTCCCCCGGTACAGCTCCCGGATCCCGTCCCCCGGATCCACCGCAACCACCAGCTCCCCCTCCCCAGGCAGACCCGCCACCTCCACCCACGCGGAGCGCTCCACGAAGTCCGTGGGCGCCGCAAGCGGCGGTACCTCCGCCTCCCCCAGCTCCGCCCCCTCCACGGACCGCACCACCAGCCGCCCCGGCGGTGACGCCGCTGCGCCGACGTTGGAGACCCGCACCCTCAGGGCGGAACCGCTCCGCTCGCAGTCGTAGGCGGCCACGGCCAGGTCCGGCAGCAGGCCGTCGCCGGGGGCGGGCTCGACCCGGCGCACGCCGAGGATCACCTCGCGGCCGGGCGGCACCTCCAGCGTGATCGTGTCGTAGCGCTGCAGCTCCTGGCGGCGGCTCCACAGCATCTCTCCTGTGGCCCCCTCCTCCGCCTCGTGGAGGGTGACCTCGCAGACCCCGGGGTCGATCCGGTAGAGGCGGGCCGTCACCTTGCGGGGCAGGGGATCGAAGGAGAACAGGCGGCACTCCAGTCCCGTGCTGTCGGCCCAGGTCACCCACTGGGCCAGGTCCTGCCCGCCGCCCTCGGGCCAGGAGAGGGTGATGCTCAGGTCGTCGGAGTCGGGGTTCCGCGTCCGGCGGCCCCAGCCGCCGAGGACCATGCCGGTGATCGCCTGCTCGCCGCCGCGGCGGGCGTTCCAGGCCTCGGTGTAGCGGTGGAAACGCAGGTCGGTGCTCTCCTTGTAATAGTGGGTCAGGCTGCCCATGAGCTGCGCCTCCGGGGGGCTCTGGTAGGCGTACCGCGGCCCCGTGCCCCAGTACCAGCGCAGGACGTTGTAGTCGTACACGAAGGGCCCGCCGTCGAAGTAGTACTGGGGCGTGCGCTCCGGCTTGCCGAAGTGCCACGCGGTCTCCAGGGCGCGGCGCACGATGTAGGGGTCGCCCGGCTTCATCAGCACGGAGTGGAACCGCGTGCTCGTGAGGTCCTCCGTGTGGAAGTGGTCCATGGGCGAGATGCGCACCCATCCGCCGCCGAGCATGTGGGTGCGGTCCAGGCCCTCGAAGAGCCGCAGGTACATCCGCCGGGCGCCGGGGTGGCTGTCGAGGGGCACGTCGTAGCGGCCCACGAGGAGGAAGACGTCGTCGTTCCAGCCCTCGCCGAGTTGGCCGTCGGAGTTCTGGTTGCGGACCATCCAGTCGATGACGCGCAGGCGGAACGCCTTGAGCCGGTGCTGCAGCCACGCCCAGGCGGGCACGCCCTCGGGTACCTGGTCCGGCGAGAACGAGGCGCGGGCCGGCACGGCCAGCCCGTAGGTATCGCGCGCCTTGCCCAGGACGCCCGCCATGTCGAGGTAGTCCTGGGCGATCACCGAGTATGGCAGCACGCGGCTCACGGCCAGGGCCGGCATGACCGAGTCGTAGTGGCCGCCGAGGGTGTGGGGATTGTCGAGGTCGGGTGTGATGCGCTCGAAGATCCAGGGGCGGTAGTGGGCCTTGGTGGCCTCGGCGACGACGGGCATCAGTCCCTTGCTCTCGTACGCGGCTTCCGAGGCTTGGAGGGGCGCCTTCCTCAGGACGATGCGGCTCCCCGGCTCGCCGCCGATGCGAATGCGGGCGTTGTCGTGGCTGGCCACATCGAGCCAGATGCGGTCGCCGGCGGGCAGGATGAGGGGCGGCGGGTCGAGGAGCAGGCGCAGGCGGCCGCCGTCGCCGTCGAAGCCGCGCAGTTTCACCTCGGCGTGGGTCCAGACGCGGTGGGGCAGCCCGGGGTCCCGCAGGCGCACCACCAGCAGGTCCTCCCGGCTCCGGGTCCGCACCCGCAGGTCGAGGAGGATGGCGCCGACGCAGGTCTTGCCCGTCACCGGCGCCGTCACCAGGTGGACCCGGTTCAGGTAGCCCGTCTCCACCCACTCGGGGTCCCCGCCGGGCGGGGTCCGGTAGCCGAAGAGGGTCTCGCGTTCCCCGAGGCCGTGCTGGGTCCGCAGGGCCAGGTCGTAGCGCGGCTCCAGGCGGCCGCCGCGGCGCAGGTAGTAGGCGGTGTCCTCGGCGGGACCGGGCGACCAGGGCTGCACGGTGACGTCGAAGAGCCCTACCTCGTGGACCCGCGTCTGGCCGGTGAGGGGCAGGTGGAGGTCGCCCTGGAAGCCGGGGGGCGCGCCGTAGCCCTGGAGGAAGGGCAGGTGGAAGGGGCCGTGGGCCTGGCGGGGCAGGGTGGCGGCGAAGAACAAGCGCTCGTCCCGCGGCAGGTCGAGGAAGACCTCGCCCTCGAAGAGGCCCCCCTCGTCGCGGCGCAGGTCCGTGAGCGCCGCCGGCATCTCGGCGAGATTCCCCTCGACGGTGAGGTAGTTGAAGGCGACGCCCTCGCCGGGGTCGATGTCGAGCCTCTCGGCCTGGTGGGCGGCGTCCCCCGGGATCGGCGTGAACACGTCCTGCGGATGGGGCCAGGCCAGCTCGTAGCGGCCGTCGCGGCAGAAGAAGGCGGGGATGTTCTCCTCGCCCACGAAGGCGGGGACGATCTCGGTGAAGGTCAGGACGCGCCCGGAGTCGAGGGGCTCGAGGACGGGAAGATCCGCCTCCGGTCCCAGGCCCGAGGCGCGCGCCAGGCGGTCGCGGTCCTTGCGGGAGCGGCGGACGGTCTCGGTGGAGGCGGGCGGTGTGTTGGTCCGCGCCAGGGCCTTGATCTCGTCCCGCTCCAGGGGGCGGGAGAAGGCGTGCAGCTCGTCGTACACGACATGGGGCATGGGCAGGTGGAACAGCCCCGGCAGGGCCGTCTCCCACCAGGCGTCCCGGCCCCGGGAGGAGGCCGCGCTGCGGCCGTTGACGATCAGCTCCAGGCCCCGGGCCTTGTCCCAGTTGAGGACGACGTGGTTCCAGCGGGCCGGGTCCCACTCGCGCCGGGAGCGGATCTCGTGGCGCGCGTAGCGGGCGTCGACGAGGTGGGCGCCGAGGCGCCCGTCGCCGTCGACGGTGATCGCCAGCAGGTGCTTCTCGGCCCTCCCCCAGGCCATGGCCGACTGGTTGAACAGCTCCCCCTCGGACAGCTCGCCCTTCACCCAGAAGGCCACGGCGCCGCTGCCGGTGTTGAACCGCCCGGCCCCCCAGAGGAAGGGCTGGTTGTCGACGGTCCAGTGCTCGCGGTGCCTCCAGGTTCGGAACATGACGGCCACGACCTCGTCCAGCTCGCCGCCGCTCATCTCGTCGCGCAGATCGATGTGCGGGGTCAGGTTCATGCGCAGCCCCCGGCCGAAGCGCCCCTCCTCCAGGGTCAGGCCCCGGTCCTCGATGGACTTGTGGCCGTTCCGGGCGACGAAGTCGTGCTCGAGGAAGTCGAAGTCGTCGAAGGAGAGGTGAAAGGTGGCCGGGCCCGCGGCTTCGGCGCCGGCGGGCAGAAGGGCGGTGAGGAAGAGGAATCCCCAGGTTGGCATGCGTCGGTCCGTCATGTGTTGGCTCCGTCCTTGCGCGGGTCGGGCGGGAATGATAGCGCCGAAGGAAGATGGCCGTCGCATCGGCACAGGGTCACGCGGTGAGGAAGCTGGCCTGGGTGCCGCCTCCCGGGAATATCCCGCGCCCGGCCGGTGCGGCGGGAGCTCTCAACATCACCCTGGGCCAAGGGCTGCGGCCTCCGCCCGCGCGGACCCGTTCCACACCAACTGCTGGCGAAGCTCGGCCATAGGGGACTGCCTTGTCCCGCTCCGCGGAGCCGCCAAAGGGCGACGAGGGCGGGCCCACCGTCCAACAGCTGCTGAAGAATCTCCGGCGACAAGGGCCCTCTGTCGGCATTATCTCCCGGGGTCCCACCGCAAGGCTGCGGCACACTACCTTCTCACCGCAGCCGGCCACGTCCGCCACCGATGAGGGCGGAGAGTTTCTGCAACTCGTGTCCACCTTGGACCTGGCCCCCCGGTGGGACTCGAGCAACCTACACGGGAGAGAGGGAGTCATGCCGCGCCACCGTCTCCAGGACGTCAACACAACCGATCTGGCGGACGCCATCCGCCTGGGCTGCCGGTCCATGTCGCGCTGCTTCAACGCCGACGACGGCGACCTGCCCTTCGGCGGCGCCCGGGTGCGCCCCGACGCCCGCTTCGCCGGCAGCTTCGAGTCCCACATCCCGGGCCGCCACCTCAACGCCATGCTCAGCGCCGAGGAGGCCGCCGGCGTCACCCTCGACGAGAGCGCCGTCGACAAGCACGCCCGGGCCGCGTTCTTCTCCTACTCCCGGGCGCCCCTGCCCCTGCAGCGGGGCGGCGAGCGCACCGGCGGCCGGGGGGATCCCGTCCTGCTGCAGGACCACGACGTGCGGGAAGGCTTCCACGCCCTGTATGCCCTGGCCCGCTACCGGGACTCGTCCCGGGCCCTGGAGCTGGCCGAGGCGAGTGTCCGCCTCATCCGGGAGTACTGGCTGCCGAATGAGCGGTGGGACCTGCCGCGGCTGCAGAGCGACCTTCCCGTGCAAGTCCCGCGCGAAGAGGCGGGCACCTTCATCCAGCGCCTGGCGCGGGCCATCGGCCCCCTCGTGAAGATCCACCGCGCCACCGGGAGCGAGCCGGCCCTGGAGCTGGCCCTGGCCCTCGAGGAGAAGGCGACGCGCGAGTTCTTCCGCGAGGACGGCGCCTTCTCCAACGATCTCTTCGGCCCCCACGCCCACTCCACCACCTGCGTCCTGTCGTCGCTGGCGCAGCTGGCCGACCACACCGGCGACGCCGCCCTCATGGCGCGGGTGAAGGCGTTCTACGACAACGGCCTGTGGGAGATGCGGGACCAGATCGGCTGGTCGATCGAGGTCACGGACCCGTCCAGCGACTGCCTTCGGGGGGAGGCCAACAACACCGGCGACATCGTCGAGACCGCCCTCATCCTGGGCGCCCACGGCCACCCGGAGTACTACGAGGACGCCGAGCGCATGCTGCGCTCCCACCTGCTGCCCAGCCAGCTGCGGGACGTCTCCTTCGTCGTCGAGCCCGACAACCCGGAGGGGGTGGACGGCCTCCGGTGCGTGGGCGAGCGCCTGCGCGGCGGCTTCGGCTTCCCGGCCCCCTACGGCCACGAGCCCGTGGGCCTGTGGCAGTCGAACAAACCCCGCGTCGGCTTCAACCTCGACATCGTCGGCGGCGCCGTCGGCTCGTTGTGCGAGGCCCTGCGCGAGAGCACCCGCCGCGGCGAGGACGGCCACTGGGTCAACCTGCTCTTCGACAAGGTCACCCCCGAGATCGAGGTGCGCTCCCCTTACACGCACGACCGCCTCGGCGTCCGCCTGCGGCAGCCGGGAGCGCTGCACGTGCGCCTGCCCTCGTGGGCGGACGCGGAGCGGATCACCGTGGACGGGGCGGGGCCCGCCCGCGTGGCCGGGGGCTACCTGGTGGTGGAGGAACCCGCCGTGGGCCGCTGGATCGAGTTCGACATCGACCTGCCGCTACGCGAGACGGAGCTGACCTGGCGGGACCAGCGGACGCGGGGCCGCTTCCGCGGCGACGAGGCGGTCGCCATGGACGACTTCGGAACGGACCTGACGTTCTTCGAGCCTTTCGAGTAGCGGGCTCGCCTCTTGCCCCCGATCGAGGAGCCGCCTCACCTCGTCCCGGAACCGGCCCAGGAGTGCGAGCATGTCGGCATCGTCCATGCCGACGTAATCGTGCACGGACAGATTGCGGGCGTTGAGGAACTGGTTCCAGTCCTCCAACTCCTCGATGGTCCCCAGTTGGGCCGCGGACTTGATGGCGTCGCGGGGACTGTAGGCCTCCAGCCCGGCCTGAACGGCCTCGCGCTTGAATCCCTTCCAGGCGTGTTCGAAGGTGGTCTCGAAGGCCTTGGCCAGGGCCGCGGCCTTCAGCGCATGGCCGGGTTCCGCCCGGCACTCGTCCAGGGCGGCCTCCAGCAGGTCGAAGGACTGTTTCAGCTTCGCGTCAGTCATGCAAGAAGACTCCCGCTTCTCGCAGGAAGGCGCACCAGGAGGCGTGGCAGCCGGCCAGGAAGACGGCGTCCTCGGCCACCTCCGCCAGGAAGGAGGGCTCCGCCCGGGTGAGATCGACGAGCTGGGCCGTGAGCAGGGACTCCTCGTTCCACGCGGCCACCCGGTCCAGGAGCCGCGAGTAGAGGGGGAACTCCAACGCCGAGCCGCTGAAGAGACCGAGGTCATGGTCGGAGTAGGGCTTGGCGTCGCCGCGGGCGCGGGAACCGAAGAGAAGGAAGGCAGCGCCGGGAGCCTCCGCGTGCAGGGCGCTCACGAGGTCGGAGACCGCGAGGCCGGGGATGCGGCGGCGGCGCCGGTCCCAGGAGAGCACCTCCGCGGGGGTCAGGTCGAGGGCGTCGAGGATCCTGGAGAGGCCCTGGGGCAGGCCCGCCTTGCCCGACAGATAGTTCCCGATCGTGTTCCGGTGGATGCCCACGGCCTCGGCCAGGCCCGTCACGGACATGCCGCGGCGGCGGATCTCGAACTGAAGGCGCTTCGAGTCCAGGACGATCTGGGGAGATACGCTATCCATGTGCATAGTATCGATAGTCAACAGCACAAAATCAACGGGCTCACCTCAGAGCCTCAGCTCTCGCTGGTGCTCCCGAATGTGGCTTCGCGGCGCCGGCAGGGAGCCGGTCCTCCCGTTGGGCTCGAAGCCCATGCGGGAGTACAGGGCGATGGCCGGCCGGTTGTGGTCCCCCACGTCCAGCAGCACCCGCCGGGCGCCGCCGGCCCGCGCCCACTCGACCACGGCGTCGACGAGGGCCTCGCCCACGCCTTGTCCCCTGACCTCCGGGGCCACCCACATGGAGATCAACCAGGCGGTGTCGGTCCTCGCGTCATCGCGAACGCCGCGCACTAGGCCCACGTCCTCTCCGTCCACGACGGCTGCGAAGGTGGCCATGCTCTGAAGCTGCGCCGCCCAGCTGTCCGGCGGGAGGGCCGCGGCCTCGTCACAGGTGGTGGCGAAGGCGTCGGGCGACTCGGCCAGGGCCCGCAGCCGGATCGCGCGCAGCCGCGGCGCCTCATGGGCCGCGAGTCGTTGGATGTCGATTCGGCATTTGCCAGGTGGCGGCACAAGGCTCCTCCCGCGGTGGTCCGGCAGAAGGTAAGCCTCCGGTGTGCATCACCATTGGCGATGGCGCCGAGAGGTGGAGCCCTCTGGCCCGCCTCCGCCCGAGAGCCTAGCCTTCTCCCCCCATGTTCAACGCCCGTTCCACCCTCCACGGACCGACCCGCGTCGGCCGCGGTGCCCGCGCCTGCGGCGCCGCCGGGAGCCGCGGCTACCCCCTCGGCGGCGGCGCCGGGTACCGCGAGGTCGTGCGGCCCACCAGCCCGCCTGCGCGCAACCTCGACGAGCTGCTGGAGGCCCTGGCCTCGGCCCGCGCCGGCGACACCGTGTACGTGGCGGGAGACGCCGTCATCGAGTGCACGGAGCGGGTCCACGTGGAGGAGCTGGTCCTGGAGCTGCCCGGCGGCGTGACCCTGGCCAGCGACCGCGGCATCCGCGGCGCCCCCGGCGGCCTGATCCGCTCCGACACCTTCGCCACCAATCCGCTGATCCGGGTCACGGGACCGGATGCGCGAGTCACCGGCCTCCGCCTGCAGGGGCCGAACCCCCGCCAGTGCCTGGAGCACCACTCCCGCGCCTACTACGAAGGCCGCGGCGCCGGCTACTACTACAAGTTCCCCACCTCCGCCGGCATCGAGGCGCGGGATCCGCGGCTGCGGGTCGACAACTGCGAGCTGGGCGGCTGGAGCCTCGGCGCCGTGCACCTGATCGGCGGCGACGGCCATCTCGTGCAGCACAGCTTCATCCATCACAACCAGTACCAGGGGCTCGGGTACGGCGTCTGCCTCGACGAGGCGGAGACCCTGATCGAGGGCAACCTCTTCGACGCCAACCGCCACTCCATCGCCGGCTCGGGGCGCAGCGGCTCCGGCTACGAGGCGCGCAACAACGTCGAGATGGGGCGCAGCCTCAGCCACTGCTTCGACATGCACGGAGGCCGCGACCGCCAGGACGGCACGGACGTGGCCGGCGGCTGGATGCACGTCCACCACAACACCTTCCGCGTCCCCGGCCGGCGCGCCCTCGTCATCCGCGGCACCCCCGAGGACCGGGCCGTGGTCGAGCACAACTGGTTCCACCACCGCACCGAGGGCGGCGCCCTCGGCTGCGAGGGGCGCGTCACGGTGCGCGACAACGCCTGGGGGCGGACGGACCCGGTGCGGCGCTGACTCTGCCCCATGGCGGTCCACCGGCTCCTGCTCATCTCCGTCGTTGCCTCGGGTGTGCTCGCCCTGCCAGCCCTGGCGGCGGGCGCGCCCGGGACGAGCGACTTCGACGGCAACGGCAGCGTCGATCACGACGACTTCGACATCTTCGTCACCGGCTTCGGGGCCCGGAGCGGCGACCCCGGGTTCCGGTCCGACCTCGACCTCGACGGCGACGGACGGGTCGACTTCAGCGACTTCTTCCTCTTTGCGGCCACCTTCACGGGGACGCGGGCCACGCTGCCGGCGACGAGCACCGACTGGTACGCCGCCTTCGTGGAGTGGGACGAAACGCACGGCGACAGGTACCTGGACGGCCACGACGGGGGAACCTACGCGTGGGCGCCTTCGGGCTATGTGCAGAGGATGTATCTCAACCTCTACCGCACCTTCGGAGAGACGGTCTGGCTGGACAAGCTCGCGGGACAGATCGACCGCGTCCTGGAGGCCCGCTCCGACGTGCCGCCCTACGAGAGCTACGACCCGCGCTACGTGGACGGCTACGAGGGCTGGGGGCAGGCGCGCTACACCCAGTACGCCCCCGAGTACACCGAGTGGTTCAGCGACGACGGGCTGATCATCAGCCCCATCGTGGCCTTCGTCGAGATGGTCTGGCAGGACCCGGCCCTGCACCCGGCCTACAAGTCCCGGGCCGACGAGTACCTCCGCATCGTGGAAGAGGAGGTGATCGCCAAGTGGCACGCCAACTGGGAGCCGCACCCCGGGTGGACGGAATCGGACAACAGCCGTTTTGGCGAGAACGGGGGCTACCACCTTTATGAGTGGTCCGGGTGGAGAAACCAGCCCCTCAACATGTTCCTATCCTTCACCGATGCCCTCGTGACCCTGAGCCGCCTCTCGACCTCGCCCTACTACACGCCGCAGGAGCAAGACTACGCGCCCTTCTACGCCGAACAGAGCGAGCAGATGCTGCGGTTCTTTCACGAGCAGCTGCAGCACGACGCGGAGGCGGACGCCTACACCTGGAAGTACGGCCCCAACAGCGCCTGGCCCGATCTGATGGAGGACGTGGGCCATGGGTTCATCGACATCCAGGCGGCGCTGCAGGGCGTGCGCAGCGGGCTCAGCTTCACGGAGAGGGACCTGGCGAGGATGGCCAACACCTTCGTCCACAAGGTCTGGAACGGCCGTCTCGAGGAACCCGCCTTCGCCTACTATGTCGACGGAGTCCCCAACTCGCTCGACGAGGACCGGGGCCACTGGGGATGGGGGTTCCTCTACCTGGCCGGGTACGACTACCGCATCCGGGAAGCGATGGCCGCGTACTACGACAAGGAGGTTTCCATCGAGGGGAAGGCGGCCCATATTGCCGCCACGGCGGCGATGCTGGCGGTGGCCGCGCAGTTGCACGACACGTGGGCGCCCGGCGCTCCGCTGCAACCGGAGCTGGTCTGCACCGGACCGGACGTGCGGATCTCGTGGCAGCCGCCGGCGGCGGATGCCGACGGCACAACCCTCACCGGGCTGCGGGGATACACCGTCCATCGCGGGGCAGGGCCGGAGGGGCCCTTCCACCGTCTGCACGAGGACCCGCTGATCGAGACCCGGTACGTGGACCGGGACGCGGCTTCGGGGTCCTGGTCCTACCGCATCACCGCCGTGGACTACAGGCGGCCTCCCAACGAGGGACCGCCTTCCGCGACGGTCTCGATACCACCACTCACCAACTGACGGAGAGATCATCATGAGCGACCTGAACGTAGGAATCGTGGGGCTGGGCTGGGTGGCCGGCGCCCACATCGAGGCTTTCAAGGCCGTGGAGGGCGGGAACGTCACCGCCATCTGCTCCCGGAGGCAGCACGACGAGGCCGATCTGGCGGCGCAGTTCGGCACGCCCCTGAAGGCGTACACCGACTACGGCGCCATGCTGGCCGACGACGACATCGACGTCATCGACATCTGCACCCCCCATCCCTTCCACGCCGAGCAGGCGATCGCGGCGGCCCGGGCCGGCAAGCACCTGATCATCGAGAAGCCGGTCTCCCTGACCTGGGAGGACGCCCTCGCCATGGGCGCAGCGATCCGCGAGAGCGGCGTCAATGTCTGCGTCTGCTTCGAGTGCCGCTACAGCGCCCACTTCACCATGATCCGCTCGGTCATCGACGAAGGCCTGCTCGGAGAGCTGCACTACGCCGAGGTCGACTACTACCACGGCATCGGGCCCTGGTACGGCCAGTACGGGTGGAACATCAAGAAGGAGATGGGCGGCAGCTCCCTGCTCACCGCCGGCGTCCACGCCCTCGACACCTGCCTGTTCTTCATGGACGGCGAGGTAGAGGAAGTGTCGAGTTACCAGGTCAAGTCGAAGGGGGCCGACTTCGCGCCGTACGAGTACAACACCACCAGCCTCAGCACCCTGAGGTTCGCCGGCGGCGACAGGCTCGCCAAGGTCACCTCCTGCATCGACTGCCTGCAGCCCTACTACTTCCACATCCATCTCGTCGGCAGCGAGGGCAGCCTCCTCGACAACCGGATCTACTCGAAGAAGCTGAAGGGGATGGTCAAGGACCGGTGGAGCACGCTGGAGACCTCGCTCATCGACTCGGGGGACGTGAGCGACCACCCGTACGAGCCGCAGTTCCAGGCCTTCGTCGACGCCATCGGCAAGAGCGAGGCGATGCCGCTCACCGACTGGGAAACCGCCCTCGAGACGTCGAGAGTGGCCTTCGCCGCCGATCTCGCCGCCGCCGAGGGGAGGCCGGTGAAGGTTGCCGAGCTGTGACTTCGCCCGAGCTGTCCTTCGAGTGCCCCAAGTGCCGTCACACCCGGTGCGAGATCGGTGAGATCCGCGCCGCGGGAGGGTTCTGGTCGAAGCTGTTCGACGTCCAGAACCGAAAGCTCTCGACCGTGACTTGCGGGAAGTGCCGCTACACCGAGTTCTACGCGGCCGACAGCTCCACCCTGGGCAGCATCTTCGACCTCTTCGCGGGATAGCGGCCGCGTCAGCCGTAGTCCGGCCCGCCCACCGGCCCCAGCAGGGCCCGGTTCTCCGCGGGTGTCTCCACCTCGTCGAGGAACTGCGCCAGGGCCTGCCGCATCCGTCCCGCCACCTCGGGACGGGCGCCGATCACGTTGGCCTGCTGCCGCGGGTCGGCCCGCATGTCGTACAGCTCGGGGGCGCCGCCGTCCTCGCCATGGACGAGGTAGGTCCAGCCGTCGCCGGTGACCGTGGGCCCGCCGTTGCGGAGGAAGGTGGAGCTGAAGGCGTACTGCCGGGGCCACGGGGCGGGTCCGCCCATCAGCGGCGCCAGCGAGTGCCCGTGCATCTCCAGGCCGTCCGGATCGACGCCGGCCAGGGCGATCAGCGTCGGCAGCAGGTCCACCGACTGCGTCAGGTCACTCACCCGCCGTCCGCCCGCGGCGCCGGGGGCGGCGATTATCAGCGGGATGTGGCTGATCTCCTCGTACAGGGGCCAGACGCGGTCGTCCTCGGGATGGATGTTCGACTTGCCGGTGCGGTCGTGCTCGCCGACGAACATGCCGTGGTCCGAGGTGAAGACGACGACGCTGTCCTCGAACAACCCCAGCTCCTCGATCTTGTCCAGCACGTACCCGATCCACTTGTTGACCAGGTAGATCTCGGCGGCGTAGTGGGCCCGCAGGTTGGCCAGCTCCTGTGACGTGTAGGCGGACGCCGGCCCGTAGTTGGGGTGGATCATCGGCGGGCCGTCGTACCCGGAGCGGTCGTAGCGGGTCACGAGATGCTCCGGCGGGTCCCACGGCTCGTGGGCGTCGAAGAAGTCCACCCACAGCAGGAAGGGCTCGCAGCCGCGGTTCTCCTCCAGCCAGCGGCTCGCCGTGCGCGCCGTGCGCGCGCAGAAGCGGTCCTCCTCCCAGGCCCAGTCGCGGTTGGTCCACGAGTGCTGCGTCGCCAGGTTGCCGAAGCGGGTCTGCGCCATGCGCGGATCGACGCGGGTCTTGGCGCCGTCCACCTGCAACCGCGGCGGCAGGTTGCCCTTGAGCAGCGGCTTGTCTCCCTCCTGGCCGCGGATCCAGAACGCCCCGTCGAACCCCCGGTCGAAGTGGTGGACGCCCTTCATCAGGTGCGGCGTGTCACAGATGAGCTGGCTATGCCACCCGGCGCCGCCGAAGATCGTGCTCAGCACCGGGAGGTCCGGGTCGAGGGGCTTCCAGCCGTGGAAGGGGAAGCTGTAGCGGCCGCTGAAGAGGTCGGTGCGGTTGGGGATCGTGGGGAAGCTCGACAGGTAGTGCCGGTCGAAGCAGACGGCGCGCCCGGCGAAGCGGTCGAGGGCCGCCGTGCCGATCCACTCGTTGCCGTTGCACCCCAAGTAGTCGTAGCGGAAGGTGTCGCTCACGAGGACGATGATGTTCATGGCTCAGCTCAGGTCGCCAGTGGCGGACCGCCGGGGATGGTGACGGGCTGACGTTTCCGCCGGCCCGCGCGGACGGCGGTGAACCGGGCGGTGAGGTACTCCCCGAGGTGGATGGACCCCGAGATCCGGTCCCCCTCGACCCGTCCAGAGAACAGGAAGGGCACGGAGTCGCCGGGCTTGCTGACGGCGCTGCTCAGCCGCACCTCGTTCCCCTCGACGACGCCGGACAGCTCCTGGACGGAGAACTCGCTCTGGTGGGAGCCCTCGATCCAGTTGCCGTCCTGGGCGATCGTCAGCCGGTGGCGGCGGGTGCTGGTGAAGTAGTCGACGTCGAGGTCCCAACTGCCGCTGATCTCCGCGGTGGCCGGCTCCAGGTCGTGCGAGCGCGGGCCCCGCGGCTCGGTGAGGATCCGGCGGATGCGGTCGATGACCACCTCCTCGTCGCCGGGCTGCATCTGGCTGGGGTTGATGCGGATGCCGGCGCCCTCCCCCGAGTCGGCGGCTCCCACGGCGACGCGCGGCTTGTTCCGCGCGAACTCCTCGGCCACCTCCGCGCCGGTGATGTTCAGGGCCCCCGGGTCCCAGCGGATGGTCAGGGCCGGCGCCCGGTTGGACATCCCCGCCGGGTCGTCGACGCGGCTGGCGACGGTGTCGATCTCGGCCACCGATCCCGAGATCCGCTCCAGGATGCCGAGCCACTCCTGCCACTCGGCGTCGTGGTCGCGCCGCACCCAGGCCTCCACCGCGGCCAGCATCCCCAGGATCTCCTCCTTGCCGATCTTCTCCGAGCGCCCGGGGCCG
>JAJDTN010000128.1 GCA_022827165.1 Candidatus Latescibacterota bacterium
CAGCGCAGCTCGACGACGTCACCGGCGGCGTCCTTGACCACCTCGTCGCAGGTGATGAAGTAAGCGTAGCGCAGGCGCACCTCGCGCCCGGGGGCGAGGCGGAAGAACTTCCGCGGCGGGTCCTCCATGAAGTCGTCGGCCTCGATCCACAACTCGCGCCCGAAGGGGATGAGGCGGGTCCCGGCGGACTCGTCCTCGGGGTTGTTCACCGCTTCGAGCTGCTCGCTCTCCCCCTCCGGGTAGTTGGTGATCACCACCTTGAGGGGCCGCACCACCCCCATCGCCCTCGGCGCCACCTTGTTGAGGTGGTCGCGGATGCAGAACTCCAGCAGCGACACGTCGATGTTGTTGTCGCGCTTGGCCACCCCCACCTCGCTCCAGAACCGGCGGATCGCCTGCGGGGGCACGCCGCGCCGGCGCATCCCCCGGAGGGTGGGCATGCGCGGGTCGTCCCACCCCGAGAGCCGGCCCGACTCGATGAGACGGGTGAGGTGGCGCTTGTGGGTGATCGTGTAGGTGAGGTTGCCGCGGGCGTACTCGATCTGCCGCGACGGGAAGATGCCGAGCTTCTCGATGTACCAGTCGTAGAGGGGGCGGTTGGCCTCGAACTCCAGGGTGCACAGGGAGTGGGTGACGCCCTCGATGGAGTCGCTCTGGCCGTGGGCCCAGTCGTACATGGGGTAGATGCACCAGCGCTCGCCGGTGCGCTGGTGGGGGGCGCGGAGGATGCGGTACATCACCGGGTCGCGCAGGACCAGGTTCGGCGAGGCCATGTCGATGCGCGCGCGCAGGACCTTCTCGCCGTCGCCGAACTCGCCGGCGCGCATGCGCGCGAAGAGGTCGAGGTTGTCCTCCGGCGTGCGGCCGCGGAAGGGGCTGTCCCGCCCCGGCTCGGTGAGGGTGCCGCGGGTCCGGCGGATCTCCTCGGCCGACTGATCGTCGACGTAGGCCAGGCCTTTGCCGATCAGCTCGCAGGCCCAGTCGTAGAGCTGCTCGAAGTAGTCGGAGGCGTAGAGCTCGCGCTCGCCCCAGTCGAAGCCGAGCCAGCGGATGTCCTCCATCTGGGCGTCGACGAACTCCTGCTCCTCGCGCGCCGGGTTGGTGTCGTCGAAGCGCAGGTTGCAGCGCCCCCCGAAATCGGCGGCGATGCCGAAGTTGACGCAGATCGCCTTGCCGTGGCCCACGTGCAGATAGCCGTTCGGCTCGGGCGGAAAGCGGGTCACCACGCGGCCGTCGCAGCGGCCGGAGGCGATGTCCGCCGCCACCGCCTCGCGCAGGAAGTCGCGGGGGCGCCCGCCGTCCTCGCTCTCCATCGGATCCTCCGTCTTTCGTCAGGGCAGGGCGCGCCGGAAGACGGGCGCGTCCTTCGTGTTGCAGAGGGGCGCCGCTGCCGTAGATTCCGGGGCTTCCCACCCGGACAAGCCGTGAAATCTATGAAGAAAAGAGAACCATGGCCCTGCTCAACGAGCACTACCTGAAGCTCGCCGCCGGCTACCTGTTCCCCGAGATCGGCCGCCGCACCGCCGCCTTCGCCGAGGCCAACCCGGGCGCCGACCTCATCCGAATGGGCATCGGCGACGTCGTGCGCGGCCTGCCGCGGCCGGTGGCCGAGGCGATGAAGGCCGCCTGCGAGGAGCTGGCCCACGACGAGAGCTTCCACGGCTATCCCCCGGCCCGCGGCTACGACTTCCTCCTCGAGGCGATCGCCGAGCACGAGTTCCGGTCCCGCGGCGTCCCCGTCGACGCCGACGAGATCTTCCTCTCCGACGGCTCCAAGTGCGACTCCGCCAACATCCAGGAGATCTTCGGCCTCGACCAGCGGGTGGCCCTCACCGACCCGGTCTACCCCGTCTACTGCGACTCCAACGTCATGGCGGGGCGCACCGGCGCCGCCGACGAGCAGGGCCGCTACGAGGGGCTCGTCTACCTGCCGTGCACGGCGGAGAACGGGTTCCGCCCGCCCCTGCCCGACGGCCACGTGGACCTCGTCTACCTGTGCTCGCCGAACAACCCCACCGGCGCCGCGATGACCCGCCAGGATCTGTCCGCCTGGGTCGAGTACGCCCGCCGCGAGGGCGCCGTCCTGCTCTTCGACGCCGCGTACGAGGCCTACGTCACCGATCCGGCGATCCCCCGGTCGATCTACGAGATCGACGGCGCCCGGGAGGTGGCCGTCGAGATGCGCTCGTTCTCCAAGACGGCGGGCTTCACCGGCGTGCGCTGCGCCTTCACCGTCGTGCCGAAGGAGCTGATGGGGTACACCGCCGCGGGCGAGGCCGTGGCCCTCCACGGGCTCTGGGACCGCCGCCAGTCGACCAAGTACAACGGCGTCTCCTATCCCGTGCAGAAGGGGGCCGCAGCCTGCTACACCCCCGAGGGCCAGGCGGCGGTGCGCGACCTCGTCGGCTTCTACCAGGAGAACGCCCGCCTCATGAAGGCCGACCTCGGCGACGCCGGCTACACCGTTCACGGCGCCGACAACGCCCCCTACCTGTGGATCGCCTGCCCCGAGGGCGCCGACAGCTGGGGCTTCTTCGACCGCCTGCTGCAGGAAGCCCACGTGGTCTGCACCCCGGGGGCCGGCTTCGGCGCCGCCGGCGAGGGCTACGTGCGCCTCTCCGCTTTCCAGCAGCGCCCCCTGGTGGAGGAAGCCCTGGCCCGCATCCGCGCTCTGTAGTCGCGCGCGCACTCTGGCGTGAATTCGTCCGCCGATGCATCCCGTCCGGCTCGGCGCCTCCTTCGTA
>JAJDTN010000272.1 GCA_022827165.1 Candidatus Latescibacterota bacterium
GGTGCCGGAGATGCGCTGCAGGAACTCCTCGATCAGCTCCTGGGCCGGGGCGCCCTCGTCGAAGCGGATGGCCACGGACCGCAGGTCGCCGAAGGCGACCTTCAGCGTCTCGTAGGGCAGGATGAGCACGTTGGCGGGGTCCAGGTGGACGAAGGGCCGCACCTCTTGCGCCTCCTCCTCCTCTTGCACCGTCATCTGCGGCCCCTCCATGGGACCCAGGGCCTGCATGCTCGACAGCTGGAAGTCCGCCGGACTGAGGGGCTCGTCGTCCAGATCCCGCACTTCGTCAAAGGCATCGGCGGAGAAGATTCCGGCCACGGTCAGCCTCTTGCCGAAGACCTGCACCTCGGCCCGGCCTACTTCTCCGGGGTCGATACCCAGACCTTCCGCCATGCCCTCCGAGATCAGGCAGGTCGACTCGCCGCCACCCTCGAACCAGCTCCCCGCCGCAAGGGTCGAGGCCAGTCCGGTCACCCGCTGCTCCTCGGAGGTGAGGCCAAGGAGACCGGTGGCGCGCACCATCCGGCCGTCGCGCCGGATCTCCGTGTACTTCTTCTCCTCGTCGTCGTAGGTGATATACCAGTTCCGCGGTACCACGAGGCCGTGCTCCTCGAAGTGGGAGCGGGCGTACTCGAGGGTGGTCTCCGGCAGGGAGCTCCAGCCGCGGTCGCGGATCAGGGCCCCCGTGTAGGCCCCTTCGTGGCGGAGGGGAAAGACGAAGTACCACACCTCGGGCCGGACGGAGGTGAAGGAGAGGACGGTGAAGGTGAGCAAGGTCAGGGTGAGCAGGGTCAGTCCGGTGCGCAGCCTGCGCCTGCGCATGTTGGAGATGCCGAGCATGAAGGCGGCGTAGGCGGCGCTGACGCGGCTGATGTCGGTCTCGTGGACCTTGGCCCTCTCGGCCTGGTACTCCTTGATGAACCGGTTGAACCGGCTCGATACCATGCCCAGCACGAAGACGGCCATGGCCATGATGAAGAAGGCGAGGAGGATGATCAGGGGGTGGGCGATGTCGAAGGCCGGATGGACCTGGGAGATCAGGATCCACACGATCAGCAGGAGGACGGAGAACCCCCCGATCTGCCAGCGGATGTCGGATGCGGCGAAGAGCAGGCGCTCCCCGAAGAAGGCGGTGGGCACCACCAGGGCCAGGAAGAAGACGATGCCCTTGATCACGTCGTTGAGGGTGGCCTTCACCTGGGGATAGGCCTTCAACGTCACCCCCAGGCCGGAGCGGACCTCGGCGACGTAGTCCCGCCAGCGCCCCTCCCGCAGCGAGTCCTCGGCCCTGGCGAGGAACCGGCGGCCGGCCTCGTGGAGGCGGGTGATGCGCTGGTTCTCGATGGCGTGGGAGCGCATCGTGGCCAGGCGGGCCTCGTTGAGCCTCCAGGTGTCGCGCAGGGCGAACAACTCCGAGGGCAGCAGGTCGTCCACCGCCAGGTCGTACCCCGCGCCCTTGGCCTCCTGCTCCGACGTGCCCCCCGGGCTGTTGATCAGCAGCATGTCGCCGAAGAGCATCTTCACGCGGGGATCCTCGACGGCCGCCTCCTGGGGCGCGAAGACGACGCAGAGGTTGCTGCTCAGGGTGCGGCCGAAGGCGTAGCCGAACTGGCGGGGCGCGATGCCGCCGCTGCCGAGCATCGTCAGGGTGGACAGCCCCACCAGCTGGTTGGGATGGGTCAGCCCGAAGAGGGTCCTCTGCATGCTCGGGAAGACTACGAGGGGCTTGCTGTCCTTGTTCCAGCGGATGCTCCAGTTCATGCGGCCGCTGGCCAGGGGCTTGCCGTGGTGCTTCTGGCCGCGCTCGCTCAGGTCCGGAGCGTAGACGACCTCCCCTGTCTCCCGGTCGAGGACATAGGCCACCACCGTGGTTGCGCCGACCACCAGTCCCGACACGGTGACGTCGCCCAACTCGTCTGTCAGGTAGGCCCGGCTCATGTTCAGGCCTTTGTGCATTCCCCATCCCACCATCACCAGGGCGTCGGCCACGGGCCGGTCGGGGATCTGGCTGCGGCGCGGGAAGGCCCGCACGCGAACGGTGTGGCTGCGCAGCTGGTCCTTGAGCACGGGGCCGAAGTCCTCCAGACCCTTGAACAGGTCGGGGTCGTCGAAGGACCGGGACAGCACGCCCTTGAGGAAGCGGGACTGGCTCCGGAGGTTGCCAAGGTTCATCCGGCCCGGCGTGTCGAGGGGGGTGGCCAGGGGGAAACGGGCGTCGTGGGCGGTGACGAAGGAGAGGGCCACCTGTCCGGCGAGCATGGCCATGCGGGTGTCGACGATAGCACCGTCGGGGACGAAAGTGGACCAGTCCATCCCCCGGATGGGAGAGATGCCGTTGAGCAGCAGCGGCTCTCCCCGCCGTCCGAGCTCGGCGGCCGTCTCCTCGGCGTACCGGGTGTAGCGCCGCCCGAAGGGGACGTAGAACCGCTTGAGGTCGAAGCTGGTGGTGTTGTTCCATATCGCCACCTGGTCGGTCTTTGTGGACAGGTCGAGACCGAGGTAGAGATCGACGGCCATCGAGTCGGTGAAAGGGGCGTGGAAGTCCGACTTGCGGGTGTGGCTTTCGACGAAGTCGACGATCCCCGCCTGGTCCTGGAAGTGGGAGCCGGTGAGCAGGAGAACCACCGTCCGTGCGGGCGGATGGTCGCGCAGATGGCGGGCCAGCTCCAGCATCGCCGCGGCGCCGCTGGAAGCCTCGGCCGAGGGCGCCAGGGAGGGCGCGATCGAGGTCCCGTCGTAGTAGCTCTGAACGACGATCCGCTGCCGCGCCAGGGCCGTGTCGGCGCCGGTGATCTCCACCCAGAGGTTGGCGCAGGGGCGCTCGATCCAGTCCATCCGGCTGTGCAGGCGGACGCCGATCTCGGCTCCCCCCTCCAGTCTTCGCCGGAGCTGCCGCCCCGCCTCCGCGCCGACCCAGAACCGCGGCACATCGACGGGAACGATGAGGCTCTTGTCCTCGGTCTGGGGGTAGGAAGTCTCCGCCGGCTCGATGAAGATCACCGCCCTGGCGCCGAGCGCCGCCAGCCGCACCCAGCGGTCCCAGGTGTTGAACTCCATCAGGACTACGCGGCCGTGCAGCTGCCGGCCCTCGAAGTCGGTGTACTCGCCGTTGCCGACCCAGGTGAGCTGGCCCTCCAGGCCTTCGGGCGGGGTCGTCGTCGTGCGCGGGCCGTTCGGCCACAACCCGTGCATGTCGAACTCCTCACCGGTGTCGACGACCTCCAGGCGGCTGCGGCCGCCCAGCTCCACCGGCACGGTGATCGGGAAGGTCTCCCTGTGCACGGAGCCCAGGTCGAGGGCCGCCAGCTGGCGCTCGATCCAGTCCCCGGCGCGCCGGGCCCCCTCGTGGCCGCTGATGCGGGAGCCGAGGCCGGAGAGGTACTCCACGCTCGCCCGCAGACGCTCCCCCTCGTCGGCGATGGCCCACAGGTCGGGGCCGTCGGCAAAGGCCGCGGCAGACAGCAGCAGCCAGGCGGTGAGCGCCCGGGCAGGTCGGAAGAGGGATCCCGTCATATCTCGTAAAGGTAGTTCCCCACAGCCCCTGCGAAGTAGTCGATCACCAGCCAGCCTCCACTGCACAGGACCTGGCCGCTGATCAGGCCGAGAAAGAAGGGCTGGCTGCGGTTGAAGGCGGTGGCGCCGCCGTAGCGCAGGACGGCTCGTTTGACGACCCAGGCCGCGAAGACGTTGAACCAGAGACGGTTCATCATGGGGGTGGCGGCCACGGGAAGACCGATGGGATGGACGGGCCACCAGGGAAGGCGCTGGCGCAGCCACATGAGGATGACCATGGCGCCGGCCCCGCTGCCGAAGAAGCCCAGCCCGGGCCAGTACGTCCCCTGGGGCTCCATGTTGCGCAGGGCCGCACCGTAGGCGTACCTGGGCAGCCCCTGGAAGAACCAGCCGTTCAGGTTGAGGGCCCCGTGGAGATAGGCCATGTGAAAGATCATCCACATGGAGCCGGCGGCGCCGATGAAGAGGGCGGCGATCATGGCCCAGAACACGGTGCGGCGGTTCCGGGGCTCCATCTCCTCGATCATCTTGAGGGCGTTGGAGGCGGTGCCCATGACGAAGACACGGATGTCGGCGGCCCAGACGTGGGCCAGGGAGAGGTTCACCACCCCCGCGGGGCCGATCAGGGAGGAACCGACTCCCTGCACCACGAGGTCGCCGGCGATCATCGGCCCGCGGACGACCGCCAGCCCGGCCTCGGCCACGACCCGCGTGATTCCGATGAAGATCAGGACCGCCACCAGGATGAAGAGCAGGGCCACCCACAGGGGCGTCCCCATGTACCACAGCCAAGCCGTCATGACGGCGGTGCCTCCCAGGGCTCCGGCCACGGCGCCCCGGTAGGACAGGATCTCGTCGTCGTCCCTGACCTCGGGCGCCTGTCCAATGGCCTTGAGCAGCACTCGCCGCCAGTGCTCGCGGCCCACCCACAGGACGCCGATCACCATGGCCAGCAGCGCCCCCACCCCCTGGTACCCGAGAAAGGGGTAGTCGGAGACGCCGAGGCCGATCTTCTGCGATGACTGCACCCCCGTGAGGATGAGCACCTGCTTCTCCAGGGTGGAGAGAAGATGGAAGACCCAGATGCCGGCGGCGATGTTGGCGTTGATGAAGTAGGAGAACCCGAGGACGGCGAAGTTGACGCTCAGATGCAGGGTCTGGCGGCCGATGAAGGGCAGATGCCACTCCAGGCGCGTCGTGGGCACGGGCACCTCATAGAACTTGAGGCCCCGCACGCTGCCCTGGAGCAGGGGCAGGGCCGCTCCCAGCCACATGACGGGCTGCTTGAAGAAGCCGTTCACCGCCCGGTCGGCGTGCTCCGACCGGATCATGGAGAGGCCCACCTGGGCGATCGGGTAGGCCAGTCGCTCGCGCTCCATCCACTGGCGGCGAAGGATCACCGCCACCGAGACCATCATCACGTAGAGGGCCAGCAGGAAGATCCCCCACCACAGGAGAGGCTCCACCCACGAGGCGTATGGAATCGCCTCCTCCGGACCGAGGCCCTCGTAGAACAGACGGCTGTCCGTGCCGTCGTTCACCATCACCCGCTCCGGCAGGTGGGGAAAGAGCTTCTCGGCCCAGCGGTTCTCCGGGGTGGCGAAGTAGTAGATCGCCGTGATGATCGGCAGGATCTGCTCGGTCAGGCCCATGGTGCACAGGGCGGAGACGATGAGCAGCATGGCGTAGACAAGGACCAGCTCGGAGCGGTTGAGGGCGAGGCTGCCGCCGCGCAGCACCACGGGCAGGTTGAGCCAGGTGGTCAGCACCAGGAAGGTGGCCATCATCAGGCCCGGGGAGTGGTAGTCGAGGTCGGCGATGACCGGCCGGTAGACGACCAGCCAGGCCGCGGTCGCCGAGAGGGCGAGACCGAGAGCCACGGGAGGTTGCCGGGCGAGCTTGAAGGCGCAGTTGAGAAGGCCGATGAGAAAGAGGAAGAGGAAGATCGCCCCCGGGGTGCTGAAGTCCATGGCCATGAAGGACCCGCGGAGGATCATGTTGCCGTAGGGGGCGCCCACGGCGAGGAAGAAGGAGAGGAAGCCGCCCACCCAGAGAGCGCGGAAGGAGAGGCGCTCACCGCTGTCCCCCAGGGCGCGGTCCCGGCGCGCCGCCAGGTGGTCGCCGTACTCCTGTGGGATGGCTCTATTCACCGGCCCTCGCTGCCCTCATATCCAGAAGAGTGAGTTCCCCACCTTGCCGGTGAAGTAGTCGATCACCAGCCACAGGCCGTTGCACAGAACCTGGCCGGCGATCAGCCCCAGGAAGAAGTGCTGACTGCCCTGGTAGGCATTGGCGCCGCCGTAACGCAGGATCGCGCGCTTGATGAGCCACGCCAGGAAGACGTTGAACCAGACGTAGTTCATCAGGCTGTTGGCGCCGATGGGAAAGCCGATGGGATGGACGGGCCACCAGGGCAGGCGCTGGCGCAGCCACATCATGGCCACCATCGCCCCGGCGCCGCCGCCGAAGAAGCCGAGGCCCGGCCAGTAGGTTCCCTCGGGCTCGATGTTGCGCAAGGCCGCGTCGTATGCGGTCCGGGGCAGGCCCTGGAAGAACCAGCTCGCCAGGTTGATGCCCCCGTGCCGGTAGGCCATGTGGAAGATCATCCACAGGGAGCCGGCGGCACCGATGAACAGGGCCGCGATCATCGCCCAGAACACGATGCGCCGGTTCGAGGGCTCCATCTCCTCGATCATCTTCAGGGCGTTGGAGGCCGTGGCCATGACGAAGACGCGGATGTCGGCGGCCCAGATGTAGGTGAGGGAGAGGTTCATCACCCCCGCGGGGCCGACCAGGGAGGAGCCCATGCCCTGCACCAGCAGCTCGCTTGCGATCATCGGCGCGCGGATGGCCGCCAGGCCGGCCTCGGTCACGATGCGGGTGATGCCGACGAAGATCAGGATCGCCAGAACGACGAAGAGCAGGGCCACCCACAGGGGGGTTCCCATGAACCACAGCCAGGCCGCCATGGCGCCCGTGCCCCCCACGGCCCCCCCCCCCCCCCCCCCGGTGGGGGGGTTATCGGCGGCGGCGCGGGAGGAGGGGGGCCC
>JAJDTN010000120.1 GCA_022827165.1 Candidatus Latescibacterota bacterium
CAGCCTCACGATCCTGTCCCTTGACGCAAACTCCATCGCGGACCTGACACCCCTCGGCGAACTGACCGGGCTGACCGCACTGCGCCTCGAGAGCAACAGCATCTCTGACCTCACCGGTCTCGACGGGCTGACCAACCTGACAAGGCTCTACCTCAGCGCGAACTCGATTTCGGACATCGCCTCCCTCGCAGGACTGACCAACCTGGCGACGCTCTGGCTTGGCGACAATGAGATCTCCGACTTGACGCCTCTGGTGGGCCTGACAAACCTGGCCGAACTGCGCCTCCAGAACAACAGCATCTCCGATCTCGCGCCATTGGTGGAGAATACGGGACTGGGCTTCGGAAACTGGATCGATGTGCGGGGCAACCCGCTGAGCGACAGATCGATCAACACTCACATTCCGGCCCTTCAAGCCAGAGGGGTGATCAGCGATGGCGATGGAGGGGAGACGCCCCTTTCCATTCCCGACGCTGCACTGCACGCGGCCATCGCCAACGAGATCGGCAAGGCGAGCAACGCGCCGATCACCGCCCGTGAGATGACGGCTTTGGATCACCTTTTCGCGCTCGAGTCGGATATTGGCGAGTTGACGGGGCTTGAGTACGCGATCAACCTGACAACACTGCAGCTCTATGGCAACCGCGTCTCGGACCTGACGCCCCTCGCCGGGCTGACCAACCTGGAAGAGCTCCATCTTCGCCGTAACTCCATTGTGGATTTGACACCTCTCGCCGGGCTGATCAACCTGACCACCCTGAAGCTTGGCGGCAACTCGATCTCCGAGTTGCCCGCCGGCCTGTTCGCCAGCGTTGGCAACCTGGAAAGGCTTGAGCTGACCCCCAACCCAGGTGCTCCATTCGCGCTCACCCTCGAACTCGAGCGCACGGACACGGCCAACCGGCTCGCACCAGGCCCCGCCAGTGTCGTGGTGCAACTGACAGAGGGAGCACCGTTCGAGATGACCGTAAGGTTGACGGTACACAACGGCTTGGCCTCTGCCGCCACGCTCACGCTCGGGGCCGGCGATACGGCAAGCACCCCTGCCCAAGTCACGGCTCCCGCCGGCTCGTCAACTGCTACGCACGTAGCTCTGGACGGTGCACCCCGGGTTCCGGGCGGGTTCACGGGCCTTCAGATTCGCACCGGCAGCCCGCTGGTCTTGTTCGCCGAATCCAACGACCACTCTCCGGTTCCCGAAGCAGATTCCACCTCACGTCCTGCAAGTGGGTGGCCCGGAGCCCGCACTGGTGTACTCGGTGACGTGGAATGACGATCACCTGGTCGGTACACGTCGTCCGCGTGATCCACCGATGAAAGCAGGAGGAGCCTGAAATGGACCAGCGACTGAATGACAAGGTGGCCATCGTCACCGGCGCCGGATCCGTGGGCCCCGGGTGGGGCAACGGCAAGGCCACGGCGGTGCTCTTCGCCCGCCACGGGGCCCGCGTGCTGGCCGCCGACATCAACCTGGCCGCCGCCGAGGAGACGCGGTCCATCATCGAGGGCGAGGGCGGCCGCTGCACGGCCCACGAGGCCGACGTCAGCCGCGGCGGCGACGTGGAGGCCATGGTCGAGCGCTGCCTCGCCGAGTACGGCCGCGTCGACATCCTCCACAACAACGTGGGCATCCTCGAGGTCGGCGGCTGCGTCGAGGCGACCGAGGAGAGCTGGGACCGCGTCAACGAGGTCAACCTGAAGAGCGTCTTCCTCACCTGCAAGCACGTGCTGCCCCACATGGAGCGCCAGGGGGGCGGCGCCATCGTCAACATCTCCTCGGTGGCCGGCATCCGCTGGCTGGGCGTGCCCTACGTCTCCTACAGCGCCACCAAGGGCGCCGTGAACCAGCTCACGCGCAGCATCGCCATGCAGTACGCGAAGAAGAACATCCGCGCCAACGCCATCCTGCCCGGCTTCATGGAGACGCCCATGGTCGTCCACTCCCTCTCCCAGACCTACTCCGGGGGCGACGTGGAGAAGATGGTGGAGATCCGCAACCAGCTCTGCCCCACCGGCAAGATGGGCAACGCCTGGGACGTGGCCCACGCCGCCCTCTACCTCGCCTCGGACGAGGCCCGCTACGTCACCGGCGCCGAGCTGGTCGTCGACGGCGGCCTGACCTGCTCCATCGGGGCCTGATGAACATCGGCGACCTGCTGACCAAGGCGGCGCGGACCTTCCCCGGCAACGCGGCCGTGGTCTACGGGGAGCGGCGCCTCGACTACGCGGAGTTCGACGGGCGCGTCAACCGGCTGGCCGCGGCCCTGTACCGCCTCGGCCTGGAGCCCGGCGGCACGGCGGCGGTGCTCATGCACAACCGGCCGGAGATGCTGGAGTCGATCTTCGCCTGCTTCAAGGCCGGGTGCGCCGCCGTCCCCCTCAACTTCCGCCTGCACCCGCGGGAGCTGGCTTACATCATCGACCACGCCCAGGCCCGGGTGGCGCTCGCCAGCGATGCCTTCGCCGAGACCCTGTCCGACATGCGCACCGAGCTGCCCCACCTGCGGCACCTCGTCGTCGCCGGCGATGCGGCCCCCGCGGACTCCTTCGGCTACGAGGAGCTGCTGTCAGCCGAGTCCGGCCGCTTCGAGACCGCCCCGGCCGAACCCGACGACACGGCCTGGCTGTTCTACACCTCCGGCACCACGGGCCTGCCCAAGGGGGCGATGCTCACCCACCGCAACCTGCTGGCCATGACCATGGGGTTCTACGCCGACATGTGCCCAGGCTTCGGCACCGCCGAGGTGGTCCTCCACGCCGCCCCCCTGTCCCACGGCAGCGGCCTGTACGCCCTGCCGAACGTGGGCAAGGCGGCGGCCCACGTGATCCCGCCGTCGCCCTCCTTCGACCCGGAGGAAGCCCTGCGGGACATCGAGCGCCACCGGGTGACCAACCTCTTCGCGGCGCCGACCATGGTGAAGCGGATGGTCGACAGCCCCGCCATCGATCGCCGCGACCACGCCTCCCTCAAGGCGATCGTCTACGGCGGCGCCCCCATGCTGGCGGAGGACCTGCGCAAGGCGATGGAGAAGCTGGGGCCCTGCCTCGTGCAGCTCTACGGCCAGGCCGAGTCGCCCATGACGATCTCCCACCTGCCCCACGGCGACCACGTCCTCGACGGCAGCCCCGACCAGGCGCGGCGCCTGTCCTCGGCCGGCATCGCCCGCACCGACGTGGAGGTGCGCATCGTCGACGCCGGGGACCGCCCCCTGCCGCCGGGCGAGACCGGCGAGATCGTCACCCGCTCGGACCTGGTCATGAAGGGCTACTGGCGCGACGAGGAGGCCACCGCCGCCGCCCTGCGCGGGGGCTGGCTGCACACCGGCGACCTGGGCTACCTTGACGAGGCGGGCTACCTCTTCCTCATGGACCGCTCCAAGGACCTGATCATCAGCGGCGGCGAGAACATCTATCCGCGCGAGATCGAGGAGGTGCTGGTGCAGCACCCCGCCGTGGGCGAGGTCGCCGTCATCGGCGTCCCCGACGAGGAGTGGGGCGAGGCGGTGAAGGCCGTCGTCGTCCTGGCCCCCGGCCGCGGCGCCACCGCCGGGGAGCTGATCGATTTCTGCCGGGGCCACCTGGCCAGCTACAAGAAGCCCCGGTCGGTCGACTTCGTCGACGAGATCCCCAAGAACAACTACGGCAAGATCGTCAAGAACGAGCTGCGCGAGCCCTACTGGCGGGGCCGGGAGCGGCGCGTCGTCTAACCAGACGGGAGCAGCGAGAATGTCGAAGAAACGCAGACTCGGCCGCGGCGTGGCCATGGTGGGAGCCGGCATGTCCCGCTTCGGCATCTTCCCCGAGCGCGACTCCAAGGACCTCTTCACCGAGGCCTTCCAGTCGATGCTCGCCTCCGTTGACAAGGGCGTCGACCCGGGCGACATCGACGCCCTCTACCTCGGCAACTTCACCAACGACTTCTTCGCCGGCCAGTCCCACTGGGGTCCCATCCTCACCGACGCCCTCGGCATGATCCCCAAGCCGGCGACGCGCACCGAGGGCGCCTGCGCCTCCAGCGCCATCGCCTTCCGCGAGGGCGTCTTCGCCATCGCCTCCGGGTTCTACGACATGGTCCTGGTGGGCGGCGTGGAGGAGATGTCCAAGCGCTCCACCGCCGACGTGGCCGAGGGCCTGGCCCTGGCCGCCATCCCCTACGAGCGCCAGTCGGGCTTCACCTTCCCCGGCGTCTTCGGCGCCATCGCCACCGCCTACTTCGACCGCTACGGCGCCGGCCGCCGGCACCTGATGGACGTGACCATCAAGAGCCACGACAACGCGCCTTTGAACCCCCGGGCCCAGTACCGGTCCTCCGTCCGGACGATCATGGAGGGCAAGGCCGAGCGCGCCCGCAGCCGGGGGGAGGAGGTGCCGGAATGGGAGGACGAGAAGGACTTCCTCTCCGACCCGAAGGCCAACCCCGTGGTGGCCTGGCCCATGCACCTCTTCGACTGCTGCCCCATCAGCGACGGCGCCTGCTGCATCCTCCTGGTGGGCGAGGAGCTGGCCCGGCAGTTCACCGACGCGCCCCTGCACGTGGCCGGACTGGGGCAGGCCAGCGGCCGCGGACTCCACGCCGCCGAGACCCTGACCAGCTTCGAGGCCACGCAGCACGCCGCCGCCGAAGCCTACGGCATGGCCGACATGGGGCCGGAGGACATCCAGGTGGCCGAGGTCCACGACTGCTTCTCCGTGGCCGAGATCCTCCACCTCGAGGACCTCGGGTTCTACGGTCCCGGGGAGGGCTACAAGGCCGTCGCCGACGGAGCCACCCGCCTCGACGGCCCCAAGCCGGTCAACACCTCCGGCGGCCTCAAGTGCAAGGGCCATCCCGTGGGCGCCACCGGCGTGGCCCAACTCGTGGAGTTGTGGGAGCAGCTGCGCCACCAGGCCGGCGACCGCCAGGTGCCGAATGCGGACCTGCGCGTCGGGGCGGCCCAGAACCTCGGCGGCACCGGCGGCACCTGCACGGTGACCATCCTCGAGAGGAGATGAGCCCCGTGGCCTCCCCTCCTCCCCCCATTTCGGACGACTCCTTCGGCCGCTTCCTCCTCGAGGAGAAGCTGATGGGCAGCCGCTGCGCCGGCTGCGGCGCCCTGCACGTGCCGCCGCGGGCGATCTGCCCGGAGTGCCGCGGCACACGGATGGCCTGGGAGCAGGTGAAGGGCACGGGCACCCTCGCCGCCTTCACCTGCATCGCCATGGCCACCCCCGCCATGCAGGCCGAGGGCTACGGCCGCGACAACCCCTTCTGCACCGGCGTCGTCGCCCTGGACGAGGGCCCGAGGGTGGTGGCCCGGATCGAGGGGCTGGACACGACGCGGCCGGAGGAGATCCGCCTCGGCACGCCGCTGCGGGTGCGGTTCCTGCGCCGGGGCGAGGGGGAAGAGGAGCGGGGGGTGCTGGCTTTTTGTGTGGGGACTCCCGGATGATTGACGATCCAGTGGTCCACGCCGCCGAGCACGGCCATGACCTCGAACGGATTGTCCAGGCCCTCCGCAAGCGCGAACGGGAGTCCGACCGGCCGTTGCTGAATCCGGGGCCAAAGCCATTGAGCCCGAGCGGGAGATGAGTCCAATCAGCAGCGCCCCCTCCCCTCACGACAGCGGGACCTACCCGCCGCGGACCCACCTGTTCCTCGACGACCTGTACGTCGCCCGCCTCGATGGCCTGCGGCGCCTCCCCGGACCGGTCACGCACGCCGCCAGCGGACCGGTGCTGGAGCCGGAGAAGCCCTGGGAGGGCCTCGGGCTCATCGGCCGCAACTGCGTCCTCTGGGACGCGGACGAGTCCCGCTTCAAGTGCTGGTACCCGGCCTACGATCCGGCCCTGCCCGCTGAACCGGTGGGCGCCCGGCGGCGGTGGGCCTACGCCGAGAGCGCCGACGGCGTCCGCTGGGAGCGGCCCGATCTGGGGCTGACCTCCTTCGCCGGCTCCACCGCCAACAACCTGCTGCGCCTGGAGGGGCTGGAGGAGTCGGCGGCGGTCCTGTGGAGCGTCGCCAAGGACCCGCACGACCCCGACCCGGGGCGGCGCTACAAGGCGATCGGCATGGACCGCCACCCGCGGCGGCCGGGCGAGCCGACCTGGACCGGCCCCGAGGGCGAGGACGAGTGGTACCGCAGCCAGGGACGCCACATGGGCTGCGGCGTCTTCCTCGCCTTCTCGGCCGATGGCCTGACCTGGCGCCAGCGCGAGGGCTGGGCGGGGTCCGGCGCCCTGATCATGGACAACTCCATCCTCCACGGGTACGACCCCCACACCCGGCGCTGGGTGCTGTGGCAGCGGCCACGGATCCTGCCCAAGCACCGGGTCATCGGCGTCAGCTTCTCCCCCGACTTCGAGGACTGGACCTTCCCCGAGTGCGTCCTCGTGCCGGACGAGGACGATGCGCCGGACACGCAGTTCGACCAGCTCTCCACGGTGGCCGCCTCCGACGGCGGCTTCGTGGGGCTCCTGTCCGCCTCCTCGGAGGTGCGCGCCGACCGCGGCGTGACCGACATCGTGCCGCAGCTCGTCTACTCCCGCGACGCCCGGCGCTGGACCCGCGTCGACCGCGGGCCCTTCCTGGCTCCGAAGGGGCCGCCGCCGACCTGGGACGACGGCTGCATCATCCCCTTCAACCCGCAGGTCGCCGGCGACGAGGTCTTCATCTTCTACTACGGCAAGAACGCCGGCCACATCTGGGGCGAGCCCACCGCCGACGGCGCCCGTGTGACCCGCTCCGCCTTCGGGCTGGTGAAGCTGCGCCGCGACCGCTGGGCCGCCCTGACCCCCGCGGCCGGCGGCTCCGGGGGCGGCGGCGAAGGCACGTTGGCCACCACCCTGATCAGCTTCTGCCGCCCGGAGCTGCGCCTGAACGCCGACGCCTCAGGCGGGACCATTGCCGTGGAGCTGGTGGACTGCCAGAGTGGCCTGGCGGTGCCCGGCTTCGGCCTGGACGACTGCGACCCGGTGCAGGGCGACTCCCTGGACCACCGGGTGACCTGGCGCGGGAGCAGCGACCTGTCGGCGGTCGTCGGCACCGGGAGCCGCCAGCCGCGGGTGGGCCGGGCCCTCGTGATCCGTGCGCGCCTCAGGGACGGCGCCCGGCTCTACGGGATTTCCTGCTGACAGGGGCGGCGTCCGGCCGTCCGGCGCGTCAGGTCAGCCGCCACTCGACGCCGTGCTCGGCGGTGGCCTGGCGGAACCAGTCGATGACCTCGGGGTGGTAGGGGATGCCCCGCTCGGCCCGCTCCACCGCGGTCTGCGCCTCGGGCCAGCCCGAGTAGAGGACGCGGTCGGCCCCTGGCGCGGGCGGGCACTCGAGCAGGTCGGTGAGGTACTGGTCGAGGTCGGCCTTGAAGTCGGCGGGATCGCAGAAGCCGGCGATGTCCCAGGCGACGAAGTGGTGGACCGAGTCGCTCCGGCGGCGAGGGCCGGCGCCGGTGGCGGTGAGCACGGTGGTCAGCACCTCCGACATGACCGACAGGGCATAGCCCTTCTGCGAGCCGCCCTCCCGGGTCGAGCCGAGGGGCAGCATCATGTAGGACTCGGGGATCTCCGCCTCCTCCAGGATCGGGGTGCCGTGCTCGTCGGCGATCCAGCCGGGCAGGATCGTCTGCCCCAGGCGCCGGGCCAGGAAGATCTTGTTGGCCGCCACCACGCTCGGCGAGCCGTCGTAGACGAAGGGCGGGTGCTTGGCCGCCGGGGCGGCGAAGGCCATCGCGTTGAGGCCGAGGAGGGCCTTCGATCCGAAGGTGGGCACCATGCCGAGGCCGCCGGTGGTCGTGGCCAGGCCCAGCATGTCCCGCTCCAGGGGCATCTCGGCGTAGTAGGAGCACGGGCCCAGGTGGCCGCAGTTGACCGCCGACACGGCGCCGACCCCGAACCGCGAGGCCCGCTCGATGGCCTCCTGCATGGCCACGGGGGACACCACCATGCCGTGGCCGCGGTCCCCGTCGATGAGGCAGGTCGCCTTGTTGTCGCGGACGATCTTCCAGTCCGGCGTCGGGTTGATGTCGCCCGAGTTCAGGCCGCCCAGGTAGAACCGCAGCAGGTTGGAGACGCCGTGGGTGTCGACCCCCCTCAGGTCGGCGTAGATCAGCACGTCGGCGGTCTTCGCGGCGTCCTCCGCCGGCATGCCGAGGGCCTCCAGCAGGCGCTCGGTGGTCCACCTCATCTCCTCGGGCCGGACCCGGACCTCCAGGTCCTCGGACACCCGGTACCTCTCCAGCATGTGCGGTCTCCTTTGTGGTCCGGCGCCCGACGCGGCGGACCCGGCGCGTCCGGGGCGGGACCTCCCATCGGCCGGCGGCGCGCCGGAGTCGGACCCGCCGCGGCCGGGCGGACTCCCTTCGCCGGCGGCGGCGCCGGGCCGACGGCGGAATCCAGCCCGACTAGGCCGGTCCCGGCTGCAGGTCCAGGGCCAGGGACCGGAAGTCCCGCACCCTGTGGATGGTGATCCGGTCGTTGTCGTGCTGGTTGCGGGCGCTCTCGGCGGTGCGCGACGAGACGAGCAGATCGTCGCCATCGATCAGGGCGGCGTTGTACTGGAACCCCTGCCCGGGGCCGGGCCAGCGGGCGATGCAGCCGGCGGGGAACCAGTTCAGCGCGTCGAGGCTGTAGAACAGCATGAGGAAGCGGCGCTCGTTGCCGGCGCCCCCGGCGAGGCCGCGCTCGGCCATGGCCCGCCCCCACTCGACGTCCTGGGCCCGCGTCGGCAGGTTCACCGGCGTCCAGTAGTAGCCGTCGGTCCCGTCGCGGATGACGTGGAAGTAGACGTTGCCCGGGAAGGGGTGGAACTGGGTGAAGCGCAGGTCCAGCTCTCCGCCCTGGTCCTCCAGGTCGCAGATGGCGCACAGGTGGGGCGTGGACTGCCCGTCGATCCGCAGCCGGACGTAGACCCGGACCCTCCCGTCCACGAGGACCACGTTCGGCTCGAGCCAGTGGTCGCCCATGTCCGGGGCCTGGTCGCGGAAGCTCGGGGCGCCGCTGGCCCCGGGGTACTGGACGGCGGCATCGACCTGCTTGGCCAGGCCCAGGCTCAGGCCGGGCGGCGTCCCCGGATAGGTGAGGGAGGCGGAGATGCGCCACGCCGAGGGGTCCATCAGGTCGTCGGCGCCGAGGTCGCCGGCGACGGCGGCGATCCGCGAGCCGATGCGGTTGAAGTCACCCGCCTCGTTGGCGGCGCCGAAGCACCAGTAGAGGGTGTCGCCGCGCACGGCGTGGGGGGTGAAGGTGTTCCAGTAGCGGCCCCTGAAGAGAACCACGGGATCGCTCCAGGTGGCGCCCTCGTCGTCGCTGGCCGTCAGCAGGATGTCCCGGCGGCCGCGGCCGTTGCACAGCAGGTAGAGCCGGCCCCGGTGCACGAAGACGAGGCCGTCGCCAACCCTCGCCCGGCCCTGGCGGCTCCAGGTCCGCCCGTCGTCGTCGCTGATCCAGAAGCGGGTCAGCAGCTCCTGGTCGGGGTTCCCCGGCAGGCGGTTGAGGCGCGTGAGCAGGGCGAAGCTGCACAGCAGCCGGCCGCCGGGCAGGCGCATTAGAGAGGGGGCGGAGCTGTAGACCTCCGGGTCGGGGAGGCGGCAGACCTCGGTGTAGTCCTGGGCCAGGGGCCGGGCCCAGCCGTGCGAGGGGATCCGGGTCATCGGGTCAGCCTGTCCTCAGTCGCCGAGGGGGACGATCGAGTCCAGGCCCTCGGGCTGGGGCAGGACGTAGCGCACGGGCTGCACCGTGCCGTCGGCGCGGGTCACGCGCTGCACGCGGCGGGTCTTGATGACCGAGTGCTCCACCAGCACCTCGTCGTCGATGCGGCAGCCGTAGAGGTAGCTGGTGCCCTTCACCGTCACCCCGGAACCGACGCGCATGGGATGCTCGTCGGAGCCGGTCATGATGACGCCGGACTCGATGCGGCTGCCGGCGCCGACGACGGTGTTGCCCTTGAGGACGCTGCGGTCGAGGACCTCCACGCCTTCCTCGAGGACCATCACCTGCCGGGGATAGGTGCTCAGGCGAACGCCGGCGCCGATGCGCACCCCCTCCCCCAGGACCACGCGGCCGCTCAATTCGCAGCGGTCGCCGAGATGGACGCGGCGGTCGAGCTGCACCCCGGCGCCGACGCTGGCGCCCTTGCCGATGACGATGTCCAGGGGGCCCCGGTCCTTGTCGAGGGCGACGATCTGCTCGATCACCTCGTCGGCGAGGTAGAAATCCTCGTCGTCGACGATGGTGACGATGTCCATGAGGCGCTCGTAGGCGCGGCGCCGGGCGATCGCCTCCATGCGCCGCCAGACGCTCTTGACGTTGAAGCCGAGGATCTCGTCGCCGTCGGCGGCGGGCACGGCGCGCACCACGAGACCGTGGCCGTTGAAGATCTCCACCAGGTCGGTGAGCATCAGCTCACCCTGCACGTTGTCGGTGTCCATGGCGCCGATGTGGGCGCGCAGGGCCGACTCGCCGAAGCAGACGACGAGGGTGTTGATCTCGCGCGTCTCCAGCAGCTCCCGGCGGCTGAAGACGTAGCGCCGACCGCGGCAGGTCAGCTCCTCCGACCCGCCCTCGGGCAGGCCGAGGATGTCGCCGTGCTCCTTGATGGCGATCACCCGGCCGGCGTCCTCGCCGGCGTCGTTGCCGTCGGCGTCCTCCCGGGGGACCCGGACGATGCGGCCGTAGTGGTTCTGCTCCGGCGGCCCGTCGTAGAGGCCGGTGAGGACCATCATGTCGCAGGGCTCGGACTCGAAGGCGCGGCGGAAGTGGGCGACCACGTTCTCGGTGAGCAGCCCCATGTCGCCGGGGAAGATGTAGACCTGGCGGTCCCGCCCCTCGGGGGGCGGGCCGAAGTGGTCGAGGGCGACGCGCACGGCGTCGCCGGTGCCGGCGGGCAGCCCGAGGACGGGGTTCTCCTGGTAGGCGAAGCACCGCCCCGGGCGGGCGCCGAGGTGGTCGGCCACCTCCTCCGCCTTGATGCCCACCACGAGCAGCTGGTTCGGGCTCTCCAGGCCGGCGGCCACGGCGTCGGCGACGCGCACCACCGTCGGCCGGCCCCAGATCTGGTGGAGCATCTTGGAGGTGTCGGAGCGGATGCGCTTGCCGTGGCCGGCGGCCAGGACCACGCCGACGCGCCCCGGCTCCTCCAGCAGGGGCGAGTCCAGCTCGCGCAGGCGGGCGCGGAGGCGGCGGCCGTCGGGGGGCATCAGGCGGCGCTCCCGATGGCGGCGCTGCCGACGGCGCCGTTCCAGCCGGTCAGGGGCGGCAGCTCCGCCCCGGGATCCTCGCCGCGGGCCATGGCCATCAGCGCCTCCTGCATGCACAGGGCGGGCTCCCCGTTGGGCGGCTCGAGGCGGACGTAGCGGCCGTCGGAGAGACAGGCCCGCGTCTTGGAACGGTCCGCCAGGCACAGCTGCAGGTAGTGGTGCAGGCGCGCCTTGATGCCCTCCTCCTCCACCGGGAAGACGACCTCCACTCGGTTGCGCAGGTTGCGGTTCATCCAGTCGGCGCTGCCGGTCCAGATCTCGGGATCGCCGCCGTTGGCGAAGTAGAACACGCGGCTGTGCTCCAGGAAGCGGCCGATGATGCTGTGCACGCGGATGCGCTCGCTGATGCCGAGCAGGCCCGGCCGCAGGCAGCAGATGCCGCGCACCACGAGGTCGATCTCGACGCCGGCCATGGAGGCCCGGTAGAGGGCGCGGATGATCTTGGCGTCCGTGAGGCCGTTCATCTTGGCCACGATCGCCGCCGGCCGGCCGGCGCGGGCGTGCTCGATCTCGCGGTCGATGCGGCGCAGGAAGCCGGACATCATCGTCGTGGGCGCCACCAGGAGCTTGCGGAAGGTCTCCTCCGAGCGCGCCGTGAGCAGGTTGAAGACCTCCGCCACCTCGCGGGTCATGTCCTCGCGGGCGGTGAGCAGGCCCAGGTCCGTGTACAACCGCGCCGTCACGTGGTTGTAGTTGCCGGTGCCCAGGTGGGCGTAGCGGCGCAGCTGGTCCTCGTCGCGGCGCACCACCATGGAGAGCTTGCAGTGGGTCTTCATGCCCAGCAGGCCGTAGACGACGTGGACGCCGCTCTCCTCCAGCTTCTTGGCCCACTCGATGTTGAAAGCCTCGTCGAAGCGCGCCTTCAGCTCCACGAGGACGGCGACCTCCTTGCCCTGCTCGGCCGCCTCCATCAGCGCCTGCACGACCTCGGAGTCCTCGCCGGTGCGGTAGAGGGTCTGCTTGATCGCCAGCACCCGGGGGTCGCGCACGGCCATGCGGATGAAGTCGATGACGGTGTTGAACGACTCGTACGGATGATGGAGGAGGACGTCCCGGGCGCGCAGGCTCTCGAAGAACCGGTCGGGCTCGGCCGGCAGGTTGACCTCCAGCGGATTGAAGGGCCGGTCCTTGAGCTCCGGCCGGTTGACGAGGCCGTAGATCGTGGTGATGCGGTTGAGGTTGACCGGGCCTTCGGCCCTGTAGACGCGGTCCTCGTCGACCTCGAACTGGGTCATGAGGAAGCTCACCAGGCGCGCCGGCGCCTTCTCCTCGATCTCGAGGCGCACCACGTCGCCCTTGCGACGCTGCTCCAGGGACTCGGCGATCTCCTCGAGCAGGTTGTCGGCCTCCTCCTCGTTGACGTAGAGCTCGGAGTTGCGGGTGACGCGGAAGGCGCCGTGGCCGTTGACGCGGTAGCCCTCGAAGAGCTCGGTCAGGTAGTGGGCGACGATGCCGGCCAGGGTCACCATGTGCACGGCGCCGTCGCCGGCGTCGGGCAGGGCCAGGATCCTCGGCAGCACCCGCGGCACGGTGACCACGCCCACGGCGGTGCCGCCGTCCTGCTCCAGGAGGACGCCGATGCACAGGGCCTTGTTGAGGACCCGCGGAAAGGGGTGGGCGGGATCGATGACGATGGGGGTGAGGATCGGCTCCAGCTCGTCGCGCCAGTAGCGGCGGACGAAGGCCAGCTGCTCGCCGCGCAGCTCCGAGGGCTCGTGGAGGTGGATCTTCTCGTCGGCCAGGGCCGGCAGCAGCTCCTCGTTCCAGCAGCGGTACTGGGCGGCCACCAGCTCGTGGGTGGTGCGCGAGATGGCGGCCAGTTGCTCCTCCGGCGTCAGCCGGTCGGGGCCGGTGCTGGTGCCGCCGCTCTCCTGGACCTGCAGGATGCCGGCGACGCGGACCTCGAAGAACTCGTCGAGGATGTCGGCGACGATGCCGAGGAAGCGGACCCGCTCCAGGAGCGGATTGCGCTCGTCGCGGGCCTCCTCCATGACGCGGCGGTTGAAGTCGAGCCAGGAGAGCTCGCGGTTGATGTAGTATTCGGGACGGGAGAGATCGACCGCCACGTTCCACCTCGGAAGCCTGCGAGACGTGCTAAGGTAACCCGTTGCGGCGAAAATAGGCAATCAGAGTCTGACGCCGCCGGGCGGATGCCGACCGCGCCATGGTCGATGCCTCAGGCCCGCCGGAGTTCCTCGACGAAGGCGCGGTCCCTGGCGGCGTTGGCGAGGACGCCGGCCAGGTCGAAGGCCTCCCCCGGGGCGGGGGTGATGCCGGCGGTGAACTCCAGGCACATGGGGCCGTCGAAGCCGGAGCGGCGCACATGGGGCAGGAACCTCCGGTAGTCGGTCCAGTCCCCCTCCTCCAGGAGCGCCGCGGCGCCGTCCTTCCGGTTCTGCAGATGCACGTGCCGCACCCGCGGCCCGAGAGCGTCGAAGGCGGCCATGGCCGCCGCCGTGTCGTGCTCGACGTAGGGCTGGAAGCAGATCCCGACGCCGTCCTCCGGCAGCTGCTCCAGCAGGCGCCGGGTGCCGTCGAGAGTGTCGCACAGGGTCCCGCCGTGGGTCTCGAGGGTGAGCAGCATCCCCGCCTCGGCGGTGCGGCCGGCCAAGCGGCGCATGCCCTCCACCGAGCGGCGCCAGACGGCGTCACCGGCGTCGGCGCTGGCCACCCTCCCCGGAAAGATCTTGAAGACCGAGGCCCCGAGGCGGACCGCGGCGCCGACGAGCTGCTCCAGGCTCCGGCGCTGCTCCTCGTCCTCGGCGCCCTCCAGGTGGAAGGCGGGGTAGGCGCCCACGCCGACGGCGCGCATACCGCGCGCCTCCAAGGCCGCGGCCAGTTGCTCGACCCCGCCCTCGGAGAGGCGGTCGAGGTGGTATCCCCACACCTCCAGGTCGCGGAACCCGGCCGCCGCCATCGGGTCGAGGAGGTCCACCAGGGGCCAGGTGAGGGCGTGTTCCGCCGTCCAGCGGTTGGGCTCGAGCATGATCGTGTTGAGCAGTAGTTGCATGGTCCTGTCCCGCGGTTGGCGGCGGCTTCAGCCCCCGGGGAAGCGCACCCCCAGTTTGACGTTCTCCTCCGGCGCGGCGGCGATCTTCGGGTACTCCGCCAGCAGGTCGTCGAAGTCGACGATGGGCCGCACCACCGGGACCGCGTCCAGGGAGCCGTCGCACAGCAGGCGCCAGACGACGTCGAAGAGGCGGGCCTCGTCCCACCTCGGGTGATCCGGGTTGGGCTCGGAGCAGGCCCGCGAGAACACCAGGGTGGGCCGGTTCATGTGCGCCTCGGCGCCGAGGTCGAGGCCGGCGGGCCAGGCACCGGGAGCGGCCCCCGGCACCACCGTCCCGAGGTAGGCGACGCCGCGCAGGGCCTGCTGCAGGGCCTCGTGGTGGCCGCTGTAGTCGATGCAGACGTCGGCGCCGCGTCCGCCGGTGGCCCCGCGGATCTCCAGCCCCGCGTCGCAGGCCGTCGGGTCGAGCGTCAGGTCGGCGCCGGTCTCCGCGGCGACCTGGCGGCGCAGCTCGATGGGGTCGACGCCGATGACGGGCGACGCCCCCGAGAGGCGCGCCAGCTGCACCACCATGAGCCCGATCGCCCCGAGGCCGAAGACGGCCACCGCGTCGCCGAGGCGCACATGCCCGTCGCGCACGGCGCCGAGGGCGAAGTCGGCCGGGTCGAGGCAGACCGCCGCCTGCCAGGGCACGCCGTCGGGCAGGTGCCGCACGCGGCCGCCCTCCCAGACGTGCTCCTCGCGGAAGGGGCCGTGGGCGAAGACGGTGTCACCCACGGCGACACCCTCCACGGCGGGACCCGTCTCCACCACCTCGCCGACGCACATGTTCCCGAGGGTGACCGGGTAGCGGACGCCGGGCCGCTCGGCCCGGAAGAGGCGGCTCTCGCCGTCGAAGGTGCCGCGGGGGCCGGCGTATCCCCGGAACAGGGACATCTCGGTGCCGTGCTTGGCCGCCCCCCAGCGGCTGCGCACGCGCACCTGGGTCGGCGCCAGCGGCGGTGACTCGACCTCTTCGAAGGCCACCTGCCCGGGGCCCGGGGCGATCAGTTGTCTCGGCATGTTCCGCGTCGGTCCGGCGGGGTTTTGACAGAAAAGGGGCGCCAAATGTAGCCTTGCCCGCCGCCCTCCTTCCACCCGATCCCAGACGATGATTCCCATGGACCGAGTGAAGATCCTCGTGCCCGGCGACGACCCGCCCCAGATCGCCGGCTCCCCGCAGCTCGACCGCCTGGCGCCCTACGGCGAGGTCACCGTCCACGAGACGCGGCCGGCCGACAAGGCCGATCAGGTCGAGCGCGCCCGCGGCTTCGACGTCATCATCAACTCCCGGGGCGCCGTGAGCTGGCGCGCCGACGAGCTGCGGGCCCTGCCCGACCTGAGGATGATCACCACCTGCTCCATCGGCACCGACATGATCGACCTCGACGTGGCGCGGGAGCGCGGCATCGTCGTCTCCAACCAGCCGGGGCGCACGGCGCCGGTGGTGGCCGAGCACATGTTCGGCCTGCTCTTCACCGTGGCCAAGCGCGCCGCCTTCCAGACCGCCGAGCTGCGCGAGCACCGCTGGACGCGGCGCATGAACCTCACCGTGCAGGGCAAGGTCCTGGGCATCGTCGGCACCGGCAACATCGGCGCCGAGATGGCGCGCCTCGGGGCCTGCCTCGGCATGGAGGTGATCGCCTGGACCTTCAACCCCTCCCCCGAGAGGGCGGCGGACCTGGGGGTGGAGTTCGTCGAGCTGGACGAGCTGCTCGCCCGGTCCGACTACGTGAGCCTCCACGTGGCCCTCACCGACGACACGCGGCACCTCATCGCGGCGCCGCAGCTGGCCGCCATGAAGCCGGAGGCGGTGCTGCTCAACGGCGCCCGCGGCGAGGTGGTCGACCTCAAGGCCCTGGCCGCGGCCCTCGACGCCGGAGGGCTCGCCGGCGCCGGCCTCGACGTCTTCCCCGACGAGCCCTTCCTGGAGGACCACCCCATCAAGCGCTGCGAGCAGGTGGTGATGACACCGCACATGGCCGACCAGACCCCGGAGGGGGTGGAACTGCTCAACGTCGGCGCCGTGGACAACATCATCGCCTGGCTCGAGGGACAGCCGCGCAACAACGTCGCCGCCTGAGGCCCGGGAGAGGCGCGTGTTCACCTCCCTGAGCCCCGGCGCCATCGGCGTCGCCGCCGGCGGCCTGGCGGACACCCTGCGGCTGGCCGCCGCCCACGGCTTCGAAGGCTGCCACTTCAACATCGCCGAGGCGGCCGGCCAAGGTGCTTCCGCCGCCGCCGACGCCGCCGCTGCCGCCGGCGTGCGCCTCTCCGCCTTCGGCTTCCCCCTCGACTTCCGCGGCGCCGAGGCCGACTTCGAGCGAGACCTGCACGCCCTGCCCGCCCTGGCGCGCACCGCCGAGGCCCTGGGCGTGGGGCGCACCGCCACCTGGATCGCCCCCGCCTCCGACGAGCTGACCTACGAGGAGAACTTCGCCCTCCACGCGCGGCGGCTGAAGCCGGCGGTGGAGATCCTCGCCGGCCACGGGATCCGCCTCGGGCTGGAGTACGTGGGGCCCGACAACAGCCGCCGGGGGCGCCGCCACGAGTTCGTCCACACCATGGACCAGATGGGGCAGCTGTGCGCCGCCGTGGGGCCCAACTGCGGCTACCTGCTCGACGCCTGGCACTGGTACACGGCCCGGGAGGAGGCCTCCCACCTGCTGAGGCTGGAAGCGGCGCAGGTGGTGGACGTACACGTCAACGACGCCCCCCGCCGGCCCGTGGGGGAGCAACTCGACCACGAGCGCTGCCTTCCCGGCGAGACCGGCGTCATCGACATCTCCGCCTTCCTGGGCAGCCTCGAGCGCATCGGCTACGACGGTCCGGTGATGGTCGAGCCCTTCAGCCGGCGCCTGCGGGAGATGCCGGCGGCCGAGGCCTGCGCCGCCACGAGGACCGCCCTTCGCAAGGTCTTCGCCCAGGCGGGGATCTGAGTGCCTGCGCGCCCCGTCTCGCGCGAGTCCCCTCGCCGATACATGCCGGCGCGCCCCGTTGCGCCCGGTCGATGGATCCCCTGCCCGCCTGCGTCGCGCGCCTTGGGGGCCAGGCGCCTCGGCAGGCACTGAGGCCCCAGGATGGCCGCCCGCGTCGCCCACGTGGTCCCCACGGACCGCATCGCCTACCTGCTGCTGCGCCGGCGACTGGGCCGCCTGGCCGACGCCGGGTTCGAGATCCACCTGCTCTGCGGACGCGCCCCCGACTCCGGCACCCCGGGCGGCGTCGACTACGAGGCCGCTTTCGCCGGCCTCGGCGTGCGGGTCCACTACCAGACCTTCGAGCGCGAGATCTCGCCGGCGGCCGACGCCCGCTGCGCCGCCGAGCTCTATTTCGCCGTGCGCCGCGGCGGCTACGACATCGTCCACAGCCACAACCCCAAGGGCGGCCTCCTGGGCCCGCCGGCGGCGCGCCTGGCCGGCGCACGCCGGGTGCTGCACACGGTGCATGGCTTCCTGTTTCACGACCGCACCCGCGGCCTTCGCCGGGTCGAGGCCCTGGCGGCGGAGCGCTGGACGGCGAACTGGTGCCATCACCTGCTCTTCCAGGTCGAGGAGGACCTGGAGTACGCGCGCGACCACCGCTTCAAGGCCGCCGACCGACTGCACCTCGTGGGCAACGGCGTCGACGAGTCGTACTTCGACCCGGCCGCCGACCCGGAAGCAGGCGCCCGACGGCGCGCCGAGTTGGGTTGGGATGCAGACCACCTCGTAGTGGGCACCACGGGCCGTCTGGTGCGGGAGAAGGGTTACGCCGAGTTCTTCGACATGGCCGGCCGCGTCGCCCGGCAGCGGGACGACGTGCGCTTCCTGGTGGTCGGGCTCTTCGAGCCGGAACAGTCCGACGCCGTCGACCCCCATGAGCTGGCCCGGGCCCACGGCGTGGCCGACCGCTGCGCCGTCCTGCAGGGGCGGGACGACATGCCGGCCCTGTACGCGGCGATGGACCTCTTCGTCCTCGCCTCGCACCGGGAGGGGCTCTCGCGGTCGCTGCTGGAGGCGGGGGCCATGGCGCGGCCGGCGGTAGCCTGCGACATCCGCGGCTGCCGCGAGATCGTCGTCGACGGCGTCACGGGAAGGCTGACGCCGGTGCGCGACGCGGCGGCGCTGGCCGAGGCGGTGGGGGGCCTGCTGGAGGACGAGGAGGCGTGCCGCCGCATGGGGCAGGCGGCCCGGGAGCGGGTGGTGGCGCGCTACACCGAGGACCGCGTCGCCCGGCGCGTGATCGACTGCTACCGGCAGGTCCTCGGCGCCTGAGGCCTCAGGCGGAATCCCCGCCGCCGGCGGGGCCGTGCTTCTCCTCGAAGGCCTGGATCTCCTCCGCGCCGTCGAGGACCCCCATCTCCAGGTGGAAGTCGCGGACCTCGCCCGGCTCCAGGTACTCCAGGGAGCCGTTGGCGCGGTTCCAGGCGCGGCCGAGGGCGGAGCAGTTGCCAGGCTCGATGCCGGTCACGTACGAACCCCGGTGGAAGTGCTGCCACTGGGTGATCAGGGGAATCTCCGCCACCGGGAAGCGCCAGTAGAGACCCAGGCCGAGGCGGTCGTTCACGAAGCCCACGTGGACCTGTCCCCGGCGGTCGGCGCGGGGCCGGTGCACGCAGACGTCGTGGCGCGCCTTCTTGCGGGGGGCCGCGGCGGTCGTGTAGACCTCGGGCCCCACCTCGCGGTCCTCCGTCCACTCGGTGGCCCGGTTCGAGCGCAGGACCAGGCGGGAGCCCCGGTCGAGCAGAGGCCAGCCGGGGTTCGTGTGGTAGAGGACCATCAGCGGCGACGGGTCGCCGCCGAGGTTCTCGACGCGGTCGTGGATGTGGAAGCGGCGCTCGCCGAGGACCATGGAGATCTCGCGGGTCATCTCCAGGCAGTGGCCGAACATGATGTGCTCGCGCATGCGGCCGCCGATGCGGATGACGTACTCCTCCCCCTCCCAGCCGCCGCGGGCGTACACCTCCTTGGCCGGGATGTAGGAGAGCCGCCCGTGGAGGCCCAGCTCCTCGTCCTCCTCCTCGGGGTCGACCTCGGCGTGGCCGACGAAGGCGAGGCCGCAGGTCGTCAGCAGCCCGAGGAAGGAGCCCCGCATCCAGCCGTCGCCGGCGGGCTCGTAGAAGGCCGGCCCCACGTCCCCCGTCTTCGACCGGAAGCACAGCGACATCCCCTTGTAGTGGGCGGAGGCGATGTCCAGGGCGCGGCCGGGCAGCACCGACAGACAGAGGCCGGAGGCGTTGAAGACCTCCACCAGCCCGGCGCCGCGCTCGTTGCCCTCCACCAGCTCGGCGCGGCGGACGCCGGCCACCTGGCTCATGTCCCCCACGAGATCCTGCAACTGCCGCCGGCTGTAGCGGCGGCCGAATAGCCTCGGCATGGCTGCCTCCTCTGTGATAGGTCCCGGTCGGGTTCGTCGGCCCTCCCTCGAACTCAACCAACGGCTTAGTATACGGGGCCGTTCCCTGCAAGCGCATCACCGTGGGCCACAGGAAACCGACCGATGACAACGACAAGACTCCTCCCGCGGTCGTTCCGGAACCAGATGGACGAATGGCTGTACGTGATGCGGTGGACGACCGCGAAGTCGCGGGAAGCCTCTCCGGCCCTGTTCGTGGCCCGCGCCGTGTTCTCGGTGATCCATGGGCTGTTCGTCATTCTGCGCTGCCTTGCCATCTGGTGGGGGGTGGACTGGCTCATGGCGGCGCTCGAGGATCCGCGGCAGAGCGGACAGATGCTGACTCGTCTGGCGCTGCTGGCGGGGGGCCTGCTGGCGACGGAGGCCGTCGGGCGGCAGATCGCCTACTGGCTGGGTTCGCGGGCGAGATTTCACCTCGAACTGCTCTTGCGGCGCGAGTTCATCGCCAAGTCCTCGGAACTCGACCTGGTGGAGATCGAAGCGGCCGGACAGCGGGACCTGCTGAAGAACCGTCACGCCCTCGAGTACACAGCCTGCGGGGTGATGGATTCGATATACAGCTTCATCCTCCTCGGCGTCCAGGCGGCGGGGCTGGTCGTTCTCTGCACCCTGATCGGCTGGCCGATCTTTGCGGCCGCGGCGGCGCTGCTGGCCGTCCATCTCGTGAAGTGGCTGACGCGGCCGAAGGAGGATGAGGATTCGGGGGTTTCGGAACGGAGCCGCTTGTCCTACCTCGAGCACTTGCTCTCAGGCCGGGATCCTGCCAAGGAGATCCGCCTCTTCGGTCTCGTCCCCTATCTTGGAGGCATGGCCGAGGAGTTGGCCGAACTGTACTACCGCAAGCAGTTGTTCACCGTCGGCGGGGCGGTCAGAAACCTGGCTTTCTACCTGCCCTTCCTGGCGATCGCCCTCGGCTTCGGCTACTGGCTCGTCGAGCAGGTGACGGCCAGGGAGATCTCCCTGGGGCTGGCCCTCATGGCCCTTGCCGTGGTCTTCATCGCTCAGAAGGCGGTGTCGGGCCTCTCCGGAATGGTGTGGGCCTGGGAAGACTCGCTGGAAGGCATTCAGGGCTACCAGGCCTTTCTCGACCTGCAACCGCAGATCAGGCCCGAACCGGACCTCCCCGACGTGCCGGCCGATCTCGGCCCGGGGATCGTGTTCGACAACGTCTCCCTGACCTATCCGACGAGTGACCAGCCTGCCATCGAAGGGGTGTCGCTCACCATTCGCCCCGGCGAGCGCATCGCCCTGGTGGGCGAGAACGGCTCCGGCAAGACGACCTTCGTCAAGCTGCTGACCCGGCTCTACGATCCGACGGAAGGACGGATTCATCTCGGGGGCCGCGACCTGCGCGAGTACAACGTGGAGACGTACCGCGGGCGCTTCGGCGTCATCTTCCAGGACTACATGCGCTACCACGGGACGGTGGCCGAGAACATCGGCTACGCGCAGTACGACCGGCTCGACGATCTGGACGGCATCGAGGCCGCGGCTGAGAAGGCCGGTTTGCACGAGTTCATCGAGACCCTGGACGAGGGCTATCAGACCCGCGTCGGCTCCTGGTTCCAGAGGGGCTCCGAGCTGTCCGGCGGGCAGTGGCTGAAGATCGCCCTGGCGCGCGCCTTCTTCCGCCACTCCGACATCCTCGTTTTGGACGAGCCGACCAGCGTACTCGACGCCCGCGCCGAGTACGGCATCTTCCGGCGCTTTCTCGAGCTGACCGCCGGCAGGACCACCGTCCTCGTCTCGCACCGCTTCTCGACGGTGCGCATGGCGGACACGATCTACGTATTCCAACAGGGACGCATCATCGAGCGCGGCAGCCATGGGGAGCTGATGGCCCAGGACGGGCTCTACGCCGAGCTGTTCAACATGCAGGCCGAGGGCTTCCTGCTGGATGGCGGACATCCCCCACCGGTAGGCGCCGGCGTGCAGGGGCCGAGTCCTTGAGAGCCGCCCGCCTCCCCAGCGTTGCAACGGATACCTCGATGCGAACCTCAGGTCGTTGACCGACGTGGGGCTTGGCGGCTCACAACTCCGATGGCCACGTTCCTTTGACGCCCTTCTTCCGTGCCCGTAGCTTGCCCATGGCAGGTTCCTTGGGTTACCGATACGAGACTTCCCTCGCGACTTCTCGCACCAACAGGTAACGATGGGAACCTGTTCTGTTTTGGAACTGAGATCGGGACAAAGGCCCCATGACGACTGAAGAGGAACTGCTCCAACGCATCACCACGCGCCCGGATGTCTTCGGCGGCAAACCGATTGTCCGAGACATGCGCATCGCCGTTGAACACATTCTGGGCATGCTCGCCGCCGGGGATACCGAGCGGGCAATCTTGCAGGAGCACCCGTTCCTCGAACCGCAGGACATTCGCGCGTGCCTGGTGTTTGCCCACCGCTCGGTTGCGGGCGAGCAGGTGCATGAGCGTATGCCCATGCGGACGGCGGGATGAGGTTTCTCCTCGACGTATGCGCCTCTTCCCAGCGAATGCAGAGTGCATTGGTAGACCAGGGGCATGACGTCCTGTCGGCCTTGGACAGGAACCCTCGCGCGGCGGACGAGGAACTTCTGGCTTTGGCCATGGAAGAACGACGAATCCTGGTCACCGAGGACAAGGACTTTGGCGAATTGGTCTTTGTGCGCAGATTGCCTCATCCGTGCATCATTCGCTTTGTCGAGATGACGGTGCTCGAAAAGGTGACCGCCATGCAGGAATTGATCGACCGCCATCCTGACGCGATGAGCGAACCAGCTCTGATTGTTGTTACGGGGAGTAGGGTGCGAATACGTCGAAGAGAAGGCGAAGAAAGAGGTGGCGCCTGATGGACCCTTGGCACAAAGTCGGCCGGTCCTCAGGCTGATCATCCAGCTCGGGAGTGGCAAGACCCGAACGCTCACCTCCCTCAGACTCGTGGGGGCATTGGCCGGTCCCCAAATACGCATGAAGAGACTCCACCGCAACGACCGCCTCCCTCCGAGGCCGACACCATGAAAGCCGCCCGCCTGCGCGCCGTCCGCCACTGGGAATTCGTCGACGTCGACGAGCCGGTACCGGGGCCGGGGAAGATGCGCGTGCGCCTGGAGCAGGTCGCCGTCTGCGGCAGCGACCTGCCGGAGTTCCTCGGCGTCCACCCCGGCTTCCCCAAGGCCGCGGGCGGCACCGGCCACGAGGGGATCGGCCGCGTCGAGTCCTGCCCCTCGGGCGCCTACGCCGAGGGCGAGCGGGTGCTGCTGTGGGGCTTCGACCGCGGCAACGGCCTGTTCCAGGAAGCCGTCCTCACCCGGGACAACGGGCTGCTGCGGCTGCCCTCGGACGAAGTCCCCGAGCGGATGCTGCTGACCCAGCTCCTGGGCACCGTCATCCGCCCCTTCCGCAAGCTCGGCAACATCATCAACCAGCGCGCGGTGGTCCTCGGCCAGGGGCCGGCGGGGCTGCTGTTCACGGCGGTGCTGCGCAACCTGGGGGCCCGCGACATCGTCGCCGTGGAGCCTCTCGACTGGCGGCGGGAAATGGCGTCGCGCATGGGGGCGACCCACACCATCGACCCCACCGCCGTCGATCCGGTGGAGGCCGTGGGCGAGATCACCGGCGGAGCCATGGCCGACTTGGTGGTGGAAGCCGTGGGCGGCGCCGAGACCTACGGCGCCGCGGCGCTCCTGTGCCGCCGGGGCGGCTCCGTCATCGGCTTCGGCGTGCCCGACAAGCAGGTGCCTGGGGGCGTCCTCGACCTGCCCGTGCAGGAGATGCAGTGGCGCGAGATCAACCTGGTGATGACGATCAACGCCGGCGATCAGCCGTACGACGACTACGCCAACGCCCTGACCTGGATCGAGGAAGGGCGCCTCGACCTGTCCGACCTGGTGAGCCACGTGCTCCCCTTCGCCGAGATCCAGCGCGCCTTCGAGCTGGCCGCCGACAAGCCGGCGCCGGAACGGCCGGCCAAGATCGTCCTCTCCTTCGAGGCGCCCTGACCCCCCTCCTTCTCAGCGCCACCGCCTTCGAGCAGGACCGGGTGGCGGGCGGCCTGAACCAGCCGCTGCGGCAGTCGGTGGCTGGCCGCCAGTGGACGCGGGGGAGCCTGGGAGGGCGGGCGGTGCAGGTCGTGGAAACCGGCCTCGGCGCCGTGAACACGGCCCACGCCCTGACCCGCTGGCTGCAGATGGAGCTTCCCCCGTGGGTGCTGCAGTTCGGCGTGGGCGGCGCCTACGAGGGCGCCGGCCTCGGCCTGGGGGACCTGGCCGTGGCCACGACGGAGAGCTTCGGCGACCTCGGGGTGGTCACCCCCGCCGGCTGGCGCTCCGCCGAGGAGATCGGCATCCCCGTGGCCGAGGCCGGCGGCGAGAGCCGCTACAACGAGTACCCCCTCGACGCCGAGCTGAGCCGGGCCGCGGCCACGGCCCTCGAGGATCGCATGGAGGCCCGCGTGGCCCTGGGGCCCTTCGTCACCGTGCAGGCCTGCAGCGGCACGGCGGCCCTCGGCCGCGAGCGCGCCTCCCGGGCGCCCGGGGCCCTGTGCGAGAGCATGGAGGGGGCCGTGGCGGCGCAGCTCTGCTGGATGTACGGCGTGCCCCTGGTGGAGGTGCGCGCCATCAGCAACCGGGTGGAGGACCGGGACACGTCGGCCTGGGACCTGCCCCTGGCCAGCCGCCGCGCCCAGGAGGCGGCCCTCATCCTGGTGGAGGTGTTGCCCTCGTGAGCGACCCCCTCTCCCTCGGCTACTCCCCCTGCCCCAACGACACCTTCATCTTCTACGCCCTCGTCCACGGGCGGGTCCCCGGGGCGCCGGCGGTGCAGGAGGTCCTCCTCGACATCGAAACCCTCAACGGCATGGCCGCCCGCTCCGAGCTGGACGTGGTGAAGGTCTCCTTCCACGCCCTGGGGCATCTGCTCGGCGACTACTGCCTGCTGCGCTCCGGCGGCGCCCTCGGCCGCGGCTGCGGACCCCTCGTCGTCGCCCGCGAGAGCATCGAGCCCGGCGAGCTGGCCCGCCTGCGGGTGGCCATCCCCGGGAAGCGGACCACGGCGGCCCTGCTCCTGCGCCTCTTCGCCCCCGGCCTGGAGCGCACCGTGGAGATGCCCTTCCACCGCATCATGGGCGCCGTGCGCGACGGTCAGGCCGACGCCGGGGTCATCATCCACGAGAGCCGCTTCACCTACCCCCGCTACGGGCTGCACCGCGTCCTCGACCTGGGGGAGTGGTGGGAGCAGACCACCGGCCATCCCATCCCGCTGGGAGGCATCGCCGCCCGCCGCCGGCTGGGGGCCGCAGAGATCCGCCGCCTCGAGGACGGCCTGCGGCGCAGCGTCGAGTACGCCCACGCCTATCCCGAGGAGGTGCGGGGCTACGTGGCCGGCCAGGCCCAGGAGATGGAGCCCGAGGTCATGGAGGCCCACATCGAGCTGTACGTGAACGACCATACCCTCGACTACGGCGGCGACGGCCGGGCCGCCATCGAGGATCTGATGGCGCGAGCCGAGAGGGAGGGCATCCTGCCGGCCGGCGGCCCTCCCCTGTTCCTGTGACCCGGGAGGTGTCATGAGACTGCTGCAGTTCCGCGACCCGGCCTCCGGCCGGCCCGAGCACCTGGGGCTGGTGGACGGCGACGAGGTGATCGACCTGAGCGAGGGGGACGGCCCGGGCTCGGTGCACGAGCTCTACTACGGCGGCGGCGGCGACACCGACGGATTCGGCGCGGCCCTGGAGAGCGCCGCGCGGGCGGCCTCCGGCAACCGGCGCCTGCCCTTGGCCGAGCTGCTCCAGGGCCGCGGACCCTCGGCCCCCCACCTGCTCAAGCCGGTGAGCGCCCCGGCGGACCGGCCCAGGGGCCTGCGGGTGTGGCTGGCGGGGGTCACCCACGAGGACAGCGCCAAGCTGCGCGAGATCGAGGCGCAGCAGGCCACGGGCGAGGCGGTGAACGTGTACGACCAGAAGTACCGCGAGTGCGCCGCCGGAGGCCGGCCGGAGCTGTTCTCCAAGGACGATCCCGCCGCCGTCGTCGGCCACGGCCAGACCCTGACGCGGCCGGCGGAGACCGAGCGCCTGGTGCCGGAGACGGAGCTGGTCACGGTGTACGGGCTCAACCGCGCCGGCCAGGTGGAGCGGCTGGGGTACACCGGCGGCAACGACGCCACCGACAACGGCATGGAGGCGGCCAACCCCCTCAACCTGCCCCAGGCCAAGAACTGGGCCGGGGGCTGCGCCAGCCTGGGGCCGCTGCTGGTGACGGCGGACGAGTACGACAGCCGCCGGGTCACGGTGACCTGCGAGATCCTGCGCGCTGGCCAGCGGGTCGGCTTCAAGCAGGGAGACACCGGCCGGGACCACCTCAACATGCCCGACGGCCTGCTGCACATGGAGCGCACCCTCTTCCGCCGGATGCCCCTGGAGCCGGGGCAGCTGCAGGCCCTCTACTGGGGCACGCCGATCGTGTTCTCGGAGGCGGATCTGGCCGACGGGCTGCAGGTGGGAGACGCGGTGCGCATGACCTTCTCCGGCGGCATCGGCACCCTGGAGAACGGGATCGAGCCCCTGGCGGCGACGGATCAGCTGCGGGGGCTGGAGGGGGGCTGACCGCCGACGCAGGCCGCTGGTCGAAGGCCGCGGAACGTTTGCTTCCGGGTACCTGTGGCGGTCTGGTAATTCCTGCCGCGCCGACTACATTCACATGGTCCTACCAGACCCCAGGAGCCCGGCATGAGCGAAGGCGCCGACCCTCCGAGGCGAGCAGTCCCCGCGCCCGAGGAAATGCCTTGGAGCATCAGCTATCTGCGCGACGACATCAAGGAGTTGCGGGCCGAGGTGGGGGTCCAACTGGGGGCCCTGCACAACCGCATCGACGAGACCCAACGTTCGCTGAGCGACCGGATCGACGAGACTCACCGCTTGCTGAATGACCGCATCGACCGGACCAACAAGCGCATGGACACCCATTTCCTCTGGACTATGGGCACGCTGGTAACCCTCACCGGCGTCCTCATCGCGGTCATCAAGCTCTGAGCACCCGGGGCGGGCGCCTGACCGCTCTTGCCCTCCGACAAGCTACCCAACGTCCTCTGGATCTACGGCGAGGACCTCTCCCCCGACCTGGGCTGCTACGGCACCCCTGCCGTCCGCACCCCCCACATCGACCGCCTCGCCTCCGAGGGCCTCCGCCACACCCACGCCTTCGTCACCGCCCCGGTCTGCTCGGCGAGCCGCTCCGCCCTGATCACCGGGACCTGGCAGACCCACTTCGACGCCCACAACCACCGCAGCAACCGCGACCGGCCGCTGCGGGCCGACATGAGGCTCGTCACCGACTGCTTCCGCGAGGCCGGGTACTTCACCTGCAACAGCCAGGGACCCCCTTTCGACCGGCCGGGCAAGACCGACTTCAACTTCCTGCGGGAACGGCCCTTCGACGGCGTCGACTGGAGCGAACGAGACGCGGGGCAGCCCTTCTACGCGCAGGTCAACATCACCGACACGCACCGCGTCTTCCAGCCGGACCCGGAGTCCCCCATCCCGCCGGAAGACGTGGAGCTGCCGCCGTACTACCCCGACCATCCCCTCGCCCGCAGGGACTGGTCCCTCTACCTGGAGAGCATCCAGATCCTGGACCGCAGGGTGGGGCAGGTCCTGGCGCGCCTCGATGCGGAAGGCCTCGCCGAGGAGACGATCGTCTTCTTCCTGAGCGACCACGGACGCGCCCACCCCCGCTGCAAGCAGTTCCTCTACGACGGCGGCATCCGCATCCCCCTCATCGTCCGCTGGCCCGGCCGCCTCGAGTCTGGCCTCGTCAGCGACCGCCTCGTGAGCGGCGTCGACCTCGCCCCCACGGCCCTGGCCCTCGCCGGCGTCGAGATCTCCCGCCACATGCAGGGGCAGGTCTTCCTCGGTCCCGGGGCCGTGGACCGGGACGCCGTGTTCGCCGCCCGGGACCGCTGCGACGGCACCAACGACCGCATCCGCTGCATCCGCACGCATCACCACAAGCTGATCCGCAACTACCACCCCGACCGTCCGTACATGCAGTTCAACGGCTACAAGAAGCTGCAGTACCCCCTCTGGACGCTGATGCCGCTGCTGGCGGCAAGGGGTGAGCTGGCCCCCACGCAGCAGTCGTTCCTCGAGCCGACCCGGCCCCGGGAGGAGCTCTACGACCTGGAGGCGGATCCCCACGAGCTGCACAACCTCGCGGGGGATCCTGCCCATGAGAGCGTGAGGCGCCGGCTTGGGGGACGTCTCGACGCCTGGATCGCGGAGACGGGGGATATGGGCGAGAGGCCGGAGCCTGCGGAAGTGCAGGCTTATTGGGACGAGCACATGGCCGCGGGTTTCAGGCGGGCCATGGAGGGGCGGGGCCTGTCACCGGAGATCAGCGACGCGGACTACGTGGACTGGTGGGAAGGGCAGTTGCTGTAGGTCGCCGAGTTGGTCTGCGCTTCGATCACGGCGCAATGCTCCATCGCATCGTACGGTTCCTCAGCCATGGGACAGGCGGGCGCTCAGCGGTTCCGCCAGCCAGATGGGCATGACGGCCCGGGCGGCCCCGAGCTCATCCCGATCCGCATCGGACAGCTGGGGGAGGACCGTTTCGAGACCGTCCTCGACCTCCCCGGGCCCCAGCCACGCCAAGGCGCGGATGGCGTCTCCCGCCTTGCGGTGCGGGGCCGCCAGTTGCCAGCGCGGGGCGTGGCGCAGCTCGACGACGAGCGATCCGAATTGCAGCCGCCGATTGGGGCCGGAGGTGAGATAGACCGGGCGCACCGGATTCTGCGTGGTCAGGCCCAGGCAGTTGGCCGCGGCGCCTCCACACGGCACGATCGGTTCCCCCCACAAGGCCTCCAGCGCGGCGAGCGCTTTGCCGACGCTGGGGGCACGCAGGCCGAAGCGGGTCTCGACGGGGCGCATGTAGACGCCCTGGCAGATGCGCATGAGGTGGGTTGACCGCGCAAGGCGCGACAAGGCCTGGTCGACGGCCGCCCGATTGCCGAGGTGCAGCAGTGCAGCCGGACACAGCGGCGCGGCCTCCGGAAGCGTGGCGGCATGCTCCATGATGCGCTGGGGAAGCCCGCGCATGGTCGTGTCTCCGATTGGTTTTGTCAGAAATCTAATGCCGAAAGTGACGTTGGCAATCCCGGCGCAGCCCGGTCCATCTGGAGAGTCGTCTACCAGGAATCCAGGAACGCCTTCGGGGCCGGCAATGCGGGCTCCGGTCTCAACCCCCTTCGGTTTGGTGCCGCTCAACCAACTCGGCCATGCTGCCGAATCGGAAGTCTGGCTCCACCGCCTGCGATGGCGGGAACGTAGCGCCGCCGCCACGGCCTCCCCGCCGGTCGATCCAAGCCGTGGCCAGTCCCATCGCCTTCGCCGGCACGTGGTCGTGGAAGAGGCTCTGCGCCACGTGCAGGATGCTCTCCGGGCCGGCGCCGAAGTCGGCTCTCACCCTGGCCAGCAGGAACTCGAAGTTGGCCGCCGCCGGCTTGTACGAGCCGATCTCCTCGGCGGTGAGCACCGCGTCCCAGGGATCACCGAGGCGGGCGGCGCTGCCGTGGTAGCTGGCGCGGTCGCAGTTGGTGAGGGTGACCAGCCGGTGGTGGCCCTTCAGCCAGCCCAGCGCCGGGGCCGCGTCCTCGTAGGCGGGCCAGTCGCCGACGGACCGGCCGAAGCGGCGGCTCTCGGCCTGATCAGTTTCCCCGCCCCATCGCCGGGCCAGGCCGTGGTGAACGGCCGCCAGCAGGTCCGAGTAGAGCAGGCCGGGGTTCGCCGCCTGGCAGGCCGACTCCTCGCGGGCGAAGGCGGCCAGGGCGTCATCGCGGCGCGGCGGATCGGCCAGCCGCGAGCAGAGGGGCTGCAGCGCCTCCCAGATCCCGGTCTCCCAGTCGATCAGGGTGCCGTAGGTGTCGAAGGTGAGGACGGGGAAATCGCGCAGGCCCATGGGGTCGCCTCAACCGGAGCGCTCGCAGGTGCTGCCCGGCGCGAGCCGTTCCTGGCGCCACGGGCTCTCCTCGCCGTCGCCGGGGATTCTCCAGGAGAAGGCCAGCTGCGTCTCTCCCCCGTTGTGGAAGACCACCATCGTCGAGCGGCGGGTCGTGCCCGACGCGGTCCTGGTGGAGGCCGCCCTGCGCGAGGGGATCGACGCCGAGGACGAGATCGCCTCGGCCGCTGACTGCTCCCCGGGTAACGGGCGCACCAGCGAGAGCAGGGTCGGAGGCGGGTGGCTCCTGCCGTCATCCCGCCGGAACTCCAGCAGCGGCCGGACCTCGCCCTGAATCTCCCGCGTCCCCAGCAGCAGCGGGCCGTAGCACGCCGTGACCGCGCCCTGCCCCCAGTTGCGGCCGTGTCCCGCGGCCACCGAGCAGACGGCGCCACCCATATCGGCGTGTTCCCGTCCGCCGCGCAGCACGCGCCGGGCCATCTGCAACCGCGTCGCGGCGCCGCGCAGGGCGCGCGCCGCGTGCCCGATCTCCCCCGTCACCTGCCAGCTCAGGGTCAGGGTGGCCGTGGACGGCTCGCGTACCGGCTTCACCAATCCATCCTCGGACCACTCGCCCCAGAAGGCCATGTCCGCGCGCTTGCCGACCCCCGGCGCCCGGATGCGCCGCTCCTCGGGAAAGACCAGGGCCAGCCGCTCCGGCGGGCTCTCGGGCAGAGCTTCCAGCCCCGACCGGATCTCCGCGTCGAGGCCGGTGTCGGCGAAGGTCCAGCGGTAGTAGCTCAGGGCCGCCGCCGCGGGATCGTTGCAGGGGTCGTCGAGGCTGGTCACCAGGGGCTCCACGATCCGCCTCGCCGCCTCGCGGAAGACCTCCTCGCCGGACAGCAGCCAGAGATCGCCCAGGGCGTAGACCGCGCCCGAGGCCAGCAGGTTCTCGATGCCGGCGAGCGGGTCCCCGGGAAGGTGGTGGGCGCTGGCGGCGATCCCGTGCAGACCTCTCGCGTCCACCTCGGCCTCGTCGAGCCCCTGGCCGTCGAGGGTCCACAGCAGCGGCATCGGCTCCGGCGCCGCCACCAGGCGCCCGGCCCGCTTGCGGCCATGGCGCAGGGCCCACTCCAGGTAGCGCTCCTCCCCCGTCACCCGGTGGGCGGCGAGGGCGATGTGGAGGAAGCGGAAGTGCTCGGCCAGCTCGAAGGCCTCGCAGTCGTCGTTGGTCACGCACCGGGTGCCGATGCGGTAGCCGACGAAGGTGTCCTGCGAGTCGTCGTACCACGGCGGGACCTCCGCCACCCAGTTGCCGATGTGCTCGGCGGCATCCGCCAGCAGCGAGACCGCCTCGGAATCCCGCGGCTGCAGGCCGATGTAGCGCGGCAGGAAGAGCAGGAACGGTTCCGGCCCGTGATGGGCCTCGGCCTCGGGCTCGTACCCGTGGAGGCACTCGCGCTCCACCCAGCCCTTCAGAGCCGCCTTCAGCGCCTCGAAGTGGCGCAGGACCGCCTCGTCGCCGGTGACCAGGTAGTGGGGGAACCACGCGAGGGCATAGTTGGCCTCGTCCTCGCCGCCGTCGTTGGGGCCGGGCGGATCGAGGCGCCGGCTCTGCTGGAGCCAGTGGTCCATTTCGGACCGGAGGGCGGTGTAGGCGCTATAGCTTTGTTGAATCTGATCCTTCATCCTGCCAAGGGCTCCCGTAATTGCAGAAAGACCTCAACCCTCGCTTGCCCTCAAGCTATGTCATGTCTGCCGGAAGCACACCGCGCCGTTCGCGGATCGGCGCGGGAACCCCCTCGCGAATCTGCGGCCGACAGTCGAACGCCATTCCATTCCGGGCTCACATTTCTTCGGAGGTCGACATCTCTCTTTCCTGCTGGCATATGAGAGTGGCCGCCTGCCTCTTCCTGCTTCTGCAGGGGTGCTCGGTCCAGGACGATACCTGGATGGGTCTCGAAGTCGAGCCGGAGAGTCGATGCTCGCCCTACGACCGCGCGCGGGACTACCGGTACTCTCAGTCCCTGGAGCCCGCCATAGCGGCCCGGATGGGAGGCATCCGATGCCGGTACACGGGCAGGCTCTACCGCAGCCTTCGACAGACCCATATCGAGCATGTGGTCGCCTTGAGCGAGGCCCACGACTCGGGCCTGTGCGCGGCGGATGCGGCCACGAAGCGGAGGTTCGCCAACGACCTGTTGAACCTGACGCTCTCCGATCCTGGCGTGAACTCCCAGAAGGGTGGGAAAGATGCCGGGGAGTGGATGCCGCGGATCGATCCACGCGGGTTTGCGGAAACCGTCATCCAGGTGAAGCTCAAGTATGGCTTGAGCATCGACCGAAGGGAGCGGGCAGCCCTGGAGAAAGCTCTGGACGGCCACAGAGTGGCACCTCCTGACTCCATGCGAATCCCGGCCGAGTTGCCAGAGACGGAGGGGAGTCCTCTCGATCTGTGGGACGATAACGGGAACGGGAGGATTACCTGCGCGGAGGCAGAACGCCACGGCATTGCCCCGGTGAAGCGCGGCCATCCGGCGTACGTCTACATGACGGACGGTGACGGCGATGGGTGGGTTTGTGAGTAGGGGCATCCCGAGATAATTCGGCAGGGGGCTGGCCACAGCGCGAACGACAGGTCTGGCGACCACCGGAAGCGCACTCGCGGGCAGATGGCAGGGGCCAGTCCCGCAGCATCGGCTGTGCTCCGATGCCGGGTCGAAGATCTCCGGACCGAGTCCGCAGGATCCCATGGCAAGGCACCGGACATCCTCCGTCCGATTGGCCTCAAGCGGCGACCGATCCAACTAAGATTTTAGTTGACATGCGCCGCGGCGCCGGGTATGTTCTCAACTAAACGCTTAGTTGAAAGGAGCAGCCGCATGGCTCAGAAAGGGGGACCCGACAAGAGGCTGACCCCGCTCGAGACGCTGATCATGAACGTCCTCTGGGACGATTCGCCCGCCGCCGTCCGGCAGGTCCAGCAGCGGCTGGAGTCGGTCAAGCCCATGGCCTACAACACCGTCCTGACCATGATGCGCATTCTGCGGGAGAAGGGCTTCCTGGTCTCGGAACGCGAGGGCCGGTCCGACCTCTACCACCCGGTGGTGACGCGCCAGGACATGGCGCGACGGTCCCTGGGCGAGGTCATGGACTCCTTCTTCTCCGGCTCGGCCGAGGCGCTGGTCAGCCAGCTGCTGGACGGCCAGTCCCTCACCGAGGAGGAGCTGAGATCGATCCGCGCCGAGCTGGACCGGGCCCTCCAGCGCAGAAGGGGGAAGCGGCGATGAGCGCGGCCCTGAACGGGCTGGGCCACCAGCTCTTCGCGTGGCTGGGCTCGCTGAGCATCGAGCTGGTGGGGCTGGCGCTCCTGGTGCTGGCGCCTTGCCGTCTGGTGAAGTCGCCGGCCCTGCGCCACCTGTTGTGGCTGGCCGTGCTCGTCAAGCCGGTCGCCGCCGTTGTGGTCAGCTCCCCCTACACGGTATTCGCGCCCTTGGCGGCGTTCGTGCAGCCCGGCTGGGATGCCCTCCCCGCCTCGCGGGTCGAGCACCCGGCGCTGACGCCCTTGGCAGCGGCTCCCGCGGCCTTCGCCCCAAGCAGCGTGCCGTTTACCCCTGCCGCCTGGGGAGCGCTCCTGTGGCTCGTGGGCACGACGTTGCTCATCGGGAGGACCCTGGCCGGCTTCGGCATCCTCCGGCGACTCCGGCGGCAGGCGCATGTGCAACAAGAGGGTCCGCTCTTCGAGGCCCTGCGGCGGGCGCGCGCGTCCCTCGACTGTCACCCCGGGGTCGATGTGGCGACCTCTCCTTCCATTCGCTCGCCCATGGTCCTCGGCATCCTCAGACCGCTCATCGTCGTTCCCGCCGATCTCGTGCAGAGACTGCGGGGTGACGAGTTGACCCTGGTCCTCATGCACGAACTGGCCCACGTGCGCCGCTGCGACAACCTCACATTGCTGCTGCAGAGACTGGTCACGGCCGCCCTGTTCTTCCATCCCGCCGTATGGCTTTGCGGCCGCATGCTTCGGCGCGAAGCCGAGCAGGCCTGCGACGATCTCGTGGTATCCGCCGCCGGCCGCGCGGAAGCCTATGCGCGCGGGCTCGCCCTGGTCGCCGAAGAGGCGGCTCACTCCAACCCACGAACCAGAAGAGTCCCCATGATGAGCACCTTGGCCGCCACCGAGTCCGATCTCTCGCGGAGGATCCGCCGGACGCTGGACGGTCGGGCGTCCCGAATGGGGCCGCGGGCGCGCGTGCTTGCGGTGGTACTGCTGTTCCCTCTGGCCGCCGTGACCCTGCCCTCGTACGGCGCTGCAGACGACTGGGTGGGGGGCGAGCCGGCACCGGCCATCGATCCGGACACAGTCCTGACGTTCGAGGAACTCAAGGAGAGATTGCGCGGGCGCATGCAGGCGATTGCCGACAGCTTGGGCGATGAAGAGAGCGAGAGGCTGGAGGCGGAATCAGTCCTTCGGGCAGCAGTCCTTCGGGCGATCGCGGAGGTAAGGGATATCCGGATATCCGGAGAGAAGCAGGTGGGGACCGACCCGGACGATTGGTCCGCGGAATTGAGGGCCCAGCTCCTCGCGCTCAAGCCCGACAGCACGACGGATGAAGTCTTGGAGATTCTCCGAAACGCCCGCGCTGGAACAGTGTTCTACTGGTACGGCGTGCGCGTCAACGATCGCAAGGAACGCGCAGACCTGTTCCTCGTGGTGGATCAGGACGGCAACATGAAGCTGAACGACAAGCCTGTGACCCTCTCCACCCTTGGAGAAGAGCTGGGAAAGCAGCAAAGCCTGATGGACAGCACCACCACGATCGTCATCCAGACAAATGAGAGTGAGGAACATGAACGGGCATCGCAGCGGCAGATCGTCGAGATCATGGACATCGCACGGAAGACAGGGCTCGTCGATCATGTCCTCCCTATGGAGGAGCCGCCACCCGGACGATAGAACTCTTCTACCCCCCCGGCCGCACCCGCGGCCCGTTCAGCAGCCGCCCCAGCGAGGTGTAGCGCACGAGCACCTGGTAGACGACCAGCAGGAAACCGGTAACCGCCACCAGCACGAGGACGAACTTCAGCGCCGAGGGCAGGGGCCAGTCGCGCACGGCGAACTGAGACCCGATGATCAGCGGCAGATGGGCCAGGTACAGCCAGTACGACGAATCCGAGAGATAGCGGATTCTCGAATTCTCGCGGGAGCAGATCCTGCGGAACAGGCCCATGCAGGCGAAGGCCATCATCCAGGGATAGACCGCCTGCAACACCACCGCCTCGGTCCGGGCCGTGCCCGGGCCGAGAATCCCCTCGCCCAGCCCGAAGGCGCCCGTGGCCGCCCCCAGCCCGAGGGGGAAGAGGACCAGCAGTCCCGCCGGCAGCCCCAGCCACCACCACTTGCCCACCCGGCCGTCTTGGTCGTCGCAGTCGAAGTAGAGGGCGCCGAAGGCGAAGAACAGGACGTAGTAGAGGAACACGTGCGGCATGGGCAGCAGGCCCAGCGAAGTGTCTGCACCAAAACCGGGGACGATCAGTCCCATGAAGGCCTGGGGCACCAGGGTCAGGGGGATGAGCCAGAGGAACCGCGCCGGCGACAGGATCAGCCACTGCGGCGGCTTCGGGCACTTCAGCCAGCCCGTCAGTGCGGTGACGAGGGCGAAGAGGAGCACGAACCAGCACAGGAACCACAGGAACCAGAGATGTGAGAACAGAGGCGCCGCGAACACGGGTGACTCCATCGCCTTGACATACCGGAATCCGGCTGACGCCTCCTCCGGCCTGGCGGTCTCCTCGCGATCATCACCGGGAGGTGATCCTCCGAACAGGCCGGCGATCTGAAGGCGTCCCGCCTTGACCCGCCCCTCGTCGAACTCGACCTGCAGCAGGTCCGCCAGGTACCGGGTGAGCTCCCAGTCCGCCTTCAGGGCATCCCGGGGGGTCTCTCCCCTGTGGTTGTTCGCGGCCGGGTCCGCCCCGTGGCGGAGCAGCACCTCGGCGACTTCCTTCCTGCCCAGGAAGGCGGCCGCGTGCAGCGGCGTTGCGCCGTCCTGGCCGCGGCCGTGCACGTCGGCCCCCTTTGCCAGCAGCCACTCGGCAACTTCCACCCGGCCGGCCAGGGCCGCCCACGCCAGGGGGGTAACCCCGAAGGCCGGATCCATCCCCTCCATGTCGGCCCCGTCCGCGAGGTGGCGCTCGACAGCGGCCGTATCGCCGTCCCGGGCGGCGGTCCATATGCTGTCCTCGGCGGCGGCCTTGGCCTCGAAGGCGGAGGCCATCGCCCAGCCGCTGATCCAGTTGACCGCGGGAACGATGGTGAACACCCCGAGCAGGAAGGGCAGGAAGACGCGGCGCAGGCGATGGGAGAGGAGCGACTTCAGGCCCCGGCGGCGCCAGAGCATGGCGGTGAAGAACCCGCTGAGCAGGAAGAACACGGGCATGCGGAAGCCGTGGATGGCGGCGAACAGCAGGCCGTAGGACTCGCTCTGCCGGGTATCCTGCACCGGCCAGGGGAAGGGCGCGAAGGAGAGCCCGGCGTGCAGGACGATGCCGAGGAGCATCGCCGCGGCGCGCAGGGCGTCGAGGTCGTGGCGGCGCGGGTCAGGGGGCGGTGCGGGTGGGGTCATTGAGGAACCTTGCAGTCTCCAGTAACGTCCTGTACATCGGGGCTCTGCCGCCCTTTAATCCAGGAGGACCGGCCATGCATGCAGCAGCCATCCCTGTCGTGAACCGGGCGGTATTGCCGCTGGTGGTACTCCTCGCGGCCGCGGCCACCCCCGGCGGCGCCGCCGCCACCAGCCACGCCGACACCAGCCACGCCGACACCACCAGCCAGGCGGACACCCCCCCCAGCCACGCGGCCACCCCCGGCCAGGCGGACACCGCCGGCTTCGCGGACACCGGCCACGCGCCCTTCCCCACCCTCGTCCCCGACGAGGACCCCGACAGCCTCGGCGTGGAACGCGTCGGCGAGATCGTGCTCTTCCTCGCCCCCCGGGAAGGGGAGGTGCCCTGGGGGACCGACCTCTATCTGGCGGGGGACCACGCGCTGATGGGGGATTTTCGCAGCCGCGTCCATTTCGTCGATATCTCCGATCCTGCCGACATGCGCAAGGTAGCCGAGGTCCGCACCCCCGGACCTGCGGTGGACATCAAGATCTCCGGTGATCTGGCGGTGATAGGGGTGCAGGAGACGGACATCGATATGGATGTGGACTTCGGGTTGCTGATCCTCGACATCTCCGATCCGGCCAATCCCGTCGAGATCTCGCGGCTCGAGGAGCCAGGCTGGAGAGGCGTCCACAATCTCTTCATCGACCGCGACCGCCTCTATCTGGCTCACATGGACAGCCCGGGCCTGAGCATCGTCGACATATCCGATCCGGCGGCGCCCGTGGTCTCCGGCTCCTGGCGGCGCGAGAGCGACCTGCTGATCCACGACATCTTCATCCGCGACGGCATCGCCGTCGTCAGCGACTATTTCTTCGGGCTGATCCTCCTCGACCTCACCGACCCGGACGCACCCGCCCTGTTGGCGGCCCTGCCCTTCCCGGAAGGCATCCACAGCGCCTGGGCCGAGGGGGACTACGTCTACTGCAACCAGGAGTTCGGCGGCTGGGATCAGCGTCTCCATGTCGTCGATATCGCCGACCCGCGGCAACCCCGGCTGATCCACTCCTTCGGCATGCAACCGCCGCCTCACGGTGAGATCCTCGGCCCGCACAACCCGTGGGTCCGGGACGGGCTGCTGTACTGGGCCTGCTACGACGCGGGGTTGCGGGTCTTCGACCTGACCGACCCGGCGCGGCCGGTGGAAGCCGGCTACCACACCTATCCGGGCTCCGCCTGGAGCGCCCAGCCCCACGACGACGGCCTGGTCTACGTCGCCGACGGCGCGGTGGGCCTCCAGGCCTACCGGATCACCCTCCCGCCGGCGGAGACCGCGGTGGGCCATGAGCGGGTGGATGGCCGGCCTTCTGCCTTCCATCTGGCGCAGAACTACCCCAATCCCTTCAACCAGTCGACGGTGATCCGCATCGGCCTGGACACCGCGGCCGACATGGAGCTGACCGTGTTCAACATGAGCGGACAGCGGGTCGCGACCCTGGCCCGGGGGCCCCATCCGGCGGGAACCCATTCCTTCGTCTGGGATGGACGCGACCACCGCGGGTCGGAGATCGCTTCGGGCGTCTACGCCTTCCGGCTCCGGGCCGGCGGACGGGAGCAGACCCGCAAGCTGCTGCTCCTGCGCTGAAGGACCGCCGCTCCCCCGGCCGGCCCTCGTCATCCGGACGGACCGCGGACGCCGGTCCGGGTCTCCTCCACCACCAGGTCGACCACCGCCCGCAGGGCTTCCTCGTGCGAGTCGCCCTCCAGGCGGCGCAGCCGGAAGTGGTCGATCTGCCGGTCGGCGCCGGCGCCGGTGCGCACCAGGTGCAGGGCGTGGGCCAGCTCGGCCTCGCAGTCGAGAGCCCCGGCCTCCTCGGCCAGGTCCTCGACGAGGGCGGCGGCGTGCTCCTCGATGTCCATGCGCCCGGCCCCCGAGGTGTTGCCCAGGAAGGCGAGGACGCCGTAGCGCTGCGCCAGCCAGCAGTTCTCGGCGATCAGCTCCGTGGGCGGCTCCGGCGGCAGGCCGTCCTCCCGGTCCTGGCGCAGCAGGCGCCGCACGAGGCAGGCGTAGAGAGCCACGACGCTCATGGCGTCGTCGATGGTCTGGCAGACGTCGCACACGCGCAGCTCCACCGTGGGATAGCTCCGGGAGGGGCGGATGTCCCACCACAGCTCGCCGGCGTCCTCGATGAAGTCCATGCGGCGGTAGTGGGCCACGAGGCGGTCGAACTCGGACCACGAGCCGAGGGGGCCCGGCAGGCCGGTGCGCGGCAGGCTGCCGAAGATGGTCAGCCGGTAGGACTTGAAGCCGGTCTCGCGGCCGCTGCTGAAGGGCGAGGAGGCGGAGAGGGCGTGGAGCAGCGGCAGGTGGCGCCGCAGGGCGGTCATGACCCGCACGCGGCTGTCCGGGTCGCCGAAGCCGGCGTGGACGTGCATGCCGCCCACGAGCAGCTCGCGGACCGCCTGCTGGTAGGTCATGGCGAACTGCTCGTAGCGCTGGCCGGCGGTGACGACCTGGCGGTCCCAGGCGGCGAAGGGATGGGTGGAGGCGGCCAGGACCGCGGCGCCGTGGCGCGCCGCCGCGTCGAGGACCAGGCGGCGGGTCTCGTCGAGGGCGGTGCGGATCTCGGCCACCGACCCGCAGACCCGGGTGGTGGTCTCGATCTGCGAGCGGAGGAACTCGGCCACCACCTTGTGGGGGCCGCTCTCCTCCTGGCAGGCTTCGAAGATGCCGCGGTCCGGGTCCGGCAGGAGGTCGCGGGTGCGGGGGTCGACGAGGAAGAACTCCTCCTCGACCCCGAGCTCTATTTCGAGGGAGTCTCCCATGCCGGATTTCGTGGCCATGCGGGACTATATGGAGCTTCGATCGCCCGCGGTCAAATGGGCCCCGGCGGCGGTTCGGGCCGGGGCGCGCGGGACAGCCGGGGGCCTCCTCCCGGACGATCCTGGATCCTCCCGCCGCTCATCCGGCCAGCCCGCGCAGAAAGCCCACGGAGGCCTCGAACTGCTCCATCTCCCAGGCGGCGCAGAGCCCGGGCGGCTGCCCGCGCTCGTGGGGGGTGCGCCACTCTTCGGCCGCCGGCCTCGCCGCCCGGTGCAGGTCGCCGAGGGCCTCCACCGCCCCGGGCAGGAACGGGCGCTCGGGCCAGGTCTCCCACCAGTCCGGCTCCAGCAGGCGGACGTGCCGCGCCGTGGTGGCCCCCAGCTCGATGCACCCCTGCACCCCGGGAGACTCGGCCTCGAACCAGGCCAGCATCTCCGCCCAGTCGACGAGGCCGTCGCCGAGGGCGCAGCGGACGAGGCGGTACCCCGACTCGGTGGAGTGGACCCGGTAGTCCTTGAGGTGCACGTGCTTGAGGAAGGGCCGCACGCCGCGGGCGAAGGCGAGGCAGGTCTCGCCGGCGGCGCAGGCGTTGCCCACGTCCATGGTCACCCCCAGGCGCTCGCTGCCCACCTGCCCGCAGAGCCACGCCAGCTCCGCCGAGCACAGGTCCTGGTGGTTCTCGATGCCGATCTCCACGCCGACCCTCTCGGCGTGGGCCGAGGCTCGCTTCAGGGGTTCCACGAGAGCCTCCAGAAAGGCCTGGCACCCCTGGCGGCCGAGGGCGCGGCGGTCGCCCTCGAGGAGGCGGGTCAGGGTCGTCCGGACCACCGGCGCCCCCAGCTCGGCGGCCAGGTCGAGGGTCCGCGTCAGAGGCGAGAGGTCCGCGGCGTAGGCGTCGCTGCCGGTGTCGAGGAAGAGGGCGAGTCCGTCGGCCTCCAGGCGATGGCGCAGGGCCGTGCGCCCGGCGGGGGAGATGCCGTCGAACCAGTCCGGGGGGCCCTCGACGCCGGCCAGGCCGTGGCCGCCGGCCAGCTCCATCAGCCCCTCCAGGCTCCGCGGGTCGAGCCCCCGCCCCGCCCGCGGGTGCAGGCCGGAGAAGCTCCAGGCGCTCAGACCGACCTGCACACCGCCCCTCCGGTCAGCCCAGCTCCTCGGGGCGCTGCTCCACTTCGACGCCGGTGGCCAGGTCGCGCACCTTCACCAGGCCGCGCGCCCACTCCTCCGGCGCCAGCAGCACCAGCCGCGCGGCGCCGGCCGCGTCGGCGTGGCGGAAGGCCCACTTCATGCGCCGGTCCTCCAGGATCAGGTCGACGGAGCGCCCGGCGCGGCGCAGGCGGGCGGCCACCTCCATGGCCGGGCCGCGCAGGTCGCCGGCAAAGGCGAAGACCACGTCGTCGACCTGGGCGGGCAGTTCCGGCAGCCGCCCGAGGTCGTTCAGCAGCTCGATGACGACGGCGTCGCCGAAGCCGAAGCCGCAGGCCGGCACGTCCCGCCCCCCGAAGGCCGACAGCAGCCGGTCGTAGCGGCCGCCGCCGCAGAGGGCGCGCAGCTCCCCCGCCGCCGCGAAGGCCTCGAAGACGACGCCCGTGTAGTAGGCCAGGCCGCGCACGAGGGAGGGATCGAAGCGCAGCCAGCCGTCGTACCCGTAGGCGGCGGCCAGCTCGAAGAGGCGCTCGAGATCCTCCAGGCCCCTGGCGTCGCCGCCCAGGGACCGGGCCTCCTCCAGGGAGCCGCAGGAGGCGAACTCGAGGGCGCGGTCGACGACGGCGGTCTCCACGCCGAGGCGCCCCAGCTCCTCCTCCACCGCCTCGCGGGGGACCTTCTCCAGCTTGTCCAGGAGCACGCAGACCGGTTCGAAGAGGTCGTCGCCCACGCCCCCGTCCTGGAGCAGGCCCTGCAGCAGCCGCCGGTTGGAGACGCGCACCTCCACCTCCCCCGCCCTGATCCCGAGATCCTCGAAGAGGGCCACGGCGGCGGCCAGCAGCTCGGCCTCGGCGGTGACCTCGGCGACGCCGAAGACGTCCATGTTCCACTGGAAGTGCTCGCGCCGGCGGCCCCGGGTCATGCGCTCGTAGCGCCAGCACTGGGGCAGGCTGAACCACTTGATCGGCAGGCCGAGGGCGCCCCCCTTGTGGAGCACCATGCGCGCCAGGGAGGGGGTCATCTCGGGCCGCAGGGCCAGGTCGCGGCCGGACTTGTCCTGGAAGGTGTAGATCTGGTCGACGATCTCCTCGCCGGCCTTGCGCACGTAGAGGTCGGCGGACTCGACCACGGGGGCGTCGTACTCCTCGAAGCCGAAGCGCCGCGCCGCCTCGCGGAAGCGGCCGTGGAGCCAGGTGCGCAGGCGCATCTCGGCGGGGTAGAAGTCGCGGGTGCCGCGCGGTGGCGAGAGGTTCATGCGGAGAAGGGTCGGAGCCGGACGCGACGGTGGCAAGCGGCGGCCGGGAGAGGCCCCGGGGGGCCGGTCAGGAGAACAGGTCGGAGATCGGCAGCACCCAGCCCGGCACGACGTCGCCGCCCTCCAGGGACTCGCCCTCGACGAGGACGCGGATGTCGCCGCACGACCGGTAGCAGGTCACCGTACGGGTCCGCGGAAGGACGACGAGGACCAGGCGGCAGCCGGCGTCGAGCCAGTCGAAGACCTTCTCCTCCACTTCGGCGTGGGTGTCGCCGGGGGAGACGACCTCGGCCGCCAGATCCGGCGCCCCCGACCGGAAGCCCTCGATCCGGCCGGTGGCCGCTACCCGCTCGCGGCGCACGAAGGCCACGTCCGGAGCCCGGACCGTGTCGGGATCGGTGGCGAGCCGGAATCCGGTCTCGGCGGCGTAGACCCGCCCGAGGCCGTGGGCTCGCACGTGAGCGAAGAGCAGCCCGCTCAGGGTGGCGGCGATCTCGCCGTGGGCGTCGCCGGCGGGCGTCCTTCTCCTCAGCTCTCCTGCCACGAGCTCGTAGCGGAAGCCGTCGTCCGGCATCTCCAGGAGCTCGTCGGCGGTGATCGGGCGGTCGAGGGTGGTCATGGGTCCTCTCCTCGGAGGTTCAGTATACGACAGGAGCCGGGAGGGGAATCACCGGATGCCCGGCCGGGGGCTGTCACGGTCCCGCGCCGCGGTCGACCAGCTCGCCGAGGACGACGGCGGCGAGGCCGAGGGCCATCCCCGGCAGCAGCCGGCGGCTCGGCCTCACCGCGGACGGACTGCCGCGCCAGAGATCGAGGCAGGTCCGCGCCAGGAGCATGTCGAGGACGGCCACCGGCGCCAGGTAGCCCCAGCCGTAGATCCCCAGGAACGCCGGCAGCGGCGCGGCCAGGGCCGTGACGGCGAGGAGAGACGCGGCCACGCGCTCCGCCGCGCGCTTCCCGCGGAGGCTGGCCAGGGTGCGCGTTCCGTGCCTCCGGTCCCCCTCCAGGTCCTCGGCGCCCTTGAGGATCTCGCGCCCCAGGTGGTAGACCAGGGCGAAGGCCGCCGGGACCCACCAGCGGCCGCCGCCGCCGGCGGCGACGGCGCCGTACGGGAAGGTGGCCGCCGCCAGCACGCTGACCAGGAGGTTGCCCGGCAGCCCCAGGCGCTTCCACCACCAGTTGTAGAGGGCCAGCCCCGCGGCGACGGCGAAGGCGATCGCCCCGGGCGCCAGGCCGACGACGAAGGCGGTCCCGAGGCCGGCGGTCCCGAGGGCCGCGGACAGCACCAGGGCCGCCGCGGGGGAGAGGCGGCCCGAGGGCAGCGGACGGTCCGGGCGGTTGACGCGGTCGGCGGGCAGGTCGAGCACGTCGTTGAGGCCGTTGCCGGCGGCGGCCACGGCGGCGGCGGCCACGGCGGCGGCGGCGACTCCGGCGGTCGCGTGGGGATGGCCCGAGGCGAGGGCCCCGACCCACACCGAGACCGCGGTGAGAGCGCAGTTCGGGGGCCTCGCGAGGGCGGCGGCGGCCGCGGCCCGGACCCTCGGGCGGGAGAGCGCCCTCACGCCCCGGAGCCCTCCTCCGGCTAGGCCTTGCCGAAGCGGGTGTTTCTTGAGCTAACCCCTTGAAAAAAAAGGCGCTTCTCCAAGATTTCGCTTGACATGGCCGCCGGGGCCGGAGTATGTTGTGCAACCACTTTATTACCAATAACTAAGGTCACATTTCGCCACCCGGTCTGCGGTTCCCGATGACAACCCCCCCACCCAGGAGTTGCGGTCCCTTGTCCACCATCACCAAGAAGGACCTGGCGCTTCTCGTCAGCCAGAACACGGGCTGCAAGAAGAACCTGGCCGCCAAGATGGTGGACAGCCTTTTCGTCGCCATGCGCGACAGCCTGATCGAGGGCAACCGCATCGAGATTCGGGGGTTCGGCGTCTTCCAGGTCAAGGACACCCGCCCCAAGCCGGCGGCCCGCAACCCCCGCACGGGCGAGATCATCTACGTCCCCGCCCGCCGCAAGACGCACTTCAAGCCCGGCCGCCTCCTCAAGGAGGCCCTGCACCGGGCCCGGGACCCCGGCGGGACCTTCGCTCTCCCCCTCCACCTCGACGACGAAGAGGACGACGACGAGCCGTAGCGCCGCCGCCGTCACTCCGCCTCCAGGATCTCCCGCACCTGCTCGCGCCAGTCGCCGGGCAGGCGCACCGCCCCTTCCACCCGCATCCCCTCCACCAGCGAGCCCAGGATCCGCCGCCGCTCGGCGAACTCCGGGACCGTGCGCCGCACGTGCTCGCGGGCCCGGCCGAGGGCGGTCAGGTACTCGGCGAACTCCTGCCCGAAGAACCCCTCCAGGTCCTGGCGCAGGCGCCGCGACAGGGAGGGGCTGGCGTTGCTGGTGCTGATGCTGATGCGCAGGGGGCCGGCGCCGACGAGGGCGCCCATGCCGAAGTGGGACCGGGCGGCGTCGTCGTAGGTGTTGACCAGGATGCCGCGCTCCCGGCAGGTGTCCCAGACCTCGTCGCAGAGGGAGCGGTCGCTGCGCACCGTGTTCATCACCAGGAAGACCTCGTCGAGGTCGGAGGGCCGGTAGGTCCGCAGGCGCAGCTCCAGCCGGCCGCGGTCGTGCCCGTCGCGCAGCGCCGCCGTCGCCTCGGGGCTGACCACCCGGAGCCGGGCCCCGGCGTCGACCAGGCGCCCGGACTTGTCCTCGGCCTCGGCGCCGCCGCCGATGACCAGGCACCGGTGGCCGCGCACGTCGAGGCCGACCTGGAAGAGCGGGTTGAGGCCGCCGGTCACCGTCTTGGGGAGATGGTGTGGACCAGGTGGCCGAGCTCCGGCAGGATGAGCTTGTCCATGGCCAGGCGCACGGCCGCGGTCGAGCCGGGCAGGGAGATCAGGATCCGCCCCCGGTAGGTGCCGGCCGTGGCCCGGGACATGATCGCCGCCGCTCCGATCTCCTCGTAGGAGAGGGCGCGGAAGATCTCGCCGAAGCCGGGCAGCCGCTTGTCGAGCATGTTGTCGACGACCTCGAAGGTGTTGTCCCGGGGCGCGATGCCGGTGCCGCCGTTGAGGATCAGGGCCTGGCAGCCGCCTTTCTCCAGGGCCATCGCCATCTCGCCCTTGATCTGCCGCGCCGTGTCCTTGACGATGGCGTAGTGGACCACCTTGTGGCCGGCGCCGGTGAGGCGCTCCCGGATGAGCCCTCCGCTCCTGTCGCTGTCGCGGTCGCGGGTATCGCTGACGGTGATCACCGCCACCCCCACCTCGGTGGGGGCGGCCTCTCTATGCTCGACGTGGCTCATGAGGCGCCGTCCCGACCGCCGGCTAGCGAGGCGTAGCTGCGGCCCTCCGGATCGCCGGAGCCGGTGGGCAGCCCGAGCTCGGCCCAGCCCTTGTCCAGGCTCTGCCCGGAAGGCGAGCGCCGGCCGCCGAAGCCGCCCTTGACGTTGCTCACGTCGGTGTAGCCGGCGGCCTCCAGGATCCCGGCGGCGGCGGCGGAACGCTGCCCGCTCAGGCAGCCGAGGAGCAGCCGGGCGTCCCTCGGAAAGCGCGACTCCATGACGGAGAGGAAGTCGGCGTTGGGCGCCAGGCCCAGGGCCTGGCGGTGCATGACGGGGACGTTGAGGGCGCCGGCGGGGTGGCCCTCCCGGAACTCCGGGACCGAACGCACGTCCACGTAGACATGACCGTCGGCGGCGTCGAGGAGGGCCGCGGCCTCCTCGACTGTGACTTCCTTGTGGCTCATGGGGGGTGACCTCCTTGGAGGATGAACTCGGGGGACCCGGGCGGGGATCGCGGGCCAGCGCCGCGACCGTCACCTTGACAGAGTCCCCGATGTACGGCAGACTCGCCCTTCCCGATCGCTCCGTAATGTATTGTTTCCAACAACATAGACAACTTCTGCCGGGCCTCGCGGCGATCCTCTTGGCGGCCCTCGCCGGCTGCGGCCCGATCGGCGGCGCCCAGGACCCCGAAGAGGGCGCCGAGACCGCCGAGGCCGCCGCCGACTCGGCCCGGGCCGACACCACCGCCGCCGCCGTGCCGGTGCAGACACGCCCCACGGTGCGCGGCGACATCTCCTCCGCCCTGGTCTTCAGCTCCACCATCGAGACCGAGGACGCCGTCGAGATCCACCCCGAGGTCAGCGGCCGCGTCGAGGAGGTCGCCGTCGAGGAGGGCGACCAGGTGGCCGCGGGGGACCTGCTGGTCCGCCTCGACGCCGAGCAGGCCGGGCTCGAGGACCGCGAGAGCGAGGTGAACCTGCGCCAGCTCGAGAGCTCCTTCGGCCGCACGGAGGAGATGTTCGGCCGCGGCCTGATCTCGACCCAGGAGTACGAGGACCAGCGGTTCGAGCTCGAGCGCGCCCGCCTGCGCCGCGAGCGGGCCGGTCTCGCCCTCGCCCACACCGAGATCCGCGCCCCCTTCTCGGGGGTCATCACCTCCCGCCAGGTGCAGACCGGCGCCCGCGTGTCGCCGGCGGTCAAGCTCTTCGACCTGGTCAAGCTCGACGACATGATCGCCCGCGTGCACGTGCCCGGACGCTACCTGATGCAGGTGAGCGTCGGACAGACGGCCGCGGTCTCCAGCGACTTTGTGGATGGCGTCGACTGCCCGGCGTACGTGAAGCGGATCAGCCCGGTCGTCGATCCCCGGTCCGGCACCTTCAAGGTCACCGTGGGCGTGCAGGACCCCTGGCGCCATCTGCGACCCGGCATCTTCGTCACCGTGCGCGTCGTCACCGGCACCCACGCGCAGGCGGTGCTCGTGCCCAAGGAGGCCGTCGTCTACGAGGCCGACGAGCGCTACGTCTTCGTCGTCGAAGGCGGCACGGCGCGGCGCCTGCGCCTCGACGCCGGCTACGAGAACGCCGACTTCGTCGAGGCCCTCTCGGGGCTGTCCGCCGACGCCGACGTCATCGTCGTCGGCCAGAAGGGGCTCCGGGACCAGGCCGGCGTCAAGGTCGTCAACCCTCCCGCCCCAGCCGCGGGATGACCGGCGCGAGCCCTCCGGCCGGCGGCCCCCCGGAGGCCTCCGGCGCCGGGGGCGCGTCCTCCCTCTTCGCCGTCACCACCCGCCGTCCGGTGGCCATCCTGATGGTGGTCATGGCGGTCTGCGTCTTCGGCTGGGTCTCCTACCAGCGCCTCTCCCTGGAGCTGATGCCCGACGTCGCCTACCCGGCGCTGACGGTGCGCACCCAGTACCCGGGCAGCGCTCCCGAGGAGGTGGAGAAGCTGGTCTCCCGGCCCCTGGAGCGAGAGCTGGGCATCCTCCCGCGCCTGGTGGCCATGCGCTCCATCAGCAAGGCCGGCCAATCGGACGTGGTCCTCGAGTTCGAGTGGGAGACCGACATGAACGCCGCGGCCGCCGACATCCGCGAGAAGGTGGACCGCACCTGGCTGCCCGAGGAGGCCGGCAAGCCGCTGCTGCTGCGCTACGATCCCTCCCTCGAGCCGGTCCTGCGCGTCGGCCTGTCCGGCGGGCGGGGGCTGTACCATCTGCGCGAGCTGGCCGAGGAGGAGGTGCGGCGGGAGCTGGAGTCGATCCCCGGGGTGGCCGCCGTCAAGGTCCGGGGCGGCCTGGAGCAGGAGATCCACGTGGCCTTGCGGGAGCGGCAGATCGCCCTCCTCGGGCTCGACGCGGCCACCGTCGAGCAGCGGTTGGCCGAGGCCGACGTCAACCTGCCGGGAGGCCGCCTGCGCGAGGGGGGCACGGAGTACCTGGTGCGCACCCTCATCGAGCTCGACTCCGTCGCAGAGATCGAGGAGCTGGTCGTGGCCCGCCCCGGCGGCGCCGAGATCCGCCTGCGGGACATCGCCCGGGTGGAGGTCTCGCACAAGGACCGGGAGATCCTCACGCGCGTCAACGGCCGCGAGAGCGTCGATCTCGAGATCCACAAGGAGGCCGGGGCCAACATCGTCGCCGTGGCGCGCACGGTGCGGGACCGCCTCCTCGGCACCGAGGAGCAGCGGGCCTGGGTGGCGTCGCGGGACAGCGCCGCCGCCGCGGCGCCGGAGGCCGATGCCGGGGAGGACGCCGAGGCGCGGCGCCAGGCGGCGGCCGTGCGCACCGCCACCGAGCAGCGCATGACCGACTTCGTCGCCCACCGCCTGCCGGCCGGGGTGGGCCTCGACGTGCTGTCGGACCAGTCGGCCTTCATCGAGAGTTCCATCGACGAGGTCCGCAACAACGTCCTCCTGGGGGGCGCCATCGCCGGCCTCGTGCTGCTCGTCTTCCTGCGCAACGTCGTCCACACCCTCATCGTGGCGGTCACCATCCCCGTCTCGGTGGTGGCCACCTTCGCGCCCATGCACCTCTTCGGCGTCTCCCTCAACATCATGTCCCTCGGCGGCCTCGCCCTCGGCGTGGGGATGCTCGTGGACAACTCCATCGTCGTCCTGGAGAGCATCTTCCGCTGCCGCGAGGAGGGCGACGACCCGGTCACCGCCACGGTGCGGGGCACCGCCGCCGTGAGCAGCGCCGTGTGCGCCTCCACCCTGACCACGGTGGCCGTGTTCTTCCCCATCGTCTTCGTCGAGGGCGTGGCCGGCCAGGTCTTCGGCGACATGGCGCTGACGGTGGTGTTCTCGCTCCTCGCGTCGCTGGCGGTGGCCCTCTGGTTCATCCCCATGCTGGCCTCGCGCAGCGCCGGCCTGCCGGGGCTGGCCCCGGAGTCGCCCTTCCTGCGGCTGCCCTCCGGCCAGGGCCTGCGCCGGGCCCTGGGCCCCGGCCTCGCCCTCGGGGCGCGGCTGCGGCAGGGCGCCCTCGTCCTGCCCCTGCTGCTGCGGGATCTGGCGGCGCGCGCGCTCCTGGCCCTGGCCGCGGTCCTGTGGGCGGTCCTGCAGAGCGCCGTCCTGCTGATCTTCCAGCTCGTCTGGCCGCTGCTGTGGCTGAGGGCGCGTTGGCGGCCGCGCCTGCCCTCCCACCGCCGCGTGGCCGCGTGGGCGTCGCGGCCGCCGCCGGTGCGCGGCTTCCCCGACTCGGTCTGGCCCGGCCTGCTCGACAACGGGTCGGCCGCCGTCCTGGGCGCCGACTGGGGCCGCTGGACCGCCTGGGTCCGGGGCCCCGGCAGCCGGACCGGGTTCGCGGCGCGGGCCCTGAGCGGGGTCCCCGTCATCCTCTGGCTGCTCCTGCGCTTCCTGGTGCACGACGTCCTGTGTCTGGCGCGGAGCCTGCTGCTGACCGTGCTCCTCCTCGCCGCGGTGCTGGCTTCGGGGGGCCTCGTGCTGGCCGCCCTCGTGCTGTCGCCGACGGCGCCGGTCCTCGCCCTGCTGAGGGGCGGCCTGGAGCTGGCCCGGCGGACCTACCCCGGCGTCCTCGGCGGCGCCCTGCGCCGGCGCGCCTTCGTCCTGGGGGGCGCGGCCCTCGCCTTCTGGGCCTGCTGGACGCAGCTGCTGCCGGCCCTCGGCACGGAGCTGATCCCCCCCGTCCACCAGGGCGAGTTCCGCGTCGACCTGACCCTGCCGGTGGGCACCCCGCTGGAGCGCACGGCCGCGGCCGCCGCCGAGGTGGAGGCCATCGCCCTCGGGCTGCCGGGGGTGGAGCGCGCCGCCACCCGGGTCGGCTCGGACCGCACCGCCGCGGCCACCGCCGACGAGGGCGAGCACACGGCCCGCGTCGCCGTCTACCTGGCGCCGGAGGTGGGGCCGGACGCCGAGGACCGCGTCATCGAGGACCTGCGCGGGCGCCTGCGGCGACTCCCGGAGGTGGAGGCGGAGATCTCCTTCCCCTCCCTCTTCAGCCTGCGGACCCCCGTGGAGGTGGAGATCCGCGGCGAGGACCTGGGGGGGCTGCGCCGCCTGAGCGCCGAGACGGTGAGCGTCCTCTCCGCCCTGCCCGGTCTCGCCGACGTGCGGTCGACGCAGCAGGCCGGCCACCCGGAGCTGCAGATCCTCTACGACCGCGAGCGGCTGGCCAGCTACGGCCTCGACCTGCGCGCCGTGGCCGAGTTGGTGCGCCACAAGGTGCAGGGCCGCGTCGCCACCGGACTGCGCCGCGACGAGCGCACCATCGACGTCCTCGTGCGCCTGCGCGAGGAGGACCGCCTCGGCGTCGAGGAACTGGAGCGGCTGGTGGTCAACCCCGGGGGCGAGGTGCCGATCCGCCTGGGTTCGGTGGCCGGGATCCGCATCGCCGAGGGCCCGAGCGAGATCCGCCGCATCGACCAGCAGCGCGCCGCCCTGGTGACGGCCAACGTGGAGGGCCTGGACCTGGGCACGGCGGCCGGGGCGATCCGCTCGGCCCTCGGCGCCGCGGCCTTCCCGCCGGGGTTCACCTTCCTGGTGAGCGGCCAGAGCACCGAGATGGAGCGCTCCCTCGAGAGCCTGCTCTTCGCCCTCGGGCTGGCCGTCTTCCTGGTCTACATCGTCATGGCCGGCCAGTTCGAGTCCCTCGTGCACCCCTTCGTCATCCTCTTCACCGTGCCCCTGGCGGCGACCGGCGCCGTCGTCGCCCTCTACCTCATGGAGACGCCCCTGAGCGTCGTCGTCTTCATCGGCTTCATCATGCTCGCCGGCATCGTCGTCAACAACGCCATCGTCCTGGTCGACTACATCAACCGCCTGCGGCGCTCCGGGGTGGCCGCCGGCGAGGCGATCGTGCAGGCCGGGTCCGTGCGCCTGCGGCCGATCCTGATGACCACGTCGACCACCGTCCTCGGCCTGCTGCCCATGGCCCTCGGCCTCGGGGACGGCGCCGAGATCCGCTCGCCCATGGCGGTCACCGTCATCGCCGGGCTCATCAGCTCCACCTTCCTCACCCTCGTGGTGATCCCCGCCGTCTATTCCCTCACCGCCGGCCGCGGCGGGCCGGGAGGGTCCGCGTGAGCGAGCCCCGGGGATACCTGCTCCCCCGCCTCAGCCTCGACCGGCCGGTGAGCGTCATCATGGCCGTCGCCGCCCTCCTCGTGGTCGGCGTCGTGGCCTACACCCGCATCCCCCTCGACCTGGTGCCGGGCGGCCTGGAGGGCGACCGGCTCTACGTGCGCGCCGGGTACGCCGACGCCAGCCCCGCCGAGGTGGAGCGCGAGGTGACCCGCCCCCTGGAGGAGGCGATCGCCACCGTGCCCCGCGTCGGCCGCGTGATCAGCGGCGCCGACCGCGGCGGCGCCTGGGCCAACGTGCAGTTCCTGCCGGGCACGGACATGCACGAGGCCTACGCCGACCTGCGCGACCGCATCGACCGGGCCATGGCGGAGCTGCCCGAGGAGATCGAGCGCGTGCAGGTGTTGCGCTGGAACCAGGACGACTGGCCGGTCATGTGGATCGGCGCCTCCCTGGAGGGGGAGTTCGCCGACGCCTTCCAGCTCCTCGACGTGCACGTGCGCCCCGCCCTGCAGCGCATCGAGGGCGTGGGCACCGTCGAGGTCCGGGGCGAGGCGGCGCGGCAGGTGCGCATCGAGCTGGACCAGGGGCGGCTGCGCGGCCACGGCGTGTCGCCGTACGAGGTCGGGCGGCGGCTGGCGAGCCTCAACTTCGCGCTGCCCGGGGGCCGCGTGATGGAGGGAGGGCGGCGGATCCACGTGCGCTCCCTGGGGCGCTTCGAGTCCCTCGACGAGGTCCGCCAGCTCATCGTCGACGACGAACACGGGCTGCGCCTCGGGGACGTGGCCGAGGTCGCCCTCAAGCCGCCGAAGCAGGAGTGGTTCACCCGCATCGACGGGCGCCCCGCCCTCGGCATCGAGGTGATGAAGGCCTCGGGGGGCAACCTCGTGGAGATCTCCCGCGGCGTGCGCGCCAAGTTGGCGGAGCTGCAGCGGCGGCCCCATCTGGAGGGCGTCGACTTCGAGATCTTCTGGGACCAGGGCGAGCACATCGTCGAGTCGGTGGACAACCTCAAGTCCACCGGTCTGTGGGGCGGCCTCTTCGCCGGCCTGGTGCTGCTGTTCTTCCTGCGCGCCGTGCGCATGACCCTGATCATCACCCTCGCCATCCCCCTCTCGGTGACGGCCACGGTGGCCACCATCTACTTCCTGGGCTGGAGCCTCAACCTGATCACCATGATGGGGCTCATGCTCAGCCTCGGCCTGGTGGTGGACAACGCCATCGTCATCGTCGAGAACATCCACCGGCGGCGGCAGGAGGGCGCCGGGCCCCGGGAGGCGTCGATCCGCGGCGCCGGCGAGGTCGGGCTGGCGGTGACCATGGCCACCCTGACCACGGTGGTCGTCTTCCTGCCGCTGATCCTGATGAGCGGCGACGAGGAGTTCGCCTTCATCATGCTGCGCCTCGGCGGTCCCGTCGTCGTCGGGCTGCTGGCGTCGCTGGTCATCGCTCTGCTCATCGTCCCCCTGGCGGCGCAGCGCATCGGCACCTCGGGGGGCGGCGATCCGCGCATCATCGCCCGGGGCCGCGCCGCGTACGAGCGCGTCCTCGCGTGGGTCCTCACCCACCGCCTGGACACGACGCTGATCGTCCTCGCCGCCATGGCGAGCATGCAGATCCCCATGCAGGGCCTGGAGCGCACCGACGGCGGCAGCCGCAGCCGGAAGGACATCTGGCTGGCCCTCCGCATGCCCGAGGGCCAGACCATCGAGGCGGCGGACCGCTTCATCGCCGGCGTCGAGGACACCCTGCTGAGCCACCGCGAGAGCTACGGCATCCGCCTCGTCGAGACCTGGTCGAGCAACAGCTTCGGCCGCATCCACCTGATCCTGGAGGAGGACGAGTCCAACGACTGGTACGCCGTGGCCTGGAACGACCTGCTGGAGTCGGCGGGCCTGCGGCATTCGCCGCACATGGACTACGTCGAGGTCCTGGAGGACATCGAGGAGCGGCTCCCGATGCCTCCCGGCTTCGAGATGCGCATCAACTGGCGCGACGGCGGCGGCGACGACAACACGGTCTCCGTCAACCTCCACGGCCCCGACACCGACCGCCTCGTGGAGCTGTCCCGGGAGGTGGAGCGCCGGCTGGAGGGGATCCCCGGCCTGCTCTCGGTGCAGACCGACGTCGACCGCGGCGCCACCGAGCTGCGGGTGCGCCTCGACCGCGCCCAGGTGCGCCGCTACGGCCTCGACCCGCGGGTGATCTCGGGCAACATCTCCTACGCCCTGCGCGGCCGGGAGCTGACCCGGATGCACACCGACGACGGCCGCGAGGTGAGCGTGTTCTTCCAGCTCCGCGAGGCCGACCGCCGCAGCCTGCACCAGCTCCGCAACCTGAGCTTCCGCGCCCCCGGGGGCAACGAGATCCCCCTGGAGACCCTGGCCCGGCTGGAGGTGGCGCAGGGCCTGGGCGGGATCCGGCGCGAGGACCGGCAGACGGTCCTCGCCGTCACCGCCACGACGACCGAGGCTGGAGCCGAAAGCCTCTTCGAGCGGGTGGACGAGGCCATGGCCGGCTTCGAGACGCCCCGCGGCTACCGCTGGGACAAGGGCGAGCGCTTCCAGCGCCTGCAGCAACAGGAGGACAGCCGCCTCTTCGCCCTGATCCTGTCCGTGACCTTCGTCTTCCTCCTCATGGGCGTCCTCTTCGAGTCCTTCGTGCTGCCCCTCTCGGTGATCGTGGCCATCCCCTTCTCCTTCCTCGGCGTGTTCTGGACCCTGTACCTCACGAAGACCCCCTTCGACCTGCTCAGCGGCATCGGCACCGTCATCCTCGTGGGCGTGGTCGTCAACAACGCCATCGTCCTCATCGACCTGGCCAACCGCCTGCGCGCCGAGGGCCACGATCGCTTCGAGGCCCTCATGGAGGCCGGCCGCCTCCGCTTCCGCCCGATCCTGATGACCACCTTCACCACCATCTGCGGCCTGCTGCCCATGGCCGTGGGCAACGCCCGCATGATCGGCATGCCTTACGCGCCCCTGGGGCGCACCATGATGGGCGGCCTGCTGGCGTCGATGGTGCTCACCCTCGTCATCGTGCCCCTGTGTTACACGTTCTTCGACGACCTGCGGGAACTGCTGCGGAGGGTGGGACGGTCCGCGGTGGCGGCGGCGCGGGAGAGGTGAGGGCCGGTGACGTTTGCGGCGTTTGTTGCGTTTGCGGCGTTTGGTCCTATCTTGGCCGTCTATAGGACCTCAATGACGGAGACGCCGTGATGGATCGAAAGATCGGGCTGACCACCGAATGCGGCATTCCCAGCGACGAGGATGCAACGCTCGCAGGCCAGGCGGGGCGCAAGCTGGAGGCGTTGACCGAAGGGACGGACCCGGTACCCGCGCGGTTCGGCGCCGGCGCCGAGACCGTCGATATCCCCACGCCCGCGGTGCGGCTGCTCAAGGAGATCCTGGAGCAGATGGCGCACGGCAACGGTGTCGCCCTGACGCCGCTGCACGCTGAGTTGACGACCCGGCAGGCGGCGGACCTGTTGCAGGTCTCGCGGACCCACCTGGTGCAGTTGCTCGACGACGGACGCATACCCTGCCGGAAGGTGGGCGCCCACCGCCGCGTCCGGGCCGAGGATGTCCTCACCTACAGGCACGAAACGGAGTCCCGCCGCCGCAAGGCGCTGGACGAGCTCACCGCCCGCGATCAGGAACTCGGCCTGCAGTAGTCGATGGTCCGGCTGACGGCGCTGCTCGACGCCAACGTCCTTTATCCGGCTGGCCTTCGAGATGTCCTCCTCCGTCTCGCCGACCAGTACCTGTACGCGCCGCTGTGGAGCGCCGACATCCATGCCGAATGGATGCGAAGCCTCCTCCTGGACCGCCCGGACCTGGACGCCGCCGTGCTGGAGCGGACCCGTGCGGTGATGGACGAGCACTTCCCCGAAGCGCCCGTGACGGGATACGACACTCTTGCCGCCGGGCTGGACCTGCCGGATGCCGGTGACCGCCATGTGCTTGCCGCGGCTATCCGGGGCCAGGCGGACGTAATCGTCACGGGAAACCTGCGGGACTTCCCGGTGGACCGCCTGGCACCTCACGGCCTCGCTGCGCAGCACCCCGACGCCTTCGTCGCCGGCCTGTTCGAGGCCGACCCCGCCGCGGTGCTCGCCGCTGTCCGCGGGCACCGGACGGCGCTCCGCAATCCGCCGCGCTCGGCGGCCGATCATCTGACGGCGCTCGAAGATCTGGGCCTGGTGCGGACGGTATCACTGCTTCGACCGCACGAGACCGCCCTTTGATCGCCCGGGAAAGCTGCCGCGGCGGGTGGGACGGTCCGCGGTGGCGGCGGCGCGGGAGAGGTGAGGGCCGGTGTCGGCCTGCTTTGACGCTACCGGACCCCCTGGGTATACTCGCAGGCCGCACCGAGCAAGAGACCTTCGGAGAGAGACGAGAATGGCAGAGACGGAGAAGGACGAGGGACTGCTGAAGGAGTTCAGCGAGCGCAACATCGAGCACTCGCTGCTAAGAGCCCGCAAGATCTTCCTGTGGTCGCCCGTGGACGACGACTCGGCCAAGGCGGTGGTGACGCGGCTGCTGTCCCTCGACGCCGAGGACGGCGAGACCGAGATCGTCCTCTATATCAACAGCCCCGGCGGATCGGTCCACGACGGCCTGGCGATCTACGACGCCATGCAGGCGGTGCGCGCCCCGGTGTCGACGGTCTGCACGGGCCTGGCGGCGAGCATGGGGGCGGTGCTGCTGGCCGGCGGCGAGAAGGGCCGGCGCTTCACCTGGCCCCACGCCCGTATCATGATCCACCAGCCCCTGCTCCTGGGGACGATCACCGGGCGGGCCACCGACCTGGACATCCAGGCCCGCGAGATGATCCGCACCCGGGAGGAGATCCACCGCCTACTCGCCCTGCACACGGGCCAGGAGGAGGAGAAGATCGCCCAGGACACGGACCGCGACTTCTACATGTCCCCCCAGGAGGCCAGGGAATACGGCCTCATCGACGACGTCGTCTCCAGCAGCTCCCTGCCGTCGCCCAACGGCAAGAGCTGACCGGGACCGTCCGGCTCACCCTGCCGCGCCCCTCCACGGGGGTGCGGCCTTTTCATGTCTGGCAGCGGGTGCAGTAGAAGGTGGAGCGGCCGGCGATCGTCCGGTTTCGCAGGGGCCGGTCGCAGACCACGCAGCCCTCGCCGGCGCGCCCGTACACGGCCAGCTCCTGCTGGAACCGCCCCCCGGCCCCCGAGCCCAGGTAGTCGCTGATCGTCGTGCCGCCCCGCGCCACGGCCCTCTGAAGGACCGTCCGGATCTCCTCCACCAGGCGTTCGGCGCGGCGGGGGCCGATGCGGCCGGCCGGCGTGGTGGGACGGATGCGCGCTCCGAAGAGGGCCTCGCAGGCGTAGATGTTGCCGAGGCCGGCCACGACCCGGCCGTCGAGGAGCAGGCTCTTGATCGGCCGGCTGCGGCCCCTGGCGGCGCGGCGCAGGTAGCCGGCGTCGAAGTCGTCGGAGAGGGGCTCCACGCCGAGGTGGCGGAGCCAGCGGCTGCGTTCCAGCTGCCGGGGGGTGAGGACCTGGAAGAGGCCGAAGCGTCGGGGATCGGCGAAGACCAGGGGCGGGCCCTCGTCGAGGTCGAGGACGACGTGGTCGTGCAGGCGCCTCCCGCCGCCGCGGAAGACGAGGTTCCCCGACATGCCGAGATGGACGAGGAGCGTGCGCCCGGAGGAGAGCTCCAGCAACAGGAACTTGGCCCGCCGCCGGGCGCCGGTGAAGCGCTCTCCCGCCAGGGAACGCACCCGCGCCTGGGACAGGGGCTCGCGAAGTGGCAGGCCGCTGGTCCAGGCGCCGGTCACGGTGCGGCCCACGAGGTGGGCGGCCATGGCGCCGCGGACGGTCTCGACTTCGGGCAGCTCGGGCATGGAGGGCTCTCGGGGGGCATGGTACCCGGCCCCCGGGTGGCGGGCAAGGCGGGGATTCATAGATTCGCCGGCCCCCCACCAGACACCCACGGAGACCAAGCCCAGATGGACCTGACACGCCAACCCCCCCGACGCCCCTCCAACACCGGCCTGGCCGGGATCGCCGGCCTGGCGCGCATGGCCGACAAGGCCCGCGGCCACAAGGCCGAGACGATCGGCGAGTTCAAGTACGGCGAGGACTCCGGCCTCGACCGCGAGGTCCTCGCCCTCATCGGCGTGAGCGCCGACGACTTCGCCGAGGCCGCCGAGAGCTTGTGGGACCGGGAGCTGGACGAATGGGTGCGCGGCCGCATGACCTGCTCGCAGGAGGAGATCGAGAGCTTCAACCAGGAGCAGACGACGAAGGTGCCCCAGGACGACCTGCACCGCCGGCTGCTGAAGGAGCGGCTGGCGTTGTACGCCCCCGGAAACACCGAGATCACCACCGTCTTCGCCTCCATCGAGCTGGACGACTGGGGCGCCTTCCGCGACGAGGACCTGACGGCGCGCCCACCGCGCTCGGGGTACGTGCGCAGCGTCCTCGGCCTGGTGGGCGCGGCGCGCATGGCCGACAAGGCGCGGGCCCACCGCGCCGGCCGCATGGGCGACTACCGGTACGGCGACGCCTCCTTCTTCGACCGCACCCTCCTGGAGTTCCTCGGCCTCACGGCGGCCGACTTCGAGGAGGGAGCCTGGCGCAACCCCAACGACACCGAGCTGGGCGAGTGCATCCTGGAGCGCGTCGAGGCGCCCGAGCCGGGGGAGGTCTCGGCCCTCAACGCCCGCCTCACCCGCCACGGCGAGGCCCACCCGGAGTGGGCGGAGCGCTTCCGCCAGCGCCGCGACGAGATCTGCCCCGAGCGCAAGGAGGTGACCACCTACTTCGAGCTGCAGGACATCGACGACCAGGCGTGCTTCGGCCTCGTCGACCTGAACCTGCGGCCCCCCCGCAGCCCCTACGACGCGAGCCTGGGTGGCCTCCTCTGCCTGGCGCGCATGGTCGACAAGGGCCGGGCCTGCAACGACGGCCTCCTGGGCGACTACTGGTTCGGCGAGGATTCCGGCCTGGACCGCCGGCTGCTGGAGCACCTCGGTCTGTCCCACGAGGAGTTCGCCGCCGGCCTGAAGGAGCACGCCGACGACGAGGCGGTCCTGGCCTGGCTGGGGGACCGGGTGGGCAGCGAGGAGGAGGTGGCGGCCCTCAACGCGACCCTGCAGGGGCTGGCGCCCTCTTCGGATCGCATGGAGAGCTACCTCACCCGCGCCGTCCGCGGCCTCGACCCCGGCCGCTGGGACGTGAACAGCTTCCTGGCCCTCACCGAGCTGGACGACGAGATCACCTTCGCCCGCCTGCGCGCCCGGGTCTGAGTCAATGGCAGGGCGGGCGAAGCGGCCCCTCATCGGCATCACCACCTCGCTCTCGGGCCAGGAGGGGGCGAGCCGCCAGGTGCTCGACCGCGCCTACGTGGAGGCCGTGGAGCGGGCCGGGGGCTGTCCCGTGGTCGTGCCCGTCACAGACTCGCCCGAGAGCCTGCGGCCCCTGGGCCGCATCCTGGACGGTCTGGTGATCACCGGCGGCCCCGGCATCACCGACGGGCTTGTGGGGAGCCTGCCCGAGGACCTGCCTCCGACGCCACAGCTGCGCACGCTGGCAGATACCCGGGCCTTCGAGGACGTCCGCGGCCGAGGCCGCCCCGTCCTCGGGGTCTGCTACGGCATGCAGTTCATCAACGCCCGCCTCGGCGGCACGATCTATGCCGACGCCCAGGCCCAGCTCGGGGCCGGACCCCACTCGACCGGGCGCAACGGCGGCGAGCCCGTGTTCCACGACGTGGAGGTGACAGCCGGCTCCCGCCTGGCGGAGCTCGCGGGCGGCGAGCGGCGCGTCAACAGCCACCACGTGCAGGCGGTCGAGCAGGTGGGCCGCGGCCTGCGGATCAACGCACGCAGCCCCGACGGCCTGATCGAAGGCTTCGAGAGCGACGACGGCCTCATGGGGGTCCAGTTCCACCCCGAGCAGATGGCGGGCACCGCCTGGGAGAGGCTCTTCGAGGACTTGGTGCG
>JAJDTN010000108.1 GCA_022827165.1 Candidatus Latescibacterota bacterium
ACCGGCGGCCGGGCAACCAGCGGGGCCGTGAACTCCTCCTCCTCGTCCTCCGGGGGGACCTGCACCGACCCGGGCGCCGTCCTGCGAGCGATGGCATCGAGGTCCACGGGGACGGGTGCACGGACCTCCACTCCTCCCGTAGCCGCGCCGAGGGCATTCAGCGCGGCTGTGAGCCATGCATCAGACCGTGTCGAATCGTCGCCGGTGATGTACAGCGCGTCGGCCGCCCTGGTGGCGGCGACGTAAAAGAGGCGCTTGTGCTCCGCCGCCTCTTCCGCTTCGTCCTGTTGCAGCAGGTGGGAGTAAAACCCGGGGCGCCCGCGTCTGTCTTCATCCGATCCCACCTTCTTCGCACGGGTGATGGAGATTCCCTCCCCGGTGCGCCACCTGACCGCATCGTAGGTCACACGCGATGGCAGATGTGCTTCCGGCACGAAGACGATGGGGAACTGAAGACCCTTGGCTCCGTGCACGGTCAGCAGCCGCACGGCCTCCGACTGGTCGAGAACGGCCTGGCCCTCGCGGGCCTGCAACTCGTCTCGCCGGCGCCGGACGTAGGTCACCAGCTCGTCCAGCGAGTGGCCGGCCAACTGGCGTGCCAGGTCCACGAACTTGCGGATGTTGGCCAGCGCCTGATCGCCTCCCTGCAAAGGCGCCCACGCGGCCTCGAATCCCGTGAGGGCCAGGGCTCTCTCGAGAAGTGCGTCGGTCGGCAGGAATGCGACACCGTCTCGCAGTTCCTGGAGCACCTCGGCGGAATGCCTGCAGAACCGGCGGGCCTCCTCGGGCAGGGATGCGGGCGGGTCCCCGAGCGCTGTCCGGAGATTCCGGCTATCGGAACAGAGAGCCAGGAGGGACTGGTCGTCGATCGTGAACAGCGGCGACCGGAGGGCGCCCGCCAGGGCGATGGAGTCATCCGGCTCGGCCAGCCATCCCAGGAGGTTGGTGAGATCGAGGACCTCCTGCCTGGTGAAGAACCCGGCGCCGGCGACCGTGCGGCAGGGGACTCCGCGGCTCTCCAGCGCCTGCTCGAAGAGGTGGACGTTCGTCAGGCGGCGGAGCAGGATCGCCACGTCGGAGGCCCGCGCGGGGCGCAGCTCGCCCTTGTCCCTGTCCCACACCTTGACGGGACGGCGCAGGAGGGAGGCCACTTCCGCGGCCACGGCATCGGCCTCGACCTTTCTGCGCTCCTCGTCGACCGTCTTCGCGCCCTCGGGTGTTTGATTGGAGACCGGCAGCAGCACCAGGTACGGCGACTCGGGCGCCTCCGTGCCTCGCCCGGTCATCGCCTGCATGGGCGCCTCGAACTCCTCCCGCGGGTCCGCGAAGACGTGCTCGAAGAGGGAGTTGAGCGACCCCACGAGCGGGTCGTGGGCGCGGAAGGACTGGCTCAGGGAATGGATGGCGCCCGAGGCGGAGATCCGTGTGTAGAGGCGTGTGAAGTTGCGGACATCGCTTCCGCGGAAGCGGTAGATCGCCTGCTTCACGTCGCCGACGAAGAACCGCTCGGGTCCCTTCAGGAGGTCGAGGAACTTGATCTGGGTCGGGTTGGTGTCCTGAAGCTCGTCCACCATCAGGTGGCGCAGGCGCGACCCGTAGGCAGCGGCGATCTCCGGATGCTCGCTGAGCAGCTCCGTGGCCCTGATCTCGAGGTCGAGATAGTCGAGGGCGACCAGCTCCTGCTTGCGGCTCGAGTACCGGGTGCAGGCGTCGTCGAAGAGTCTCCGCAGCGATGCGAGGGCCTCGAGGGCGGTCTGGTCATAGTCGTTCCAGCGAGGGAGACCAAGCAGCTCGTCGGCCTTGTCTCGGAGACAGCGCAATGCCGCCCTGACCGCCTTGATGTCTGCCCAGTTCCTGGCACTACCGACTCTCAGGTTGACGTGACCCCTCGCGTCCTCAACGCGGGCCAGGAGTCCAGTCCAGTCCCCGGCATCAGGGTCGCCCAATGCGTCCAGACAGTCGCGCAGGCTGGAGGACAGGCGATCCTCCCCTGATCCTTCAAGGGCGGCTCTCAGCCACGCCGCCCGCTCCGCCAGCTCCGGCCGCGCCTCTTCCACGGCCGCCTGGACGTGCGCCTCCAGCAGCTTCCGGACATGTTCGGCCCAGTCCTCCACGGTCTCTCCCGGAAGCGCCCGGTAGGCGGCCTCGACCTCGTCGCGCCGCGCAACCATCAGGGGAAGCTGGAGGGTGGCCGCGTACAGACCCAGCTCCCGCAGCGCCAGGGCCCTCTGATCGTCGGCGTCGGCGGCCGCTTCCAGCGCATCGATGCAGGCCCGGGTCAGCTCGAACTCGGCCTCGTCATCGGCGAGGACCCTCGTGGCCGGATCGATGGCCGCTTCCACGGGATGCTCCCGCAGGATCCGGAGGCAGAGGGAGTGGATGGTGCCGATGATGGCCTCATCGATCTCCGACCGGTGATGGCGCAGGTCCTCCCTCGTCAGCACCTCCCTGCGCACGCGCTCGCGCATCTCGGTGGCGGCGGCGTCGGTGAAGGTGACCGCCGCCATCTCGGAGATGCGGTGATCCGCGAGCAGGGAGACGTAACGATCGACGAGGACACGGGTCTTGCCGCTGCCGGCGCCGGCGGTGACCAGGACGTCACGACCGCGCTCGGCCAGGATCCCTGCCTGCTCCGATGTCATTCCCATTTCGATCGACTGAACCCGTTGACCCGGCAGACGTTGCGGAAGGAGCACCAGGTCGGACAGGGCACCTTGGGGTTGACTCGGAAATCGCCCGAGTCGACGGCCTCGCGGACTTCGCGGGCGACCTCCACCACCTCGTCCAACAGCAGGGCATCCTCGGGCCGCGAGGAGTCGAGATCCCACTCCGTGGCCTGGGGATCGAGCCAGGCGTAGCGGGCGATGATCCTCCCGGCCTTGGTCTCATGGCGTCCGGCATATCCGTACAGCTGGAGCTGCACGCGACGTCTCTCCTCCAGGTGGGCCCTGGAGATCCCTCTCCCGGACTTGTAGTCGACGATGATCACCGCGTCCTCGCTCTCGTCGACGCGATCGATCCTGGCCGTCACGAGCAGGGGCGGGTCCAGCGGGAGCGAGGCCTCGATCTCCTGCTCGGCGCCGAGGGTGCGTGTCACGCCGGACTGCTCGCTCCACTCGGCCTCCCGCCGCAGGAGCAGCTTCATCTTCTGAAAGGCGCCCTCCGCATCCAGCCGCCAGAGGGCGGACCGGCCGAAGCCCATCCTCGCCGGTGCGCTGTTCCACAGGCCGGGGCCGTTGGCATCGAGACGCGCCAGCACCTCGGGAAGGGTGTGGGGCACCAGCGCGCGCCCCTGCTCGACAAGGGGAGAGATGGCGTCCTGCAGGATCTCGTGAACGACGGTTCCCCGGATGGCGGCGTCAGCGGTCTCCAGCTCCTCCTCGATCTCCCGCAGACGGAGGGCGTACTGGCCGAAGAACTGGAAGGCGCAGGTCTCGTAGGACTCGATCCGGCTGGCGCTCCAGGTCCTGTCGGCGTCCGTCAGCCAGGGCACCAGTCCAGCGGTCAGGCGGCCCTCGTACTTGCCGGCATTCGCGAAGGAACGGCGCCGCCCTTCGACTGCGACCGCGGAGCGCACCATGGGCCAGGCGGGTTCTCCACGGGGCCGGAGCCGGCCATCGCTCGACCATTGCCAGGTGCAGGCGATGGCCAGCTCGCGCGCGGAACCGGCTCCTTCGGGCCTTGGCATCTCCGCCTCGATGCGCGAGCCGGGCGGGAGACTGTCGTAGTAGTACGAAGCCGACACCGGTCGCCCGCGTTCGTTGAGCCGGGTCCTCCACAGGGACAGCACGCGGTCGGCGCGAGTCGAAGCCGACGCCCACAGTTCATCCTCCGAGAGCCGGGCCAGCGGCGGGACTTCGAGCCCGCAGCGCCTCAGCAGCTCGATGGCGTCCCTGTCGAGAAGCGAGTGGTGGCTTCTCGGGGCGGGGAACTCTCCCTCCACCAGGCCCCCCAGGGCGACGAAGTCGAAGCGCAGGCCGTGGAGGGTGTGCATCGGCGCGAGGAGGACGCCGCCGGGCTCGCGCAGCAACACCGTGGGAGCGTCGAACTTTGCTTCGAGCCGGGTCATGAACGACTCGAAGGACTCCGGCCCGCCCCCCAGTACCTCGTGCGTATGGATCAGCTCGCGAAGCTGGCCTCGCAGTGCGTCGAGCTCCACGTCGACGCCGGGCTCCGTCCTGGAGCCGGGATCCACCAGGGCCCTGGCGCCGAAGAGCGCTTCGTCGAGATGGCGCGCGTGCTCGGCCATCGTCCCGGGCGGCCGCTCCAGCAGCGCCCGCAGGTCCTCCAGGGCGGCCGACATCCCCGATGCGGCCCCCCGCAGCCACTCGCGGATCCGGTCGCTCCTCTCGGGGTCGTCCGCGTCAGTGCGCAGATCGTCCGCGTCAGTGCGCAGACCGTCCACGGCGCGCCCGAGAGCGTCGAGTCCCGCCCAGAGGTTGTTCTCGCGCGCCCGCCGGGCAAAGGCGGACACGCCTGAGCGGGAGAGCTGCCAGCGGCGCAGATCGACGAACCCGCTCGACAGCACGGCGACGACGTCGCGCAGGTGCCAGCCGTCGCGGGCCAGGTGCATCAGGCGGCGCAGCCAGGCCCCGAGGGGGCGGGCGCTCAGCGGCTCTCCGGCGGCCGGGTCGAGGGGCAGGTCGTACTCGGAGAACACCTGCCGGGCCATGCCCAGATGCGGAGGGACCTGCCGGAAGGCGACGGCGAAGTCGGAGGGGCGAAGCGCCGGCTCATCGGTCAGGCGCTGCTTGATCTGGCGGGCGATCGCACGCAACTGGGCTTCCCTGTCGGCCGCGGCGCCTGCCACCGGGTCCGCGGGGGGTGCATCGAGGTCGAGCTCCGTGACCTCCGCATTCGGGAATCGATCGCGCAGCCGCCGGTAGTCGTGCCCGGCCCGGTCTCCCGCCCCCGGGTCCAGGGTGACGAGGACATCGGCCTTCCCGGCGAGGGCCTCCAGCAGGACCATCTCCGTCCCGCGGAAGAGATGGAAGCCATCGAGCAGGATCGCGCCGGGCAGGGCTGCGCCTGCCCTGACGACATCGGCGGCGGCCGCGCCGATCTGCAGCGGATGGGTCCAGCTCTCCTGTGTGAGCCTGGAGGTGTACCGCTCGTAGATGGCGGCCAGTGCCGCGAGGCTCCGCGACTCCGATCTTGCGGCGGCCTGCCACAGGGCTTCGGGGTCCACGCCTTCGGCCAGCAGATCCCCGACGGCGCCGGCAAGGAGACTCCCCAGTCCCCGGGTCCCCGCAACAGGCTTGAAGTAGGCGGCCGGACCCCTCTCGACCTCGGCGCGCAGGGTCCGCTGCAGCAGCTCCTCCGCCAGCCCGTGGGAGGGCACCCTGGCACTGGAAGCCAGCGACCGGCTGAACTGCCCGATCGTCTCGACCCGCAGGCCGAGAGCCACCCCGCACCGGCCGACCAGGCGGCGGCGGAACTGGTCTCCGTGGCGCACCGTCGGGACCAGCACAATCGCTTCGGAGAACGGGTCGGCCTCGTAACGGGCGGCCAGCCTCAAGATGACCTCGTCCGTCTTGCCGCTGCCGGGACCGCCGACGAGGAGGGTTGGTTCAGGCATGCAATCCGGCGGCTGTGTTCAGCCGTGCTGCAAAGGGTTGAGGGGGTCAAGGAGTATACGGAACGAGGCCCCTTGGGGGGGTGCGGCCCCGGGTGGAGTGAATCCCCCCGGCCCCCTATTATTGACCAGCGCAGGTCGCGCAGCCCTTCTCATCCACCCGGTGAGCAGGGCTTTTTCTCTATTCCCGGACCGAGCATGAGCGAGTCCCGCATCCACCTGGCCATCGTCGGCTGCGGCGGCATGGGCCACCGGCACCTCTACGGGCTCGCCGAGCTCGCCCGCGCCGGTCTGTCGCCCTTCGAGCTGGTGGGCGCCTGCGACCCGGTGGAGGAGAACGCCGCCTCCCTGGCAGACCAGGCCGGGAAGCTGCTCGGCCGGCGCCCGCGGGTGGCCGGCTCCCTGGAGTCCCTGGCCGCCGCCGCGGAGGTGCACGCCATCGACCTGACCACGACGCCGCGGGCCCACCACTCCGTGGCCGTGGAGGCCCTCGGCCGCGGCTGGCACGTCATGTGCGAGAAGCCCCTGGGGCTGACGGCGCGCGCCTGCGGGCTCATGGTCGAGGCCGCGGAGGCGTCGGGGCGGGTCCTGTCCACGGCCGAGAACTACCGCCGCGACCCGATGAACCGCCTCGGCAAGGCGCTCCTCGACGCCGGCGTCATCGGCGAGCCCCGCCTGATGCTGCAGCACTCCCTCGGCGGCGGCGACGGCATGCTGATCTCCGTCTGGCGCCACCGCAAGGACTCGAGCGGGGTGCTGCTCGACGTGGGTGTCCACTTCGCCGACATCCTCGAGTACTACCTCGGCCCGGCGGCCACGGTCTATGCCCAGACGCGGCTCCACGAGCCCGTGCGCAAGAACCCGGCCGCCGGCCGGGAGGCCGTCGACGGCGGACCCGCCGGCGTGTACGGCCGCTGGCAGAGAAAGATGCCCGCCGAGTTCGAGGCCACCGCCGATGACGCCGCCTATGCCACGATCCTCTTCCAGTCGGGGGCCGTGGCCTCCTACATCGAGGACCACGCCGGCCGCGGCGAAGATCTGAGGAAGAGGGCGATCTACGGCTCCCTCGGCTCCCTGGACCTGCCGGGCGACCGCAGCGGCCGGCCCCTCACCCTGCACCTGCCCGGGCAGGATCCGGTGACCGGCGCCCCGCTGCTCGACCGGGTGCCCGGGTTCCGGCTGGACGAGCCCACGGCGGCCCTCTTCGGCGGCGACCGGCTGGGGGAGTACGGCTTCGAGTTCGCGGAGATCGACCGCAAGATCCTCGCCGTGGAATACGCCGACTTCGGCGCCGCCATCGCCGGCGAGCCCGGACGCCCCGAGGTCGACGGCCGCCAGGGGGCGCGCTCGGTGGCCCTGGCCTACGCCTGGATGGAGTCGCAGGCCGCCGGGCGGGCGGTCTCGGTGGAGGAGGTCCTCGACGACCGGCTGCACGAGTACCAGGACGACATCAACGAGAGTCTGGGGATCTGATGGCCGCCATCCTCTGCCCCCGCTGCCACAAGCTGATCAGCGCCGACGAGCCGCGGTGTCCCCATTGCGGGCAGATCCGCCCCGGCATGTTCGGCCTCGCCAGCCGCATGCGGAAGCTCGGCCTGAGCCTCGACTTCCCCCACGTGATCACCGTGGTCTGCGTGGGCCTGTACGTCTTGTGCCTGGCCCTGGACCCGGGCGCCATCCTGCAGACCCGGGGGCTGATGAGCATCCTGGCGCCGTCGTCGAGAGCCACCCTCGAGGCGGGCATGACCGGCGGCTACCCGGTACTCTACCTCGGCCGCTGGTGGACGGTGATCACCGCCATCTACCTCCACGGCAGCCTGCTCCACATCTTCTTCAACCTCATGTGGGTGCGCCAGCTGGGGCCGCTGGTGAGCGAGCTCTTCGGCCCGTGGCGGCTGTTCGCCATCTTCACCATCTCGGGGGCGGTCGGCTTCATCGCCTCGGTGGCCATGGGCAGCGCCGCCACCCTGGGCGCCTCGGGGTCGATCTTCGGCCTGCTGGCCGCCGCCATCGCCTACGGCCGCCGCCGGGGCGCCGACTTGTTCACCCGCCAGTACCTGCAGTGGGCGGTGCTGCTGTTCATCTTCGGCCTCCTCATGCCGAACATCGACAACTGGGCCCACGGCGGCGGCTTCGTCGGCGGCTATGCCGCGGCCTGGATGTTCAGCCGCTCTCCCGACGAGCGCGAGGGCATCGGCACCTACGTCCTGGCCGGGCTCTGCGCCGTGGCCACGGTCCTCGCCTTCCTCTTCCAGTTCTTCGCCGCCATCAGCTCTTGAGCACCGCCGCCGAGCTCCTCGACGTGCTCGCCGAGGACGGCAGCGTCGTGAGCCGCAAGCCGCGCCACCTCGTGCACCGCGACCACGACCTGCACGGGCTCGTCTTCGTGTGGTCCGCCTTCGCCGCGGGGGAGCGGCCGGTGATGGTCCTGCAGCGCCGGGGCCGCCCGGGCGACCCCTACGCCGGCCAGGTCGACGCCCTCGCCGGCGGTCACATCCTCGCCGGCGAGAGCGCCGTCGACGCCGGCCGGCGGGAGCTGCTCGAGGAGGTGGGGGTGACGGCCGCCGCGGACGATCTCCTCTACCTGGGGTCGAGCCGCAAGGAGCGGCCCACCGGCGACTGCCGCAGAATCGTGCAGCACCTGCTGCTCTACCCGGTGCCGCTGGAGCTGTCGCAACTGCGGTTCAGCGACGAGGTGGACGGCCTCGCCGAGGTCGACCTGGAGGAGTTCTCGGAGCTGATCCTGGGGAGGCGGGAGAGTCTGCGGGGGCGGGTCCGCTTCGCCGGCGAGCGGGAACAGATCGTCGAGCAGGAGCTGCCGAGGTCGGCGGTGACCGGCTATCCGGACGAGATCCTCGACACCTTCCGGCGCAGCCTCGCCTCCATCCGGGGGTGGGCCCGCACGGGGAGGATCGATCCTGGTTGTTTCGCGGGGTGACGGCGCGCCGGGCGCGGCGAGGGCCCGGGGTGGCGCACGCCAGGCCGATTCGCTGCCGGCGGTTTCGCGGGGTGACGTGCCGGGCGCGGGGCCCCGCCGGCGTGTGCATCGATCCTGCTGTTTCGCGGACTGCAAGCGTGCCGGGCGCGGGGGGCCCCGCCGGGGTGTCCAGGCCAGGCTGCAAGCGCGACATGCGCGGAAGGCCTCAGCCGGGGTGTTGCGGGCCGAGTGATCCCGGCTGCGTCGCGGCGCCTAGAGGGGTGGGGCCGGCGCGAGTGCCCGGGGGCTGCGTCAGGCCAGGACGCGCACCTCGCCGTCCTCGACGCGCACCGGGTAGCTGGCGACGCTGCGGCCGGGGCGGGTGAGGCAGGCGCCGCTGGTGACGTCGAAGGTCCAGCCGTGGCGGTGGCAGGTGACGACCCGGCCGTCGAGGGAGCCGCAGCCGAGTTCGCCGCCCTCGTGGAGGCAGGTGTTGGAGGTGGCGTGGAAGGACCCGTCGACGTTGAACAGGGCCAGGGAGCGGCCCCGGGCCTCGACGACGGCGGCGCCCCCCGGAGGCAGGTCGCCGGCCCGGGCCACTGTCGTCCATTCGGGGTCGCCGGCGGGCTCGGCGGGTTCCTCCGCGGGGCCGGCGGGAAGGTCGAGGGAGCGCAGGACCTGCACCGCTTCGATCACGTTGGTCAGACCCGCTGCGGGGTAGGCGCAGAGGATGGCGTCGAGGACCTCGTCGCGGGTGGCGCCCTCGCGCATGGCCCGCGGGATGTACTGGCGCAGGCCGCGCGGCGACAGGCGCACGACCTTGGTGACGATGGAGATCAGGAAGCGGGTCTTGGGGTCGAGGTGGCGCCCCGACTCGCGGAAGAAGGCGAGGAGGTGGCCCATCGCCTCGGGGCGCTCCCGCGACAGCCACTTCAGGCCGCTGAGCTTCTCGCCGTCCCTGCCTTCGTCGTCTGCCATGGGTAGAATATAACCGTGCCTGAGAGATGCGATACGCGTGACGACGGACGCCTGGCCGCCCTGCTGGAGCGGATCGACGGTGCCGGCTACCGGGCCTACCGCGACCTGCGCGGCGCCTGGGACTTCGGCGAGGCCGAGGCCCCCTTCCGGCTGCACGTCGATCACGTGCAGGCCGACCCCTTCGCCGCCCCGAGCCGCATGCGCGTCCGCCTCGACCCGTCCGTGGCCGGCTTTCCCGCCCGCAGTTTCACCGCGGGTCCCCGGCGGCGCGCCCTGTGCTCGTACCTGGCCCTGCGGTTCTCGGACGAGGCCGGTGATTCGCCCCGGGGAGCGGGATCGGGCCACTCGGGCCGGATCGCCATCGACCGGCCGGGGCAGCAGGTGCTGGAGCGGACCTGCGTCCTCGTCGACGACGAGGGCTCGGTGGAAGCGCGGTTCGTCGCCGGGTTGCCCGCCGCCGGCCGCCGGGTTCTGGGACGGGCCGCCGCCGACTTGCTCTGCCGCCGCCTGCCCGGGATCGTCGCCCGGGCCCTGCGCTACGAGAGCTGCCACGAGGGCGAGATCGACGAGTGGACACGCACGGCCGAGGACGCCGCCGCCCTGCGCGCGGCCCTGACCGAGGGCGGCTGGGTCGGCTTCGTCGCCGACGGGGCGGTGCTGCCCCGCCGGTCCGGCGTCGACGACCGGCCCCTGGCCGGCGCCGTCCCCTTCCGCTCTCCCCCGTCGCTGCGGGTGGAGCTGCCCACGCCCAACGCCGGTCCGGTGACGGGCATGGGAATCCCGGAGGGCGTGACCCTGATCGTGGGGGGCGGGTTCCACGGCAAGTCGACGCTGCTCTCGGCCCTGGCCCGCGGCGTCTACGACCACCGGCCCGGGGACGGCCGCGAGCGGGTGGTCACCGACCCCACGGCGGTGGCGGTGCGCGCCGAGGACGGCCGCAGCACCGCCGGCGTCGACCTGAGCCCCTTCATCGGCGACCTTCCCTTCGACCACGACAACACCTTCTTCTGCACCGGTCACGCCTCGGGCTCGACGTCGCAGGCGGCGGCGATCGTCGAGGCCCTGGAAGCCGGCACCCGCTGCCTGCTGGTCGACGAGGACACGGCGGCGACCAACTTCATGATCCGCGACGGCCGCATGCAGCAGCTCGTGGCCCGGGAGCAGGAGCCGGTGCGGCCCTTCATCGACCGGGTGCGCCAGCTCCACGAGGAGGCGGGCGTCTCCACGGTCCTGGTCATGGGCGGGACGGGCGACTACTTCGGCGAGGCGGACACGGTGATCGCCATGGAGCGCTACGAGCCGCGCGACGTGACCGTCCGCGCCCACGCCATCGCCCGCGCCCACCGGGGGGACCGCACCCGGGAGACGACGGGTCCGGTGGCGGGGGGAGCCTCGCGCGTGCCCCTGCCGGAGAGCATCGACCCGAGGCGCGGGCGCCGCGAGGTGAGCTGGAAGGCGAGGGGGCCCTTCGAGCTGCGCTTCGGGGAGGAGGAGATCGACCTCTCCGCCGTGGCGCAGCTGGTCGACGCGGGACAGACGCGGGCCATCGCCGAGGCCATCCTTCGGGGGCGGGAGCGCTACATCGACGGCCGCCGCAGCCTGGCGGAGATCCTAGACCAACTGATGGACGACCTCGCCGCCGGGGGGCTGGACGCCCTCTCCTCCCGGCCCTCGGGGGATCTCGCCGGCTTCCGCCGCTTCGAGCTGGCCGCCGCCCTCAACCGGCTGCGCACCTTGCGGGTGCGCCACCCGGAGGAGGTCTCCGCGTGATCTCGGTGGAGGCGGTCACCCGCGTCTTCGGCTCCGGCGCCGGCGCCATCACCGCCGTGGACGACGTCTCCTTCCAGGTCGACCGGGGGGAGATCGTCGGCTTCGTGGGGCCCAACGGCGCCGGCAAGTCGACGATGCTGAAGATGCTGGCCACCTACCTGCTGCCCACCTCGGGGAGCATCTCCGTCGCCGGGCACGACGCCGCCGAAGACCCTCTGGAGGTGCGCCGCCGCATCGGCTACCTGCCGGGGGACACGCCCCTCTACGGAGACATGGTCGTGGAGGACCTGCTGAGATTCGCGGCCCGGGCCCACGGCCTGGGCGGGGACCGCCTCGAGGAGGCCGTGGAGCGCACCGTCGACCTGTGCGGCATCGGCCCCGTCCGCACCCTGCGGGTGCGCCAGTGCTCCACGGGGTTCCGCCAGCGCGTGGGCCTGTCCATCGCTCTCGTCCACGACCCGCCGGTGCTGCTGCTGGACGAGCCGACCCACGGCTTCGACCCGCTGCAGGTGATGGCCTTCCGCCAGCAGCTCTCCGGTCTCAAGCAGGACCGGGCGATCCTGTTCTCCACCCACATCATCCCCGACGTGGAGGCCGTGAGCGACCGCGTCCTCATCATCCACCAGGGCCGCCTCCTCGGCGACGGCCCCCTGGGGGAGCAGGTTGAAGCCGCCGGCCTTCCCGGGGCCGGCCTCGAGGAGCTCTTCGCCCACCTCGTCTCCGCCTCCGGCGACGATCATGGCCTCGGACGCTGAGACCGCCGGGCGGGGGCTGGTCCTCCGCGAGTTCGCCGCCGGGGCGCGTCTGGTCGCCGGCCGCGAGCTGCGCGCCATCTTCGATTCCCCCATCGCCTACATCTACGCGGGCGTCTTCCTGGTCCTGTCGGGGACCACCTTCATGAACGCCTTCTTCCTCGAGGGCGTCGTCGACATGTCCCCCTGGTTCGAGGTGCTGCCCTTCCTGCTGATCCCCTTCGTGCCCGCCATCACCATGCGCTCCTGGTCGGAGGAGCACGCCCAGGGGACGGTGGAGCTGCTGCTGACCCTGCCCCTGGAGCCGCTGCAGGTGGTGGCCGGCAAGTACGCCGCCGCCCTCCTCTACTTCCTCGTCGTCATCGCCGGGTCCCTGCCGATCGTGGTCATGCTGGCGTGGCTGGGCGAGCCTGACCTCGGCATGATCCTGGCCGGGTACCTGGGGGCCCTGCTCCTCGGCGCCCTGTTCCTCGCCTCGGGCCAGTTCCTCTCCGGCCTCACCCACAACCAGATCGTCGCCTTCGTCCTGGCCGCCATGACCGCCTTCCTCCTCGTCTTCAGCGGCCACCCCCAGGTGGTGGAGATCCTCGACGGCCTCGCCCCGGCCTGGCAGCCGGGGACCTGGCTGGCCGAGTCGGTCTCCTGCCTGCCCCACTACCAGGCCTTCGCCGGCGGTCTGGTCGGGCTGGACCACCTCCTCTACTTCGTCCTCCTCAGCGCCTTCTTCCTGTGGATGACGCGGATCGGCCTGCAGCGCCTCAAGTACTGAAGGAATCGCCTTGAAGCGGACCTTCCTGCTCCAGGCCCTCCTCGGCGCCGTCCTGCTCTTCGGGATCACGGTCTACGCTGGCCGGCTGCTGGGCGCCGCGGGGCCGGACGCCCACCTCGATCTCGGGGGCCGCCACCCGGCCACCGTGCCGGCCGAGCTGCGCCGTCTCCTGCGCGGCCTCGACGGCGAGCTGACCGCCACCCTCTTCGTCAGCGGCCGCGAGGGCATGCCCTCCCACCTGCGGGAGGTGGAGGCGACGGCCCGGGCCCTGCTCGAGGAGATGGAGGATGCCGCCGGGGAGCGCTTCAGCTACCGGGTCATCGATCCCGGCCTCTCCGGGCCGGCGGGCGCCCGCTACGCCGCCTCGCGCCGGGCGAGTCCGATCCGCGTGCGCCGCGTCGTCGACGACGCCGAAAGCCAGGCGGAGATCTGGTCGTCCCTGGTGTTCTCCCGGGAGGGGAGGCCGCGGCGGGAGGACATCCTCATCCAGGGGATCGAGAACGCCCATCTGCCGCACCTGGCCCGTCTGGTGGCGGCGCGCCTGTCGGCGGGGGAGTCGGCGCCGCAGGCCTCCTTCGCCCTCTCGGCCCCGCCGGGGTACGGGAAGTTCCCCCGCTACCTGAGCCAGCACGGCCCCGTCGTCGAGATCGACGTCGACGCCGGCGGCTTCATCCCCCGCGACGTGGATGTCCTGTTCTGGCTGGAACCGCGGCGGGTGACGCGGCAGCACATCGCCGAGCTGCGCCGCTTCCTGGCCTCGGGACGGACCGCCGTCCTGGCGGGAAGCGCCTACCGCGTGCGCTACTCCGCCGGCGAGGAGGGGGAGGTCCGCTTCCGCGTCGAGGGGATGGGCGGCGCCTGGGAGCGGCTCCTGGAGCCCTTCGGCCTGGAGCCGGTGGCCGATCTGCTCATGGACCGCAACGCCGGCCCGGTGACGGTCCCGGTGGACGGGGTGGAGGGCGAGGTGGAGGCCCCCTTCCACCTGCGAAACCTGCCCGCCTTCCGCGACTTCCGCCCCTTCCGGACGCCGGCCCGGGGCGGTCTGAGTTTCACGGCCGCAAGCCCCCTGCGCGTCGACCCGCGCCGGGTGGCCGCGGCAGGCTACCAGGCCCATGTGGCCGCCACCACCACCGAGCACGCCTGGGTGCGGCCCCTGCCGCGGGGCGGGTTCGGGGTGGAGGACCTGTCCGCGGGCCTGCGCGTGCCCAAGCAGAACCTGATGGTCCTGCTCACCCCGGAGGACCCGTGGGCGGGGCAGCTGCTGGTGCTGGCCTCGGCCAGTCCCTTCCGCGACGAGATCCTCGAGCAGGCCGGGTACGGCCACGCCGTCTTCGTCCGCGACCTGGCGCGCTCTTTCGCCGATCCGGATCGGTTGGCGCGGCTGCGGGTCGATCGAGGGTTGCCGCCGGGCCTGCCGCCCCTGTCGGGCGGGGCCCGCGTGGGCTGGCGTCTGGCGGTGGTGGGCCTCGTGCCTCTGCTGTGGGCGGGGCTGGCCCTGCGGACCCTGCGCGGCGGCGTCCGGCCGGGGGGCGGGTACCGCCCCGCACGGGGCCCGGCGCTCGCGGCCGGAGGGGCGGTGGCAGCGGTGGCCGTGGTGTTTCTGGCGCTGCGCGGTCCCGTGTCCGGCCTGCGCTGGGACCTGACCGCCGGGGGGGTTCACACCCCGGATGCCTCGGTGGTCTCGGATCTGCGAAGCCGGGCGGGGAAGCTGAAGGCCGAGATGGTGCTGTCGCCGCGGTCGCAGCTGCCCCCCGAGGTGCGCGGCGTGACCGACCGCTTGCGGGCGGTGCTGTCCGATGCCGGCGTCGAGGTGGAGGTGCGCCGCCCCGTGGAGGGCCGGGACGCCGGGGTGCCCGCCTTCGAGGTGGAGCGGGTCCGGCGGGACACGAGTGTCACCACCGAGATCCACAGCGGACTCGTGCTGCGCCAGGAAGGCCGCTCGACGACGATCCCCCGCCTCGACCGGCACAGCGGCGCCCACCTGGACTTCCTCCTCGCCGCGGCATTGAAGCGGCTCGACGACGGGCGGGCCCCCGTGGTCACGGTGGTCTCGGACCTGCCCCGCCTGTCGCCGGCCGAGGCCCACGAGGACTACCAGAAGAAGGGGTTGAGCGCTCCCCAGGGGGTGGACGTGTACGCCCGCGCCAAGGAGATGCTGCGGCAGTACGGATACGACGTGCGCCATGTGCCGTTGCGCGAGCCCGTCTTCCCCGAGCGGCCGGGAGCGGTGATCTGGTTCCAGCCGCGGCGGGACTCGACACCGGTGCTGACCTGGTTGAGCCGGCACCTGGCGCGCGGCGGGCGCGCCGTGGTCGCCATGCAGCACTTCAACATCCAGCAGCGCCAGTACCGCGGCACCGGCTTCGGGACCGTGCACTGGCCGCAGCCGCAGTTCCAGGACTTCGACCGCTACCTGAAGCTCTTCGGCGTCGAGCAGGTGCGCGAAGTGCTGATGGACCGCAGCCGCCACCACCTGGAGTTGGACACCCAGGTGAACCGCACCGCCGTGCGCGAGTACGACCCCCAGCGGGTGGCCCTGCCCTTCCTGATCCGGGCCCTCGGCAGCAACCACTCCCGCTCCTCGCCGGTGACCGGCCGGCTCGGGGACCTGCTGTTCATCTGGGGGAATCGCTTCCGCGTCGACGCCGGCGCCCTGGGGGAGGCCGGGTTGCGCTCGCAGGTCCTGGCCACGACGACGGAGCGCGCCTGGTCCTACGACTGGAGCGGTGGCTTCCTGAAGGCGGAGACCCTGCGCGAGACCGCCGGCTACCTGCCCGGCCGCCAGAGCCTGGCGATTACCCTGGAGGGGCGATTCCCCGCCGTCGAGGCGGAGGAGACCGAGGGGGGCGGCACCCGCCTGGAGGTGCTGCCGGTTGATGGTGCCCGGGAAGGCTGGATGCTGCTCCTCGGCTCCTCGGAGATGTTCAAGAACCACCGCCTTTTCAGCCCAGGTTTCGCCCACGACCAGCTGCTGCTGAACGCGGCCGCCATGGCCGCTCTCGGACCGCGGATGGCGGAGTTGCAGGGGCGCGCCAGTGCGCCGGCCAGGGGTTTTGCGGTCCAGGGTTCGGCGAGTCGCGCCGCCTGGCGATTCGCCGTGATCGGCGGCGCCCCGCTGGCGCTTGCGCTCGTGGGGCTCTGGCGCTGGAGGCGTCCCCACCGGAGGCCGCGGCCGTGATGGGCGGTGTTCCCGCTGGCACTTGCGCTCGTGGGGCTCTGGCGCTGGCGGCGTCCCCACCGGAGGCCGCGGCCGTGATGGGCGGCGTTCCGCTGGCGCTTGCGCTCGTGGGGCTTTGGCGCTGGCGGCGTCCGCCCGCCCGGAGGCCGCCGCCGTGACGGGCGGTGTTCCAGTGGCCTCGGCTTGGTGGGGCTGGCGCCGGTGGCGTCTCCACGGGAGGCCGTGGCCGTGATGTGGGGTGGTCCGCTAACCCTCGCCTTGGTGGGGCTCTGGCTGGCGGCGGCCCCTCGGCCGGGGGCGGCGCTCGTGTCGGGCGGCGCTTCGCCGGCCCTCGCCCCGGTGGGCCCCTGGCGGCGTCCCTGGGGGCTGGGAGCCGCACCCGTGATGGGCGGTAATCCGCTGGCCCTCGGCTTGGTGGGGCTCCGGCGCGGGCAGCGGTCCCTCCGCCGGTGGGGGCCCTCGTGTCGCGGCGCTTCGCCGGCCCTCGCCCTGGTGGGCCTATGGCGGAGTCCCCGGGGGCCGGGAGCCGCACCCGTGATGGGCGGTAATCCGCTGGCCCTCGGCCTGGTGGGGCTCCGGCGCGGGCAGCGGTCCCTCCGCCGGAGGGGGCCCTCGTGATCCGCCACCTGCTGCTGCTGGGCGTCGTCCTGGCCGGAGTCGCCGCGGCGGACGGCTGGCTGCGCCAGGCCCGGGACAGCCGCCGCGTCGAGGCGGGGGCGCTGCGGGCGGTGCTGCCTCCCTCCAGGCAGGTCGAGCCCGAGCGGGTTCGCCGTCTCTCCCTGCAGATCCCGGGCTCGTCACCATGGGTCTACGAACGCCGGGGCGGCACCTGGCGCTTCCCCGCCTACTTCGGCGCCTACGCCCACTCCGGTCGGGTGGACGGGCTCCTCCACGAGGTGCTCGGCGCCTCCGGCACCCTGGTCAGCACCGACGACGACGACTTCGACGACCTCGGCGTCTCCGGGCCGCAGGCCGTGCGCCTGACCCTCGAGGGCAACGCCGGGGAGCCCCTCGGCGAGATCTGGATCGGGAGGGGGATCCCCGGGCCGACCGGCGACGAGAGCTACGTCCGCCGAGCCGGCTCGGACAGCGTCCTCCACCTGCACGCCAACCCCCTGCGCCAGGTGGGAGCGGCGCGGCCTCCCATGCTCGACCCGCACCTGATGCCGAGGGACGAGCGCCGCGGCGCGGTGGTGGAGGTGCTGGTGGCGCCGCCCGCCGAGGAAGCCTACCGGCTGCGGCGGGTGCTGGCGGCCTTGCCCGAGGACGCGCCGGCCCTGCCTCTTCCTGTAGGGGAGCGGGATCGCTACCGCTGGCTGCTGCAGCGGGGATCGGGCGTGGACAGCTGCATCGACGCCAGCGTCTACGCCTACCTGACCTACCTGCGGCAGGTGCGGGTGGAGCGCCTCGTCGACCCCGCGGCGTCCGCCGGCTACGGATTCGGCGCGGCCCGGGTGGAGCTGACCGACGAAGAAGGGGTCCGAGACGTGCTGGAGGTCGGAGGGGCGGCCGGCGCCCAGGAGCGCTACGCGCGCAACGGCCGGGCCCGGCTTACGGCCGTCCTCGCCGCCGCGCGGGCGGAGTGGCTCACGCCTCCGGCGGCGGTGCTCCTGGACACGCTGGCGCAACCGTCCCCCTTCGAGGGCGCCCGCCGCTGAGAAGGCCCCCGCGGTGGACCAGGAAGCGGCCCTGCTTCGTGCGCTGGCCCGGTCGGAGGGCGGGAGCAGTCCGCCTGCGCAGATTTCCGTGTGAGGTCGGCCGTCGCGGGCCCAGGTTCGTAACGCTTATCTTGGCCCGGGCAGCCAGCCCCGGGTCGCCGACCGACCCGGGCAAGCCTCGACGGCAGGGGTGCTGGCTTGCCACGCGCCCGAGGGCCGCCCTGAACTGCTGGACAACGGAGGCTGACAATGAACCACTCCCGATCTGCCTGGCTCGCCGCTCTTGGAGGACTCGTGCTCCTGGCAGCCGGCGTCAACGCGGAGTCGATGGAGGATGCGAAGGCCGCCTTCGCGGAGGGGCGGTTCGTCGATGCAGCCGCAATCGCCGAAGCGGCCGGGACCTCCGAAGGCTATGCCCTGGCGGCGCGATCCCTCGCCGTGTACGGGCACTACGCGGCTCCCGAGGAAGAGAAGAAGGAGTTGTTCGAGCGCGCCCTGCAGTTGGGGGAGGAGGCGGTGCGCGCGGATACGGCCAACCCGGAGGGGTACTTCCAGTCCGGCCACGCCCTCGGCCGCTACGCGCAGAGCATTGGCACCATGAAGGCGCTCCGGAAGGGCCTCGGGGGCAAGACCCGCAAGATGTTCGAGGCCACCCTCGCCCGCGACCCGGACCACGCCCTGGCCAACCTGGCCCTCGGCGGGTGGAACGCCGACATCGTCAGCCGCGCCGGGCGCATGATGGCCAGGGTCATGTACGGGGCCACCCGCAAGAAGGCGACCGCCCACTTCGAGCGCGCCCTGGAGCTGGCCCCGGAGTCGAAGGTGGTGCTGCTGGACTATGCCCTCAGGCTGCCGAAGCTCGCCGGCAAGAAGGGCCTGGAGCGGGCGAAGGGGCTGCTGAAGAAGGCGGTGGGCCTGCCGGTGGGGGATGTCTACGGCGGGTTCGTCCACGAACGGGCGGTGGACGAGCTGAAGGCGCTGGAGGGGGAATAGGCCAAGCCCTCACCTGGGCATGCCGCGCCCACGGTCGCGGCCCAACAATTTGGACAACGTCGCCATGGCCGGATTCCTGGCCGATGCGGCGGCGGGCATGCTCTCCAACCGCTGCAGCAGTTCCGACTCCGAAGAGTGCCTCGGCCAGTCCAGGTTGGCGGCGACCCGGTCGTCGTCGAGCGTGATCGCGGACAACTCGAGCAGCCCGACCAGATCCCGCACTAACGCACGACCAGGGAACTTGAGGCTTTGGTAATCGGCCCAAACCCTTCCCGCAAGTTCAGTCAGACTGATGGAGCCGACGTCCAGCAGGATCTCCAGTACTATCAACTGGCGGTCAGCCAGGACCCGTCGGCGGGGACTGCGGAGCTGCGCGAACAAGGACCTGGCGAACTCGCGGAACAGGGTGCGCTGGTGGTTGACGGCGATGGCCTCCGCCACTGCGTTGCACCGCTCGGCGACCGCCCCGAGGGCGAACCGGAGGAAGGGGGTCAGGTCGTGTCCCCCGTGCCGGGTGGCTGTCAGCGCCGCCAGGTACTCCTCCTTGTGCTCGTAGTAGTAGTTGGAGAGGCTGACCATCACCATGTCGTTGACCCCGGCCTGCCGCAGCATGAACGCCTCCAGTGCGCGGGCGGTGCGGCCGTTGCCGTCGCCGAAGGGGTGCATCGATCCCACGTGGTAGTGGGTGGCGACGGCCTGAACGATCCGGTCGTGTTGCCGGAACTCCCCCTCGATGGCGGAACAGAGAGAATCGAAGGCGGTGCGGCACTCGCTGCCGCCGTCGGCCCCCCTGCAGGGCGGCGTGCCGAAGGTGACGTTCCAGCCCTGGGGACGCAGTGCTCCGGGCTCGCAGTGATCGTCGTCACAGCCGGTCACGATGCGCCGGTGGGTCTCCAGGACGAAGTCGGTGGTCACCCATCGGTCGGCCGGCTGTGAGCGCATCCAGCGGTAGGTGGCGTGGGCGGCCCTCAACTGCCGCTGGGAATGGGTCAGGCCGGTGTGTGCGGGAGGGTCTGGGGCGAGGGCTTCTTCCTGCTCACGCTGTGTGAACTCGGCGCCTTCGATGCGCGAGGTGCCGGCGGCCTCCAGCCGCAGTTGTTCCTCGTGGACCTGCTCGATCCACCGGGGCAGATACGGCATTCGATTCAGGACTCCGGCGGCGGCCTTGGCCTGCACCAGCGACTCGAAGACGGCTGCGGGGTCGTAGCGTATCCACTGCTGCGGTATTGCGTAGCGGCTGATGGCCTGGGGTTCCATTTGCGGCCCATTTCCGTCCCGTTCCGAGAACGATTGAGCCTAAAGCATTGTTTTTCCATGTCATAGTATAGGCCAAGCCATTTTCTCGTTTCCATCTCATTTCAAGACCGTTTCGATCCCGGAGCCCGGGCCCCAGCAGCGAGTCAGCCGCCCGTCGCGGTCCAGCCGCTTGGCCGCCCGGCGATCAGACCGGATCCCTGGAGAGACGGCCTTCGTCGTCGATCAGGACGACGCGGTCCGGACGGTGGGGGCCCCACCTCCACATCACGAGGTTGAGATCGTCGCCGCCGGATCCGGCCGCGTAACTCCGAACCCGCATCCCCGCATGGCCTTCGGCGATCAGACGGTCGGCCAGGGCCTGGGACGCCGGTACCGCGCCGGCCAGCATCTCCGCTTCCCAGGTGGGGCATGCGAACTCGGAATCGCTGGCGCCCACCGCCCGGCACTGCTCTTTGTCCAGGGCATCGAAGACCGGCTCGGCATCGACCTCATAGGCGCAGAGGGTTACCGGCTGGAGGGTTCGGCCTAGTGGCAACGCTTCGCGTATGGCGGTCAGTGGGGACAGCGAGGTGTAGAGCGCGGGAATTCCAGGCCGATTGAAGCGCCCGCCGTAACGGCGCGCGCCCTCGCCGGACAAGGGGCTCCAGGACCACTGCGGATTGTGGGCCCGGTAGACCAGCCCCCGGAACCGCATTCAGGAGAGCAGGAACTCAGGCATAGCCCCCGGCCATGATCCGGTCGAGATAGGCATGCACCTGATCCGCCTTGCCTTCGCGCAGCAGCTGATCCGGGGTGGCGCCCCCGAAGCCGGGCAGTGGCTCGGCGCGGAACCAGGCGTAGGCGGCGAGCGGGGACCCGGAGGCGTCTTCGACGCGGTTCAGAATCTCCAGCATCTGGCGCAGACGGATCTGTGTCTTCCGGGCCTTGACCCGTGATGCGCGCGTGAATGCGTCCTTTCCGAGGCCCAACGTGCCGGCGATCTCCAACTTGGTGGTGCGCAGCGCGTCGGCCACGAGCGTAGGCGAAAAGACCTGATCCTCGACGAATTCACTGAATCGCATGGCCTGACCTCATGGTTTATGACGCAATATAGCGATATGCACCGTGTCATCCAGTCCAGGAACGCGTGGCAGCGAGGCTGCCGTAGAGGCCGAAGAAGCTGAGGACCGATGGCAGTGGCACCAGACCGAGGATGATCGCTGGTCCCGTCGTCGCTATTCCGAATGTACCCCCCAGCAGTACCCCACCATGTCGGGTGGTTCTTCGTGCCGTGCCGTGGGTCCGGCCCGCTAGGACCTCGCCGAGGCTGGGCCTCAGCCGCAGGGCAGTCAACCGCGGGCCCGGGGTCAACCGCCCGGAGCCGGGACGCCTCTTGGCGCGGTTTCCGCCGGCTCTCCCCCGGCTGAGAAGTGGCGGCTCAGGAACCGCCCCATGTCGTCGGTCAGCGAGTACATCACCGGCACGAGGATCAGGGTCAGGAAGGTGGCGAAGAGGATGCCGACGATGACGGCGATCGCCATGGGGCCCCACCAGGCGGCCTGCTCGCCGCCCCAGTAGAGGTTGGGGTCGAGGCTGCCGAAGAGGCCGAAGAAGTCGAAGTTGAGGCCGATGGCCAGCGGCACCAGGCCGAGGGCGGTGGTGACCGCCGTCAGGATCACGGGGCGCAGACGGGTGCGGCCGGCGCGGATGAGGGCGGCCTGGCGGTCGAGTCCGTCGCGGCGGCGCAGGATGTCGATGTAGTGGACGAGGACGATGGCGTTGTTGACCACGATCCCCGCCAGGGAGATGACGCCGACGCCGGTCATGATGATCCCGAAGGGCATGCGGAAGACCATGAGCCCGAGGAGGACGCCGGCGGTGGACATGATCACCGACGTGAGGATGATCACCGGCTTGATCACCGAGTTGAACTGGGTCACGAGGATGAAGGCGATCAGGCCCAGGGC
>JAJDTN010000045.1 GCA_022827165.1 Candidatus Latescibacterota bacterium
AGCGGCACGGGGATCCCCCTGGACGTCTGGGCGCCCCCCCTGCTGCGCTGGTTCTCCTTCTTCGCCGGGTTCTGGCTCGTCCTCGTGTGCTCCATGGTCATCCTGCGGCGCCCGTGGGTCGAGCACGAGCGCCTCGTCTTCCCCCTGGCCCAGCTCTCCCTGGCCATGATCGAGGACCGCCGCGGCGACCGCGGCGAGATCCTCAAGCCGTTCTTCAAGTCCCCGGTCATGTGGTGCGGCCTCGCCATCCCGCTGATCCTGGGCAGCGTCAACGCCCTGAGCCACTACTTCCACTTCCTCTCGCCCATCAACCCCGCCGCCTCCGTGCCCCTCTTCCGCGACTCGGTGATCCTGCGACTGCGGATCAACTACCTGATGTTCGGCTTCGCCTACTTCATCAACTCCGGGATCGCCTTCAGCCTGTGGTTCTTCTACCTCCTCAACACCCTGCAGGAGGGCCTCTTCCGCATCGTCGGGATCCACAACGCCGAGGAGCTGGGTCCGTGGACCGGCTCCGGGCCGGTGGGGGCGATCATGGGGCACCAGATGATGGGCGCCCTCTTCGTGCTCGTGTTCTTCAGCCTGTGGACCGCCCGCGGCCACCTGAAGCAGGTGGCGCGCAAGGCCCTGGGCCGCGCCCCCGAGGTCGACGACAGCGGCGAGATCCTCTCCTACCGGGGCGCCCTCGGCGGGTTCGCCGCCGGCGTCCTCTTCATGGGCTACTGGCTGTGGAAGAGCGGCATCCCGCCGCACATCGTGCCCCTCTTCATCCTCTCGGCCCTGGTGATCCTCATCGGCCTGGCGCGGGTCATCGCCGAGGCGGGCATGCCCACGGTGACGCCGGAGATGGTGCCCGCCGGATTCGTGGTCTCGGGGGTGGGCGTCCCCGCCCTCGGCATGCAGGGCATGATCGCCACCGGGTACACCCTCGCCTGGATGGGCGACCTGCTGGTCTTCATGACCGCGCCCCTGGCCAACGCCATGCGCCTCGGCTCCGAGGCCACCTCCCGGCGCCGCTGGCTGGCCGTGGCGATCGCCGTGGCCATGGCCGTCGGCCTGGTCCTGTCGGCGTGGATGCTGCTGCACCTGGCCTACCGCGACGGCGCCCTCAACCTGCACCGGCAGTACTTCGGCGGCTTCGCCCAGTACCCCTCCAGCTTCGCCGCCAAGAAGCTGGCCACCCCCACCGGCCCGAACCTGATCGGCTGGCTGTGGACCGGCGGCGGCGGCGGCGTCATGGCCCTGCTCATGATGGCCCGCCACCGCTTCCCCTGGTGGCCCCTCCATCCCCTCGGCTTCGCGGTGAGCCCGGGCTGGGCCCTCAACAACATCTGGTTCTCCATCTTCCTCGCCTGGATGATCAAGGTGGTGGTCCTCAAGTACGGCGGCCCGGGCCTCTACCGTTCGACGCGCCCCTTCTTCCTCGGCATCGTCCTCGGCCAGTTCGTCGTCGGCGGACTGTGGCTGGTGATCGACGGCTTCACCGGGACCGTGGGCAACCGGATCCCGGTGTACTAAGGGCGGGAGTCCGCTTTAGCGGGCGACGACGAGGACGCCCGGCCGCCGGCTGTCGCCGCCGTCGACCCGGGCGCTGAAGAGGTAGGCGCCGTTGGCCAGGCCGGCCGGCGCCTCCCAGGGCAGGGCGTTGTACCCGGCCTCGCCGCTGGCCGTCACTTCCCCGACGAGGCGTCCCGCGAGGGTGTGGACGGAGATCCTCACCTGCCCCGCGGGAGCGCTGAGGGTATAGGAGAAGTGGCCCCCCTCGGCGGCCAGCGGGTTGGGATGGAAGAGGAGGTCGGCCAGCTCCGCCTCGACCTCCTCCGAGACCCGCACCTCGAGTTCCCCCTCGGCCCAGTTGTTGCGCGCGTCCCAGGCCTCCAGGCGGATGCGGTGGCGCCCCGGCTCGAAGCCGGGCAGGTCGAAGAGGACCTCGCCCTGGCGGTAGTCGCCCACGGCGTGGTAGTCCCGGGTGACGTCGAGGACCGCGTCGTCGAGGTGCAGGCGGATGCCGTGGCCCACGTCGCCGGTGATGTTGACGCCGCTGGCGTCCCGCAGCGTCGCCCGCAGGGAGGCGTCGCCGCGCAGGACGTGACCCTCCTCGAGGACGCGGCCGGCGTGCTCGAAGGCGATCGCCGGCCCCTCGTCGTCGTCGGAGGCGGCGGCCCCCGAGAGCCCGGTGAAGGCGAGCGGCCCGGCGGCTCCGTACGCCGAGACGCCCGGGCTCCAGGCGAGGGCGCTCGCCCGGCCGGCGAGGCCGCGGTAGGTGATGTCGCGGGGGACCAGGAAGTCCACGGCGAAGCGGCCCGAGGCGACGGGGAAGATCCCCCGGAAGAGCGGGTTCCCCGGACGCTGGTACTCCAGGGTGAGGCCCTGCTCCACGCGGCGCCGCAGCGAGCTGGAGTCGAAGACCTGGAGGCGGACCCGGCCGTCGAAGGAAGGGACCTCCTCGCCGCCGCGGGTGATCCGCCCCACGAGGCGGGCCATCTCCAGGGCGCGCAGGGTGTCGGCCACCTCCAGCTCGACCCGCAGGCGCGGCAGCGCCAGGCGCGTCGCCGGATCTCCGAAGAGGCTGAAGCGGCGCGTGTTGTTGCGGTTCTGCACCGACACCAGCTTGGCCTCGAGCAGGGCCTGCCCCACGGGGACGCCCTCGCGGCCGCTGGTGAGCAGCCTCGCGTGGAAGTGCCGGGCCAGCTCCATGTTGCTGGGGTGGAACCCGACGCGGGTGGCGGCGATCATCGCCACCACGCCGCCCTCGCGCCGCTTCAGGAGGGCCTCCGGGATCGAGTCCCGGTTGGGATCGTCGAAGATGCCGAGCTGGCTGGCGGCGCCGTAGACCAGGGGCAGGCGGCGCCCGTTGTTCAGCTCCTGCAGGTCCTGGCTGAGGCGGAATATGACCTCGTGGGACAGGACCTGGGAGTTGCCGTGCCCCACCCAGGTGAGCAGCAGCGAACCCCGGGAGAAGCTCTCGAGGAAGTCCTCCCGGGCGCGCGGCTTGAAGCGGCCCTCCAGGGGGTAGTCGACGAGGTAGAGCTTCTCCACGTCGAGGTCCGGGGGCAGTTCGGCCGCCAGCTTCTCGGCGTCGATGACGAAGTCCCCCTCCACCCGCTCGGGCTTGTCCGCGTGGTAGGTGTCGTCGGCGGCCAGCAGCATGCGGCTGCGCCAGGGGCCCTGCTCCGGCTCGCGGTCGTAGGCGATGAGCTTGTCCACCACGCCGGCGGCCTCCTCGGTGGAGCGCACCGGGATCCGTCCCACGGCCATGTCCGGCAGGTCGTCAGCGCCGGAGACGCGCACGTACCACTCGTCGTAGGTGCTCTCCTGCTCCTCGTAGGGGGGGACCCAGTTGCCGACCCCCGTCCCCAGGTTGTCGCGGTAGTCGAAGTTGCCGTCGCCGAGGAGGAGGACGAAGGCCGGGGAAGGCCGGCCCTCCTCGAAGGCGTGGTGGAGGAAGTTGCGCAGCGCCGACGGGTCGAGGAGCCCGCCGGAGAAGGCGTCGTAGATCTCGTCGGTGAGGACCACCTCGGTGGAGAAGGGCGGGCCGTGGCGGTCGTCGGCGGCGCGCCAGGCCGCCAGGCGGGCCGCCTCCGCCTCGAGATCGGGGTGGGTGAGGACGAGGTAGTCGGCTCCCCGGAACCTGTCGAGGAGCCGGTGGGGCTGCCGCTCCTCGATCCTCGGGGGGCGGCGGATCCCCGCGGGCCCGGCCACCGCGTACCGGGCCCCGGGGGCGGCGCTGTCGGCGAAGGTCACGCGGCCCTCGACCGGGGAGTGCTCCAGCCCCGCGACCTCGCGCAGGCCGCCGTCCTCCACGGCGAAGACGCGGGGGGCCTCCTCGAAACCCGTGGCGCGGTAGGCGGCGGCCCCCGGCCGGGCCGGCAGGAACAGCTGCCCCGCCTCGGCGTGGGGACGGCGCTCGTACTCCACCTCGAACCAGTCGATCAGGACCCGCCAGCCGCGGAGGTGGCGGACCCGGAGCTCGTTGATCCCCTCCACCGCCCCCGTGGTCCGCACCTCGGAGACGAAGGGACCGTCCTCGCCGGCCCTCGCCTCACCGGCTCGACGCCCGTTCCAGTAGACTCGCAGGGACTCGCCGGCCTTCGTCTGGGAGATGCCCCGGAGGCGGATGAGGACCGGCGTCTCCTCGGCGGGCGACCGCAGCACGGCGGAGAAGGTCTCCTCGTCGCCGGCCGACATCCTCAGCCAGTACCACTCGGTGCCGCTGGCGATCTTCTCCGGCGTGGTGTGGGTCGGGAAGTGCTCGCCCTCGACACGGAGCCGCTCGGTGAAGCGGTCGACGGCCTCGGCCGCCGCCGCCGGAGGCGGCCGAGGCTCCCGGCGCAGGGCGCGCCCGGGATCGGCGGCGGCGAGCCAGTACACGTTCTCGCCGGTGAAGGGGTTGTGCAGCCAGCGGCTGTCGTCCCCCTCCCCCTCCCAGCGCGAGGAGGCCTCGCCGTAGAACAGCAGCTGGTCCTCCGCATCGAAGGTGCCGTCTCCCCCGTCGTCGACGATCACCGCCACCGGCTCGAGAGGGTGGGGCCCCCGGAGGTCGTCCGCGTCGAGGGGGCGGCCGCCGCCGTAGAGCAGGGCCAGGCCGGCGCTGGCCGCGCCCCGGGCCCCCGGCAGGTCGGCGCCGGTGAGGCGATAGAGCCCGGTGCTGCGGATGGTGATCTTGTACACGGGCCCGGTCGAGGCGGGGCCGGCGGGCCTCAGGGCCTGCCGCGGCCGGCGCGGCAGCCGCCACCGGCGGGCCTGCTCGTGGTTGAGGACGGTGCCGGCGTAGAGGGCCTCGTCCGTCCCCGGGGAGGAGGGCCGCCCCGGGCCGCGGAGCGCGGCGAAGCGGACCTCGGCCACGACCCGGCCCAGGGGTTGCGGCCCGTGGCGTCCGGAGAACCGGATGCGGGCCACCCGCTGGCGGCGGAAGCGGCCCACCTCGAGCAGCTCCGCCGCCGGCGGCGGCGGCAGCCACGCCTCCTCCGGCCCGGACCCTTCGCCGCAGACGATCCCCGCCGGCCCCGCCTCGAGAGTCAGCAGGTGCAGGGTGGGCTCCGCCCCCGGAGGCAGGCCGACGAGCACGCTCTCGGAGGCGGCGCAGGGCCGGGTGACGCGGTGCTCCAGGCGCAGCGACGAGTCGTCGTGGCCCAGCATCCGCACGTCGCCCGCGGCCGCCGCCGCCGCGGCCAGCAGCAGGAAGGGGAGCCTCCGGCCGGGGTCAGTCATCGCGGATCACCGCCAGCTTCCCCCGCGCCCTCGCCTCGGCGCCGCCCAGACCGAGGGTGTAGTAGTAGACCCCCGAGGCGACGGCGGAGCCGCCGTCGTTCCTCCCGTCCCAGAGGACCGCCCCCCCGAGGTCGGTCTCCAGGGTGCGCACCAAGCTCCCGGCGGCGGAGAACAGGCGCACCCGGGCGCCCGGCGGCAGGCCCTCGAAGGTGACCCGGGCGCCGGCCCCGGAGACGAAGGGATTGGGGTAGATCCGCACCCCCTCGTCCAGCTCTCCCTGCCCGGCGGCCACGCGCAGCCCGCCGAGGCCCCCGCGGGTGCCGATCCACAGCTGGCCGCTGGTCTCGTCGAAGCGCAGGGCCAGCACGTGGTCGTCCACCAGGCAGCTGTTTTCGGCGGTGTACGTCTCCACGAGGCGGCCGGAGTCGTGCAGCTGGGTCAGCCCTGCCTCGGTGCCGACCCAGACCGACCCGCGGCCGTCGAGCTCGATGTCGGTGATCACCGGGGAGGCGAGGCCGTGGTCGCGCCGGTAGGCCCGCCAGCTGACGATCTCGAACTCCCTCGACTCCCGGTCGTACCGGTAGCGGGCCCGGAACAGGCCCTCGGGCGTGCCGATGTAGAGGACCTCGCCGGTGGCGGCCAGGGTCCTGACCTCGTCGCTGGTCATGCGCGGCTCGGTGCCGGAATCGAGGGCGATGACGTGATCGTCCCCCGGGTCGAAGGGGGTGCCGCCGTCGTCGAAGAGGAGGACGCCGTCGAGGACGGCGGCCATCAGCAGCAGCCCCCGGCCGTCGGCGACGACCTCGTTCAGCTCGCGGCCCCGGGTCAGTCCGAGGCTCTCTAGATCGTGGAGGTGGCTGGCGCCGGTGCCCGGGTCGAAGACGGCGAGCCCCGCCTGCAGGTTGAGGGCCCACACCCGGCCGCCGCCATCGACGGTCAGGTCGTTCACCACCACGAAGCTGGAGGAAGCGACGACCCCCCGGAGGGCGGAGTTCGTCTGGTCCAGCCGCCGCCAGCCGCCGCCCGGGCCCCGGACCCCGATCCCCTGGCCCCAGGTCCCCGCCCACACGCCGCCGTCGGCGGTGACCTCCACGGCCACGGCCACGTCCGAGGGCAGGCCGGAGCCGACTCCGTGGACCCTCCAGCCCACGGGGGTCATGTGCGCCACCCCGATGGGGCTCCCCTCGCGGTCGTTGGGCACCACCGCCGCCCACAGCTCTCCGTCCGGGGTCGCGGCCAGGTCGTGGAAGCTGGTGGCCGGGGGATCCCCGGCGTCGGGAAGGGGAGGGCCTCCGAGGGAGCGGAGTCCGCCCCTCGTGCCCACCCAGGTCTCGCCCTCCCCCCTGGCGATGGCCAGCGGCTCCGCCGGCGCGGAGCCCACCACCGTCCACTCTCCGGGGCCCCGGCGCTCGTAGACGCTGCCGCGGGTGGCCGCCAGGAGCGCACCGCCGCCGCCGCCCAGCACGCGCACGCCGACCGGGGCGGCCTCCGGTTGCCAACCCCCCTCCTCCAGGCGCCACAGTCCCCCCTCGCCCAGGGCCAGCAGGGCGCCCCCGGCGGAGACCAGGGCTGCCACCGCCCCGGGCCTGTCCTCGGTGAGCCAGGAGTCCGGGTTCTGCAGGTTCTCCGCCGCCAGGTCGGCCCAGGCCACGCCCTCGGGGGTGCCGGCCACCAGCAATCCCGAGTGCTCCACGAGGGCGGTGACCCCCGTGTTGCGGGGGAAGTCGCCCAGTTGCCAGTAGTTCTCCTGCACCCGCAGTACCTCGGTGAGGAGGACGCTGATGCCGGCGTCGCTGCCCACGTACATCCTGTCCCGCACGTGCAGGAGGGCCCTCACGCCGAGGTCGGCGAAGGTCGTCAGGAGCGGGTCGAAGCGCGAGCCGGCCCGCCGGTAGCGGCCGATGCCGCCGAAGTCGGAGCCGAACCACAGATCTCCCGCCGCGTCCACGGCGATGGAGGTGATGCGGCCCTCGGGCAGGCCCTGCAGGCGGGTGAGGCGGGCGTACTCGCCGGTCCTCCGGTCGAAGTGCAGCACCCCTCCGTCGGTGGCCGCCCACACGCCGCCGGACTCGGAGAGGAGGGCGTTCACCGGCCGCATCCGGGTCAGGGCGGACCAGTTCCCGCACCCCGCCTGCGCGTCGGCCGGGCCCGCCAGGGGTAGGAGACCGGCGAGGACGGCCGGGGACAGGCTTCTCAGGATGTGCGGGCTCTTGAGAGACACCCCACGTCAGCGGAAGACGGCCTGGATCATGGCGCGGATGTAGCCGATCGCGTAGGCGGTGCCCGCCCACCCGGCGCTCGCGGAGGCGATGCCGGGAGTGTGGTCGAGCATGAAGGGGCCGTCGAAGCCGATCTCCCGGTAGGTCCGCATGGCCAGGTACATGTCCATGTCGCCCTCGTCGACGAAGACCTCCTGGAAGTTCCCGAGGCCGCCGCGGATGTTGCGGAAGTGGACGGTGCCGATCTTGCCGAGGCGGCCGATGCGGCGGATGGCGGCGGGGATCTCCTCCCCCATCTCGGCGACGCAGCCCTGGCAGAAGAGCATGGCATTCGCCTCGCTGGGGGCCAGCCCGAAGAGGCTCTCGAAGTCATCGAGGGTGGACAGGACCCGGGCGGCTCCCCCGAGGGGCTCGGCGATGGGCGGGTCGTCGGGATGCGCGGTGAGCAGCACGCCGCTCTCCTCGGCGGCCGGGACGATGCGCTCGACGAAGGTCGCCAGGTTCCGGCGCAGGCGCTCCTCGGAGATGCGCAGCTGCGGATGGTCCTGCGGGTTGGCCCGGAACTCGTCGTGATCGAAGGTGCTGTAGCGCGCGCCCCCCCGGCCGATGGTCGGCTCGGTGCGGAAGTTGCCGATGCCCCGGAAGTTGTAGCCCAGGGTGGGGATCCCAGCGGCGCCGAGGTTGCGGATCATCGTGCACCAGCCCTCGATGCCCTCGTCGCGCCCGTCGCGGCCGTGGATGATCGTGCGCTCCGGCCGCAGGCCGACGTTGTGGAGCTTCATGCCGTGGGCCTCGACCTTGCGGCAGGCGTCCTTCCACAGTTCGGTGCGGTCCTCGCCGGCCCGCGGAGGCGGCGGGTGCATGATCGCCACGTAGTCCACCCCGATCGCCTTCAGGGTCCCGAGGGTGTCGTCGGTGAGGTCGTCGAGCGTCAGGTGATGTTGCACCGTCATCGAATCGCTCCGGATAGCGGTGAGGGGCGGGCGGCCGGATAAACGGGCCTGACCGCGAGGTGGTCAAGATCGGATCGGTTGACGGAGTCTCGAGGACGGGGCGAGATTCGCCGGTTGTCCCCGGCGCGCCCGGTCCGCGAAAGGAGTCAGCCATGATCATCCCTCGCCCACTCTTCAAGACGCCCGCCCCTTTCCTCGCCTTTCTGCTCCTCGGCCTGCCGGCGCCGGAAGGCCTGCGCGGCGAGGAGGACTACCCGCCCGGCACGTTTCAGCTGACGCCCACGGTGGACCTCGGGTTGCAGCCCGTTCCCGTCCACGTGCCGGATCGCTTCAGCGGCATCCCCCGCGACCTCGTCCTCAACCTGCCCCCCGGATTCTCCGCCTCCGTCTTCGCGGCGTACGGCTTCACGCAGCCGCGCTTCATGGCGGTGAGCCCCGAGGGCGTCCTCCACGTGGCCGACATGAGAGCCAAGACGATCGTCGCCCTGCCCGACGCCGATGGCGACGGCGTCGCCGACGAGGCGATCGTCGCCGCCCGCGGCTTCACGCGCGCCCACAGCCTGGCCTTCTACGAGGGGGCGATGTACGTGGCCGACACGAACCGCATCGTGCGTCTCACCGACGCCGACGGCGACGGCGTCTACGAGGAGCGGGAGAACCTCGTGCGCTCCCTGCCCGAAGGGGGGTGGCACTCGACGCGCACCATCGTCTTCGACGAGGAGAACGACCGGTTCTACGTCGGCGTCGGCTGGCCCTGCGACATGTGCCGGCACCCCGATCCCGAGCGCGGGACCGTGCTGCGCTTCAACGCCGACGGCAGCGGCCGCCGGGTCTTCGCCAGCGGCATCCGCAACCCCATCGGCATGGCCCTGCACCCGGTGACCAACCAGCTGTGGGCGACCAACAACGGCCACGACACCGAGGGCGCCAGCCTGCCGCCGGAGTGGATCGACATCATCCGCGACGGCGGCTTCTACGGCACCCCCCTGGCCTACGGCTACCAGGTCTACGTCGACTTCGACCTGCCCCGGTACCGGGAGAACCTGCCGCTCTCGCCCGAGGACTCGACCCTGGTGCAGAGCATGGTGCGCCCCGCGGCGCTGATCCCCGCCCACCTGGCGCCCATGGGCCTGCACTTCTACACCGGCGACCAGTTCCCGGCCCGCTACCAGGGAGCCGCCTTCGTCGCCATCCACGCCGGCCACGCCAAGCTGGCGCCGGTCCCCGGTTACAGCGTCGTCGCCCTCTTCAGCGAGCCCGACGGCTCCGACGCCCGCATCGCCGACTTCGCCACCGGCTTCCAGACCGGCACCGAGGTCTCCGACGTGTGGGGGTTTCCGGTGGGGATCGTCAGCGACGAGGCGGGCAACCTCTACGTCTCCAGCGACCGCCACGTGCGCGCCATCCTGAGGATCACCCACGGGCCCGTCGCCGCCTCCTGGGAGCACACCTTCCCGGGCTCGATCGTGAACGGCACCACCCTGGCGGTGGAGGCCGGCGTCCGTGTGGAGCGGCTGGCCCCCGGCGGCGAGAGCCCCGCGGTCACCGCCGATCTCAGCGCCCTCGGAGGCGCCTCGCGGGTGCCCCTGGAAGAGGTGGGAGAGCGCACCTGGCGCCTGCGGACCTCGCTCCCGGTGGACGCGCCGCCGGGGCTGAAGACGGTATCCGTCCTCGTCGAGCAGCGCGCCGGCTCCGAGACCCACGCCACGCGGTTGACGGCCACGGTGATGGTGGAGCCCGCCGAGGTGGTCCCCGACCTGGTGATCTACGACGACAGCCTGGCCGACGGCTGGTCGGTCTTCAACGGCACCTGGCTCGACGACTTCTCCTTCGACCTGGCCGACGAGGAGGAGGTCTTCCAGGGCCGGCGGTCCGCCACCTTCCCCGTGCGCTGGGACGACTGGGACTGGGTGGTGAAGTTCCTCCCCGACGAACCCCTGGACCCGGCGGGCTACGGCCGCCTGCGCTTCGCCTTCCATCCGGGCCTCTCGGTGGTCCAGGGCCCCCCGCGCTTCACCGTCTACCTGGCCGAGACCACGATCGACCTGGCGGCGGAGGGACGGGTGGAGACCGAACCCGCGCGCCCCGGCCGCCATCGCTTCGGCGACGACCGCTGGCAGGTGGTGGAGGTGCCCCTCGCCGCCTTCGGTCCGCCCAAGGAGATCCGCGAGGTGACGTTCTCGGGCAACTTCGGGGGCCGGTTCTTCATCGACGACCTGCGCCTCACGGGAGCGGTGCCGACCGCCGTGGGAGAGGTGGAGGCGGTGCCTTCCGCCTTCGCCCTGGAGCAGAACCACCCCAACCCCTTCAACAGCTCCACGCGCATCGGCTTCACCCTGCCCGGCGGACCGGCGCGGCTCACCATCCACAACCTGCTGGGCCAGAAGGTCGCCACGCTCCTGGAAGGCGACAGCCCCGCCGGGCCCCGCTCCATCCTCTGGGAGGGCCGCGGCGACGGCGGGCGCGAGCTGGCCACCGGGGTCTACCTCTACCGGCTCGAAGCGGCGGGACAGGTGCAGACGCGGAGGCTGGTGCTCCTGCGCTGACCGCCGGCGGCGTCAGCGCTGCCGCAGCACCAGGTGCAGCTGCCGGGCGATGGTCCCCGTCGTCATGGCGTGGACCACGGCGTTGATGCCCAGGCGCAGGTGGGCCTCGTTGCCGAAGGGCTGGGCCCAGAAGTGGACGTAGCCCTTGTCGGCGAAGAGGCCGGCGAGGCGCCCCTCGAGAAAGACCCCTTCCAGGTAGTGCCGCGGCCAGGCCTCCTCCCAGCCGGGAGGGGGGCCGTTGAAGTCGTAGAAGCAGCTGTAGACCGGGTGGCCGTCCGGGATGCGGCGCAGCCGCCCGCTGTGGCCGAGGGCTTCCTGGAAGAGGCCGCGCAGGGCCGCCTCGGCCTGGCTGAACTCCAGGCCGGGCCTGGCGTTGTCGGCGAAGACGAAGCCGCCGCCGCGCAGGTACTCCGCGAGGGCCCGGGTCTCGCTGTCGGTGAGGTCGAAGACCTCGTCGGCGGTGATGTAGACGAAGGGGCTGCGCATGAACTGCGGCGAGCCGATGAAGATGTGGCGGTCCACGGCGGCGGCGATGCCGGTCTGCTCCGTGAGGGCGTCGGCGAGATTGGGGATGGCCAGGGCGGCGCTGTCGAAGCGCGGGCGCAGGCCGGTCCCCCAGGCGGTGGCCAGACGGATGAAGCCCCGCAGGTCCCGGCGGCCTTCGCCGGTGCGCGCGATGAGCCCCCGGTAACGCCCGGAGTGAAGGCTGGCGCCGCGGAACAGCTCGCCGAGCCAGGCCTGGTCCTCCTTCCCGGAGTGCAGGACGTAGAGGGTGTCCCCCGGGACCAGGGGACTGGCGGCCCGGTCCAGGCTGGCGCAGGGAGAGGAGAGGCTGCAGTCCGAGTCGTCCGAGCCGCCCCGGGCCAGGTACCCCGACTCCGGGTGCGCCTTGGGAGGGAGGGCGGCGCCGGCCGCCAGCAGGGCGAGGAGGAGCCGCAGGCGCGTCGGGGTCGGTCGGGTTCCAGGGGCCATGGGCGGATCGATCACTTTCTCCGGGCCGCCGCCAGGGCGCGGGAGGCGTACATCATCTCGCGCACGGCGGCCAGGACGTGCTGGGTGGCGTGGGCGATCCCCCAGCGCAGGGGATCCTCGCGTTCGGGGTCGCGGCGCCGGGCGCCGGCGGCGTAGCTCTCGAAGACGGGCACCATGGCGTCGGCGTACTTCGGGTCTCCCGTATCCTCGTACAGGGCGGCGAGGGCGTCGAGGTGGTGGAAGGCGCGGTCCTCCCCGGCGGCGCCGGTGCGCTCGATCCACAAACGCCGGACCTCGTCGTTGATCCGCCCGTACCAGAGGGCCATGCGGGCCCCGTGGCCGCCGGCGTACCAGCGGTTGCGGTCGGGCCGGGCATGGGTGCTCCAGAGGCGGTCGGCCTCCTGCCGCCAGACCTCCTCCCCGGTCTCCAGGTACATCCGCGCGAGCCCGGCGATCGGGTTGGAGAGGTAGCGCCAGCCGTAGTCGTGGAAGGCGGCGCCGGGGTGGGCCATGGCCCGCGCCATGCGCCGGCCCGCCTCCCAGGCCGGCAGGTACCCGGTGACGCGGTACATCTCCAGGAAGGGGTCGACCATCGAGTGGCCGGAGTCGCCGGGGGAGAGCCAGATGCACTCGTGGTGGCGGCGGCTCAGGCCGCTCGCCGCCGGGTCCCGCGGATCGTGGCGGATGGTGCCCACCTCCAGCAGGTGCCGGGTGTGGGCCGAGGCCAGCTCGAGCCAGCGGCGGTCCCCGGAGCGCAGGAAGGCGAGCCACGGGACGTGGGCGATGTTCTGCTCGTTCAGCAGGTGACCGTAGCGGCCGTGGTTCTCCCAGCGCCCCTGGCCGGCCACGTAGGCCGCCGGCAGCGAGCCCCAGACCCACTGGCCGTACCAGCGGTAGACGCGCTGGTTGAGCCGCCAGCTCTCCAGCGCCTCCTCCACCAGGGCCTCGAGATCGGGGCAGACCTCCGGGTCGTAGGGCTGCAGGTGCATCAGCGCCCCGGTGGCCGTCAGGTACCGCGGCGGCACGGCGCAGACCACGGGCTCGCCGAAGATGCGCTCGTACAGGGGCAGATCGAACCACGCGGCGGGGTCGATGATGAACTCGTGGGTGCGCGAGACCCCGGCCGCCAGGGCCCAGGTGGGAGCGCTGCTGGAGGTCAGCATGCCGTCCTCCCTGGGGCGCCAGTCCATCGCCCCCTGCTCCTCCGGCCAGTAGTGGAAGGTCACCGTGCCCTCCTCCACGGAGGCCTCGATGCGCTTGGGGAAGAGGCGCCAGAAGTCGCGGTGATGGATGATCAGATCGCGCTCCTTGCGGCGCATCCTCACGGTGCCGGTGGAGCGCGAGCCCTGCCGGCTCAGCCGCGACGTCGCCGCCTCGGCGTGCTCGTCGTCGAGCTGCCGGACCACCACCAGGCTGTCGCTGGAGACCTCCTCGCCGTCGAGGTCGACGGCGGCCTCCTTCCAGAAGGGGCCCTCCGGGCGGAAGCGGATGCCGGCGCCGCCGAGGGTGTCCTCCCACGGATCCCCCGTGTAGGTCCAGGTGTGGTACAGGCGGAAGAAGGGGCTGCCGCGGTAGAACTCGGCGTCCAGCTCCCCGCGCGCCACCGGGTCGCCCTTCCCCTTGGCGGGGTGGTACCAGCCGTTGATCCGGACGCGGCAGCGGAGGGGCCCGTTCTCCACGATGCGGACCCCGGCCTCGGGACCGGCGACGAGGAACCGGTAGAGGCGCCCCTCCCCGGTCTTCCACCACAGGTCCCCGGGCTGCAGGAGGCCCTCGATGGTGCCGTCGGCCCCGAAGACCCAGACGCGGGTGCCCACGTCGACGGCGACGCCGTCCCCGCGGCGTCCGGCCATGGCCGGCCCCGGCCCGGGGCCGTCGGACCGGTCCAGGGTCAGGAAGCCGTGGCCGCCGCCGACGACATCGCTCTGGAAGTCGACTAGGAGCCAGCGGACGCTGCCGTCGGGCCACGTGCCCGTGACCTTCGTCTGCGTGTCGAGCCGCCGTCCGAGGGCGTCGCTGAGGGTGATCCCGGCGCCCGGCGGGAACGCTCCCGGGGCGAAGGGGACCCCCACCCGCATGGGCCAGTCGACGCGGGTCAGCCCGGCCGCTTCCTCGACGCCGATGGGCACCCGGCCGCCGCCGGGCAGCTCCACCTGGCGCAGGGCGGTGACGAAGGGGCGCTCCCTCTCGGCGAAGGACCCCGCCGAGCGCCGGGCCTCCGCCGCGCGCCCGCGGGCGCGGCCGGCGAGGACGCGTTCCTCCGCGTAGGAGTGGAGGGTTTCCTGCTCTCCCAGATCGACGTCGAGACGGAAGGTGTAGCGGCCGTCCTCCAGCTCTCCGAGGTCGAGGTCCACCCGCCGGTCGAGGGTGCGGGTCTCCATCGGCTTCAGGTCGTACTTCCAGGCCTCCTGGAGCGCGGTCCGGCCGAGCACGTCCGTCACCGTCAGCCGGAAGCGGACCGGCGTGCGGTCGTAGCAGCTGTCGAAGAGGCGCGCGTAGTGGCGCATGCGCAGCGGGATCGACTGGATCCCGGGGACCGCCATGAGGGCGTCGGCGATGCCGGCGTCGGCCAGACCGAAGCGGTCGCGGCGCAGGTTGTTGAAGTAGAACCTGCTCTGCGCGGCGGCGCTGTGGCCCTCGTTGGGCCAGGGCACCATCGTGTGCCCGGCGATGACGGCGGCGTTGTCGCGCACCAGCCGCGCGAAGCGCTGCGCCGCGGAGCGCTCCTCCGGCTCGACGAACCCCGGGTGCAGGCGGTCCCCCGGGGCGAAGGGCTGGTAGGTGAGGTGCATCTCCACCCTCTGGCCCGGCGCCAGCAGTTCTTTCTTGCGCCGCGGCTCCACCGTGAACCACCCCCGCTTCGGGTGCTTCTCGCGGCGGTAGTCGGTCCACGTGGCGCAGACCTGCGCGTCCCCCCGGCGGAAGGTCATCCACACGCCGTTGCCGGTGCGCGGGTTTATCGCCATCCAGTAGCCGGGCACGTCGAGGAAGTGGGTGTCGCGCCCCAGTCCCACGCGGATGCGGCGCATCTGCCCCCGGCCCGGGCCCGGCGCGACGATGACGGAGTGCTCGCCGTAGGGATCGTCCAGCATCAGGTACGGATGCCAGCGGACCCACAGGGGAACCGCCTCCTCGCCGAGGTTGGTGTAGCGCAGCGCCACGGTGAGGCGGGTGCTGCCGTCGGCCAGGCGCATCTCCCGCTCCACGGCGACGCGGGAGGACGGTGACAGGCCGACGATCTGCCCCCCCTCCTGCAGCGTCCCCGGAGCCGTGGCGCGGGCCACGACGCCCTTGTACCCGGGGCCGTTGCGGCCCTCGAGGCGATGCGGGACCCCGTCGACTCCGAGGGTGAGGTCGCGCAGGCCGGGACCGGCGGGACGGGCTCCGCCGGTGGAGTACTCGACGCCGCTGCGGCGGTCCAGGTAGCGGACGATCGCCGCTCCCTCCCGGGGGGCGATGGCCACCCGGGCGCGCTCGTTCTCCAGGACCCAGGGCTCGGCGGCGCCGGCGCCGTGGCCGCACAGGAGGCCGGCGGCGGCCAGG
>JAJDTN010000403.1 GCA_022827165.1 Candidatus Latescibacterota bacterium
TCACCGCGTCGATCTCGTCGCGGCGGCCCTCGAGGAGGACCTCGGCGGCGATGCGCTCGTCGGGGGCGTCGACGGAGAGGCTGTACACGCCGGGAAGGTCGACCAGCTCGGCCTCGGCCCCGTCGGGCAGGCGCAGGGAGCCGGCCTTGCGCTCGACGGTCACGCCCGGGTAGTTGCCGACCCGCTGCGAGAGACCGGTGAGGGCGTTGAAGAGGGTGGACTTGCCGGTGTTGGGGTTGCCGACGAGGCCGACCGAGACCGTCACGCCGCCGCGGGTCCGGCGGCGCTCACGACGATGGCGGCGGCGTCGGCGCGTCGGAGGGCGAAACGGTCCTCGCCGATCTGCACCACGAGGCGGCTGCCGGTGCGCAGGACCCGGAGGCGCACGCCGGGCAGGATCCCCAACTCGCGCAGCCGCGCCGACAGGCGGTCGGTCCCGGGCAGGTCGACGACGACGGCCTCGGCGTCGCGCCGCCACTCGGAGAGGCGGCCCTTCTCGGGAAGATCCCCTTCCGCGCTCCCTTGGAACCACTCCAGAAAGGCTCTCATGGCGCCTCCGCCGTTTGGGCTATCGAAGCGGTGTATGGCATGCCTAACGGATGATCGGTGCGCCCAAATATAGCCACGCCGGGCCACAATGCAACGGCGAATCCCGGGCCGGCGCAGGGGAGCTGGAGGCTCCGTTGCCGCGGGTGCACGCCCGGCCCGGGGCTTTATCCTCTCCGGGGGCTGCACCTACATTGCGCCCGCCGGGCCGCGCGGCCTCGACCCGCGCGGGTGCCGGCGTCACCGGCCCTTCATCACCCGGGCCCCGCCGATGGCGGGCCCTCTTCGGGGAGGAACCGACGTGAGAGCAACGACTCTGGCCCTCGCCCTGCTGACGGCGGCGGCGCCGGCCCGGGCCCAGGACTTCTACGGGCACTGGGCCGACGGCCGCGCCGAGTTGTCCGGCTACCGCGTGGTGCAGCCGCGCTACGGCGAGCCCCGCGAGGGCCATGCCGTCCTCGTCTTCGTCACCGAGGACGTGCACGCCGGGACCCGCATCAAGGTGGAGAGCCCGGACACGCCCAAGTCGGACCGCATCTACGCCCTCAAGCTCAACCGGATGCTGCGCTTCACCACCGGCATCTACGACTACTCGATGATGACCTCCGTCTTCAGCGCCGTGGAGCCCGGGGCCGGCGGCCGGCCCTTCGAGCCCCTGCGCATCACCTTCACCGCCCAGGAGTGGTGCGGCCACGTCTTCGAGGAGGCGCAGGTGCGCGGCGGCGCCGTCCACGGGGAGCTGTTCAGCTACTTCGAGGGCGTGGGGCGCGAGTCCTGGCGCCTGCACCGGCCGCGGGAGTTCGTCAGCGAGGACAACCTGCTGATCCGGATCCGCGAGCTGCGGGGGCCGCTGATGGAGGAGGGGGAGAGCCGCGGCGTGATGCTGCTGCCCGGCCTGTGGGAGCTGCGCCTCCGTCACCGCCCGCGGGCGCTGGTGGAGGCGGTCCTGGGCAAGGGCCGGCGGGAGCAGGTGGAGGTGCAGGGCCGGAGCCGGGAGGCCGTGCCGTGGACCTGGAGCTACGGTCAGCGGCAGAAGACCGTGTGGGTCGACACCGAGTACCCGCACCGGATCCTGCGCTGGCAGGACTCCTCCGGCGCCAGCGGCGAGCTGCTGGCCTCGGTGCGGCGCCCGTACTGGAACCTGCAGTCGCTGGAGGACGAGGGATTCCGCGCCGAGCTGGGGATCCCCTAGCGCGAGAACCCCGAGGCCCGAGGCCGGAATGGCCCCGGTTGCGCCCCGGCCATCGAGGGGCTTCACTCGGCGTGCCCCTGCGCGGGCCCGCGAGCCACTCACCCTCTCTCACAGGACCGCCGGCCATGAGCGATCTCCGGGCAGAGCTGTTGGAGAACGGCTTCTGCATCGTCCGCAACGCCGTCCCGCCATCGGAGCTGGACCGCCTGCGCGGCGTCTTCGAGGGCCTTGTCGACCGCCAGCGCGAGATCTGGCGCCGCGAGCGGGGCCCGGAGGACCCGCCGGGCGGCGTCTGGGAGACGTCACCCCAGCCGCGGCTCGTCGGCTACGAGAGGCTTGTGGACGGCGAGTCCGCGGCGGCGGTGGAGCTGCTCCTCGGCCGGCCCCTCGAGGCGAGCCGGGAGATCATGGCCGCCGAGGCGGCACCGACCCAGTTCATGATGATGTGCAACCCGGTGCGCGACCACGGACCCGCCGCCTGGCACCGGGACATCCACCCCATCGATCAGGCGCCGATCACCGGCCTGCAGCGGGACCTGCTGGCCAACGGGCCCGGGTACCTGCAGTGGAACCTGCCCCTCCACGACGACGATCTCCTGTGGGTGGTGCCCGGCAGCCACCGGCGGCCGAACACCGCCGCCGAGAACGCGGCCCTCGCCGAGGATCCGCGGCGGCCGCTGCCGGGCGGAGTCCGGGTCGAGCTGGCCGCCGGCGACGGCGTCGTCTACACCAACCTGATCCTGCACTGGGGCAGCGACTACAGCCGCAGGCTGCGGCGCACCGTGCACTTCGGGCACCGCAGCCTCGGCGGCGACCTGCTGCCCTACGTGGCCGGCCTGCACCGGCGCGGCGACCCGTCCCCCTTCCTCGGTGACTCCCACCGGGAGGCCTGGCGCCGGCACCGCGAGCTCTACGAGGCCGAGTGCGACCTGATGGAATCCGCCTTCCGCGCCGCCATCGCCGCCGACGCGCCGGCCTTCCTCGCGGCCGTGGCGCGGCTGCATCCTGGTGAATCGATGCGCGAGGTCTGCCTCGTCCTGCTGTCGAAGCTGGCCCGCAAGCTGGCCCGCGGCAGCCACCCCGAGCGCCCGGGCTACGGCGGCGACTTCACCCAGGACCGGGAGCTGAAGCCGCGCTTCACGGGCGATGAGCTGGAAGCCCTGTGGCGGCGGTTCGAGCCCCTCGACGACATGCTGAAGGCCCCGGGCGGCGAGGAGTACGTGCCCGGGTACCAGTCCGGGCCGATGAGCTACCGCTTCGAGAGCCTGCCCCCGGAGATCACCCTGGAGGGCTTCGTCCAGGGCTGGGAGAGGGCCTGAAGCCTCAGGCGTTCATCAGGCCGCGCAGGTAGGCGACCGCCTTGGGCACCGCCGTGGTCTCGGCCTCCACGTCCTGGCCCTCGTAGACGATGGAGCACCAGCCGTTGAAGTCGACGCCGCGCAGGATCTCGAAGATGCGGGGATAGTCGAGCCACTCCTCGGTCCCCGACTGGATCCGGTAGATCTTGCAGCGCACGTGCACCGCCAGGGGGGCGGTCTCGGCGATGGAGCCGTAGAAGTTCAGGGACGGGTCCTCATGGCCCCGCTGGCCGCTGGCGCCGGGGGAGCCGACGTACTGCCCGGTGTCGAGGATGTGCGAGAAATACGGGTCGTCGACCTCCTCGATGATGCGGCGCACGTCGCGGCCGGTGCGGGTGACGCAGCCGTGGTTGTGGTTGTGCAGCCCCACCACCACCCCCTTCTCGCGGCCGTGGGCGGCCACCTCCTTCAGGCACGGGATCATGCGCGCCCACACGGCCTCCTCGGTCTCGCCCTCGGGGATCCAGGCGGCGAAGACGCGCACCAGGGGGATGCCCATGAACTCGGCCACGTCGATCCAGTGCTTGGCGCCGCTCACCTGCTCGTCGAGCTGCTCGCCGGCGGGCACGCCGAAGTTGGAGCTGACGCCGATGTAGGAGAGGGCGATCCCCCGCTTGAGGGCGTGCATGCGGATGTTGCGCAGGTACCCGGGGCTCTCGGAGCCGAAGGCGCGGGTGTGCAGGTCGATGCCGTCGAGGCGCAGCTCGTGGGCGAGGTCGATGAACCCCTGAAGGTCGAGGCGTCCGGCGGTGAACTCGTCCTTGTAGCTCAGGGACATGCAGCCAAGCTTCATCATTGCGGCGGGGTCTCCTGTCTCGGGTGCGGGAGCGGCGCAATGTAGTCACGGCGCCCGGCTCCGGCGAGGCGGGGGCGCCTTGCGTACCTTCCCCGGCCGCCGGACCCGACCATCACCCGAGGAGAAGGAAGAGAGCATGGCGAAGATCACCGAGTTCAAGGGATACGACGGCCCGCCCGCGGGCCCGCCGCGGCCGGAGAAGTCGCCGGACCCGATGATCGTCAGCGTCGCCGACGGGGTGCCGGTGGTCTACCCCGGGTGCCACGGCGTCGGCGTGCGCGTCGTGCATCCGGCCAACGACAAGGCGCCGGCCAGCAACCTGGGCCTCGTCCTGTTCTACGTGCCGCCCCACGTCGTCCTCGAGCCGGGGTCGCACCCGACGGAGGAGACCTACGTCGTCCTCGAAGGCGAGGGGCGGATGACCTTTGCCGACTCGCAGCGCCAGGTGAGCAAGGGCGACTTCATCTATCTGCCGCCCTGGTGCGAGCACGGCGTCGAGAACACGGGCCGCGATACCTTGGTGATCCTGATCTGCACCTCGCCGCCCAACCCGTGAGAAACGGCCCGGCGGCGCAGCTCCTCAGCCTGCGCAACCGCAATCCGCAACGGAGGGAGATGGCTCCATGAGAATCGAGGATATCGAGGTCTTCTGCGTCGAGCCGGCGATCGGGCCGCATCTGCCCGACTACCTGCCGCCCATGGCGCAGCTCCACCAGCGCGTCGTCTTCAAGGTCAGCCTGGACAACGGCGTCACCGGGTACGGCGAGTACCGCTGCTACGCGCCCGACCGCTCCGCCGTGGAGCCCCTCATCGGGCGCAACCCCTTCGACTTCATCAACCACGACCTGAACATCGGCCTCAGCCAGTGGTGCCTCGGCCTGTCGGCGGCCCTCTACGACGCCAT
>JAJDTN010000161.1 GCA_022827165.1 Candidatus Latescibacterota bacterium
GGCCTGGCTTAGGTATGCCGCCCTGGAAGGAGTGACAGGACTCATGTGCGCATCCGTCATCGGAGCCCAGCTCTACACCGTTCGGGATTTCCTCAAGACCCCGGCCGAGATCCGCGACAGCTTCCGGCGAGTCGCTGAGATCGGTTACGAGGCCGTGCAGTGCTCGGGTCTCGGACCGATCGATGCGGCGGAGATGAGAGCCGTCGCCGACGAAGCGGGCCTGAAGATCGCGGCTACCCACACCGACTTCGACCGCATCCGCCGCGAGCCCGGGGCGGTAATCGAGGAGCATCGGACCTGGGGTTGCCGCCACGTCGCTATCGGCGGCATGCCGGGGGAGTATCGAAGCGCGGAAGGGTTTGCCCGCTTTGCCGGCGAGGCCTCGGTGGCGGTGCGGCCGCTGATCGACGCCGGACTCACCTTCAGCTACCACAACCACAGCTTCGAGCTCGAGCGTTTCGGGGACCGCACGGGCCTGCAGATCCTCGCCGAGGAGAGCGACCCGGAGACGTTCTCCTTCGAGGTCGACACCTACTGGATCCAGCACGGCGGCGGGAATCCGGTCACCTGGCTCGAGCGGCTGAAGGACCGCATGCACATCGTGCACCTGAAGGACCTGGCCATGAAGGGCACGGAGCAACGCTTCGCCGAGGTGGGGGAGGGCAATCTGGAGTGGCCCGCCATCCTCGCCGCCTGCCGGTCCGCCGACATCGAGTGGTACCTGATCGAGCAGGACCGCTGCGATGGAGACCCCTTCGACAGCCTCAAGACCAGCCTCGACAACCTGCGGGCCATGGGACTGAACTAGGCGATGAGCACGCTCGAGAAGCCAAGGAGAGCGGATCCGGCCAGAGGGGCCGCGTCCACCGAGTTGCAGGTCCCCTGGGCGGCCTGGTACGGCAAGGAGCCTCTGAGTCTCCGCTTTCCGGAGGGCTGGGAGGTTACGGTTCGGCGGATGCGCGGGGGACCGGACATCGGCGATGCCGGTATCCGCCAGGCCCTGGCCGAGCCGGTCGGGGCGCTCCCTTTGCGGGAGCACGCCAGGGGCCGGTCCAGCGCCGCGGTTCTGGTGGACGATCTGTCCCGGCCGACCCCCGCCTTCCGGGTGGTCCCCTACATCCTCGAGGAGCTGCACGCCGCCGGCATCGACGACGACGGCATCACCATCATCTGCGCCCTGGCCGCGCACCGGCCCATGACCCGGGACGACTTCCTCAAGAAGCTCGGCGCCGACATCGTCGAGCGCTATCGCGTGGTCAACCACAACGCCTACGAGAACCTCGAGTTCCTCGGGAACACCAGCCTCGGGGTGCCGGTCTTCGTCAACCGCGACCTGATGGCCTGCCAGGTGCGCATCGCGGCGGGCATGATCACGCCTCGCGGCGGGATGTTCGGCGGCGGCGCCAAGCTGCTGATCCCCGGGGCCTGCGGGCAGCAGACGATTCTGCTCAACCACCGCTACGTCCACGGGGAGGCCTTCCGGCCCCATCTCGACGAGGTGGCGGGGATGGCCGGCCTCGACTACATCGTCAACCCGCTGCTGAACGAGCGCCTCGAGATCATGGGCCTGGTGGCCGGCGACGTGACCGCCGCCTTCGAGCAGGGCTGCCGGCTGGGGGCCGAGCTCTACGGTACTTCCATGCCGGCGGCCGGCACCGTGGACGTCGGCGTCTTCAGCGCCTTCCCGAAGGACACCGAGCTGTGCCAGGCGGGGCTGGCCCTCGTGCCCCTCGGCAGCTGCCCGCACGACCCGATCGCCGCGGGCGGCACCGTCGTCATCGCCAGTGCCTGCCCCGAGGGGCTCGGCTGGCACTCCGTCCTCGGCCCGGGGACCGCCCTGCGCGCCCCTCCACAGCCTCCGGCCCACCGCACTCTGGTGTTCTCTCCGGGAGTGAACCGGTACGACTGCCAGGCCCTGTACGGCGAGCACGTCGGCCTGTTCCGGGAATGGGAGGATCTCATCGGCCATTTGGAGGCCATCCACGGGGGCGGCCCCCGGGTGTCGGTATTCCCCGCCGGGGCCTTGCAGATGGCCGCCACCCGAGACCCATGACAACAAGGCGGGAAGCGTGGCCCCACTGAAGTCCTTCGATCTCGATGGCCGGGTGGTGGCCGTCACCGGCGCCGGCCGCGGCATCGGCCGCACCATCGCTCTCGACGCGGCCCGCTCGGGCGCACGCCTCGCCATCGGCAGCCGGACGGGGAGCGAGCTGGAGAGCCTCAAGGAGAGCATCGAGGCCATGGGGGGGGAGTGCTTCGCCCACTTCCTCGACGTGACCGACGTCGCCTCCATCGAGGCGTTCTTCGAGGGGGTGGACGCCCATTACGAGGGACTCCATGTCCTCGTGAACAACGCCGGCTACAACCAGCTGGGGAAGATCCTCGACTACGACGAGGAACTCTACGATCTGATCGTCGATGTCAACCTGAAGAACGTGTTCTTCTGCAGCCAGGCAGCGGCCAGGCGCATGATCGCCCGGGGGATCCGCGGCAGCATCGTCAACATCTCCTCCCAGGCGGGGGTGGTGGGAGCGCCGGAGCGGGGACCCTACTCGGGCGCCAAGGGCGGGGTGAACAGCCTGACGCGGACGGCGGCCGCCGAATGGGCCGAGCACGGGATCCGGGTCAATGCCGTGGCCCCCACGGTGACCCGGTCGCCCCTGGCCCAGAGAGCGATGGAGGAGAGCCAGGCCTTCGCCGACGCCGTGAAGACCAAGAACCTCCTCCGCGGCGACCTGGCCGAGCCGGAGGAGATCTCGGCCCCGGTGATCTTCCTGGCCTCCGATGCCGCCAGCATGGTCACCGGCCACGTCCTGGTGGTCGACGGGGGGTGGACCATCGTCTGACGGCGGGGCCGCGCGGCGGCGCCGGACCGCGGTTCCTCGTCTGAAAGCCGCTACGGACCGCCTGGAGCGGTCTCCCGCAGTCTCTCCCGCTGCCAGCCCCGGCGCGCCTTCAGAAGCCCGTCCAGCTCGCCGACGGCGGAGGCCGCGGCGGACTGCGGATCCCTTGCCACATGGGCCAGCAGCTCCACGAGGGCGGCGGCGTCTTCCACGGCGACGGCTTCGGCCCTGAGCTTCTTCCCGCCGCGGTTGTGGTAGTTCTCCAGGGGCAGGGCCACCGCACCGGCCCTCAGGCCCGCCCGGCAAAGGGCCGTCGCTTCGCACGTTCCCCCGTCCATCAGCCGGCGCTGATACCGGAAGGTGGGCCGCTGCCTGCCCAGATCCTCGGCCGCCCCCGCCAGGGCGGCGGTGACGGCCGCATCGAAGAGCCAGCGGCGGTCTCCGACCCGGATGACGGGGCCGTCGCCGAGGGGGGCACCCGCCAGGCTGGAGGAGCATTCGATGTTCACATACAGGGGATTCCGGTCGAGGTGCCCGCCGTCGAGGGCGGCGAGCATCCCCCCGAAGCCGGTCTCCTCGGCCCGGGTCAGCAGAACGCCGAGGCCCGCGGCCGGCTCGGCGCGCAGGAGCTCGAGGACCGACAGGGCCACGGCCACGCCGGCCAGGTCGTCGCAGGCGCGGCCGGAGAGCCTTCCGCCGGACAACTCGAAGCCGGCGAGATCCCAGGTTGCGAAGATTCCTGCCGCCTCGGCCTCTGCAACCGGATCGTCCAGGCGCACCCGAAAGGCGGGCCGGCCGTCCGCGTCGCCCGGGGCCCCCTCCTCCAGGTAGGCCAGCACCCTCCCTCGAGCGACGGGCTCGGCGGACCGGTGGTCGTGCACCACCACACCCGCCCCCCGGGTCAACTCGGCGGGAACCCCTCCCAGTGAATGGAAGAACCAATCGCCGCCATCGCCGGCGGCCAGGGCCAGCCCGGGATGGTCGAGGTGAGCGGTGAGGACGATTCCCGGCGCGGCCGCGCCCAGACGCAGGTGGAGGTTTCCGAAGGGGTCGGACATGCAGTGCAGATCGGGCCGCTCCGACACGAAGCGCTCCATCTCCGCCAGGACGAGGTGCTCGTGGAAGGGTGCCGTGGGAATGGGGAGGAACCGCCGGGCCATGTCCAGGTAGAGATCGGCAAGCACAGGTATCGCCTCTTTCGGGGGATCCTCGGGATAGGGTATCCGGGGGGCGTCCGGGGTCAAGCGGACTGGTCCGGTGGAGTAGGGGCGCCTACCTTGGTGCCGTTCTACCGGTCGGGAGGCCCGGCTTGTGAGACGGGACATACCACAGGAGTACAGCGACCATCTGGCCACCCGCCGGGAGCGCGTGCTGGGCGGCGCCGGCGAGCGCCTCTCCTTCCGTGCCTTCTGGGTCGGCGGCTTCCTCTCCTTCTTTCTCGCCGTAGGCGCCCCCTACGGCAACATGATCATCCGCGGTTCCTACATGGCCCTCGACTTCAGCACCCCGGGGGCCATCTTCCTCTTCCTGTTCCTCATCGGCCTCCTCAACTGCGCCTTAAAGCTCGCCCGTCAACCTCCCGTGGCCATCGGTCTCGCCGGCGCGGCGACGGCGGCGTGGCTGGTGGTCTACAGGCCGGTCATCCCCGACCTCGACTTCTATTCCCCGGCCCTGATGATGGCCACCTTCCTGGTCCTGACCACGTGGGTCAACGTCCCGGTGGTGCTCCGCGGCGGCAGCCTGGCCCTGAACCGCTCGGAGCTGGTCCTGGTCTACGCCATGCTGCTCATCGTCTCCGCCCTGTGCACCATGGGGCTGGGCGAGCAGATCCTGCCCGTCATCACGGCGATCTTCTACTTCGCCTCGCCGGAGAACCAGTGGGCGGAGAAGCTCTTTCCCCACTTGCCCGAGCGGGCGATGGTGAACGACGGCACCGACAGCCGCCTGTTCTACGAGGGCCTCTCCGACGCGGAGGAGGTGGTTCCCTACGAGGCCTGGGTGGAGCCCCTCATGTGGTGGGGGGTTTTCCTGCTGGCCCTGTACGTGATGATGGTCTCGGTGGCGGTCATCGTGCGGCGCCAGTGGATGGAGCGCGAGCGCCTGGCCTACCCGATCGCCCAGGTGGGCCTGTCCATGATCCGGTCCGAACACCCCGACCGGGCGGTGAACGGGTTCTTCAAGCAGCCTCTCATGTGGATCGGGGCGGCCCTGCCCCTGATCGTCGGCAGCCTGATGGCCCTGCACCGCTACTACCCGGAAGTACCGGTCCCGCCGACGAGGTGGACCCTGGGTTTCATCGGCTACCAGAGCCTGCAGCTGCAGATCAGTTTCGCCATGCTGGGGTTCTCCTACTTCATCAACGCCAACATCGCCGCCGGCATCTGGTTCTTCCACCTGTTCTCGAAGGTGGAGAAGGAGGCGCTCCTCCTCAGCGGGCTGCAGTCGACCCAGAAGATCAGCTTCGGCGTCTCCGACTATCCCTTCCTCGGCTACCAGGGGGTGGGGGCGCTGCTGGCCATGGTGGTCGTCGGCCTGTGGGTGGGCCGCGAGCACTATCGAAGGGTGCTGCTCAAGGCCATCGGCCTGGCCCCCGACGTCAGCGACGACGACGAGATCCTCTCCTACCGGGGGGCGG
>JAJDTN010000117.1 GCA_022827165.1 Candidatus Latescibacterota bacterium
ACCGGCGCCGGTGAACCCGCGATCTGGACGAGGGGAAGGCCGGAGAGGGGCCCGCCGGATTCGATGTCGATCAGGGCATGCAGGGGCCGCGCATCGGCCGTGACCTGCAGGGCCGGGGGCCGGGGGGCGGCGGTATCGCCCGGCGAGGCCAGGATCACGGACTCCGAAGGGGCATCGCCGGCCCGCAGCGACAGCCTCCAGAACGGCGACCGCCCGGGAAGCTCCCAGGTGAAGGGGCCGTCGCTGGCCGGCACCTGTCCCTCGAGAACCTCCTTCCAGCCCTCGCCGTCGGGCGAGCTCGACAGGGTGACGGCGAGCCGGCCGCCACCGTCCAGGGCCAGGTCGGCGTCCAGGAAGCGTCCCTCCGACGACTCCGTCAGCCGCGCCCAGCGGACCCGCGGCGGCGGGGTGCAGTGCAGGCTCAAGGCCGCGCGGCTCTCGTTGCCGGCGGCGTCGCTGGCCCGCACCTCGATCCGGTGTGTACCGGCCTCCAGGCCGCCGGGGCCGCAGGTGAGGGTACCGTCGCGGCCAGGGTCGGTCTCGTAGAAGGAGAGCCGGTTGCCGGGCCGGCGGTAGAGCAGGCTGTAGACGCCGCCCTCGAGGCGCAGGCGGTCGAGGGCCATCTGGTGCCTGTCGGCGTAGGTGAAGCGGCGGTAGCGAGAGCGCAGGAGCCGCTGGCCGTCCACGTACAGCTCGTGGACCAGGACGGCGAGCTTGTTGGGGGCCTCGTCGGCCTGGTCGTGGGAGTTCACCCCGATTCCGATACGCCCCCAGGCCGACACTTCCCGTGCGGCGACGAAGCGGCCTCTGCCGGAGGCGCTCAGGGGAACCTGCCGTCGGAGGTGGCCGCCGTCCACGGTGGACCCGGGCCCGATGGGCAGCAGCATCAGCCCGCGCAGCACGGGGGGGGTCGTGTCCGTCACGGGCCCGATCCCCTGGAGCAGGGGGTTCACCGGTGCGTTGGCGGAGTCGCGGATCTCCAGGTGCAGGTGCGGCGGGCCGGCTCCGCTCTGGCCGGTCCAGGCGATCCCCTGGCCTCGGCGAATCCGGATCTCCCCTTTCTTCAGCCAGAGATCGACGGTGTACTGGCGGGTACGCTGCTGCTCGGCGCGGACCCGCGAGGCCGCCGGCGCGAAGAACCTCTCCAGGTGGGCGTAGACGACGACCCGCCCGTCGTCCAGGCGCTGGTAGAGGGCGAGGCCGTATCCCCATGGGCTGGTCCGCAGCCGCTCCACCCATCCGTCGGCCACGGCGTGCACCCGGAACCCGGTCTTGCCCCAGGTCTTCAGGTCCACCCCGGCGTGGAACGAGGAGCTGCGGGTCTCGCCGAAGGTGGAGGTGAGGGCCGCCGGCTTCAGGTCGAGGGGCCAGCGCAGCGGAGCGGGCTGCGCCGAGGCGGAGGCGGCGCAGATCAGCGACAGGAGGAAGAGCGCCCGGCGGACCCGGCGGAGTCGTGGGATGGCGCCGCACCCGCGCCGGTCAGGCGCCATTCGGATAGACCTTCAACTCGATCCGGCCGCCGGTGACCGCAACGTAGTGGTGGGGCTCTTCCGTCCAGGCCCCGGTGTTCAGATACTGCCTCCCGTCGCGCTCCAGCTCCATCGGAGCGTGGGTGTGGCCGCAGGTGATCGCCTGCAGACCCTGGGCCCGGGCGGTGTCGAGGGCGCGGTGGGCGACATGCTCGTTGAGCACCCGGTAGAGCAAGCCCCAGTTCTTGGCGTAATGGGCGACGTGGACATCCTCCAGCCCGAGACGGACGCGCAGCCGGTGGAAGCGCCTGAAGGCCGCGATGAACCAGGGATGGCGCGGCATCACTCCGTCGAGCTTGTCGCCGTGCACGACCAGGAGCCGCCCGTCCACCGTAAGCCGGTGCACGAACTCGATGCCGCCAGGGTCGGCGAGGCCGAAGTCCTGGTCGTGGTTCCCGAAGACGAAGACCACCGGGCGGCGGGCCGACTCCTCCACCAGCCGGCGCAGCACCTGCTCGTGCTCGGGCGGCAGCGGATCGGCCGGGTCGTCGATGGTGTCGCCATTGAGGACGAGCCGCACCCCCTCCGGCAACTCCCTGAGGAAGCGCAGGAAGTTCTCGTGGCGGAAGTAGGCGCTGCCCAGGTGGAGGTCGCTGACGATGTACGTATCGCCGGCTGCCAACGGGGTCCTTGCCGAATCTGGGAGAGGGCGGTTATTAACATCCCGCGCGTGGGGCGCGCGGCACCGGATGAATAACGCGACAAGGCAGGGCATGTGCAAAGAAGACTCGGGCCGGCGGGGTCTGGAGCGCCGGGAGGAGGAACGCCAGGAGGCGCTTCTGGCCCACCTGGAGCGACTCCTGCCCGACCCGGGGCGGTCACCGGCCTTCCGCGCCGCCATGGTGGCCGAGCCTTCCACGTGCGTGCGGCTCAACTCCCTGCTGCCGGTGGCGGAGAGTCTGCGCGGCCTGCTGGTGGAAGAGGCCGAACCGGTGCCCTGGTCCCCCGACGCCTTCACGCTGCGGACGGACAGCTCCGCCGCGGTCGGCCACAGTCTGGAGTACCGTCTTGGGGCGCTGTACGTCCAGGCCAAGGCCACCACTCTCGCCTCCGTCGCCCTCGATCCCCGCCCGGGCCAGCTCGTCCTCGACTTGGCCGCCGCCCCGGGCGGCAAGGCGACGCAGATCGCCGCGGCCCTGGGAAACACCGGGATCCTGGTCGCCAACGAGCCCGGCGCCCGGCGCCGGCCGGCGCTGGTGGGCCATCTCGAGCGCTGCGGCGCCCACAACACCCTGATCACCGGCGCCCCGGGGTCGATGATGGCGCGCTGGTTCCACAACGTCTTCGACCGGGTCCTGCTGGACGCCCCCTGCTCGGGTGACGGCATCTTGTGCAAGGACCGCCACATGCTCGCCTGGTGGTCGCCCGAAGACGCCCGCCGCAAGAGCGTGCAGCAGGTCGGCCTCCTGAGGGCCGCCTTCCACATGCTGCGGCCGGGGGGCCGCCTGGTCTACTCGACCTGTTCGCTGTCGACGGAGGAGAACGAGGATGTCCTCCTCGGGCTGGTGAAGAGGTACGGGGATCTGGCCGCCATCGAGACGGTGGCAGGGGTGAAGGCATCCGGTCTGGCGCCGGAGGCCGCCGCCCGGTATCCCGCCGCCTTCGGCGGGTGCGTCCGCGTGTGGCCCCACGAGCACGCCACAGAGGGGGCCTTCGTGGCGGCCGTGGGCAAGCAGGGGGCCACCGGATGGGACCCGGTCGAAGGCGACGCGGGTCAACTGCTGGTTGGGCCTCCTCCTGAGCCGGACCCCGCCGGCATGGCGGAGAGGATCCGCCAGCGCTGGGGCTTCTCGCCGGAAATCGCCCCCGGCCAGGAGCTGATCGCCGGCCGGCGGCACCTGCAACTGCGGCCGGCGGGGGCCGCCCGGCTCCAGGGGGAGTTCCCGTGGTTCGTGCGCACCGGGATGCGCGTGGCCGGTCTCCACAAGGGAGCCCTGCACCTGTCGCAGCAGGCCGTGGCTCTCTGGGGGCACCAGGTTCGCGACCGGCGCTTAGACCTATCCTGGTCCCAGGTGGCGGCCCTCTTCCGCGGGGAAGAGGTGGACCTGCCCTCGTCGCCCGCGGGAGAGGTGATCTGCTTCCACGACGGCCACCCTGTCTGCCGGGGCCTGCCGACCGGCGAGGGCCGTCTGCGGGGCTACCTGCCCAAGGTCTCTCGGACCGACCGCCTCCAGGGGCTGTTTCGGTGAGCCGCTCCGGCCCGACGGTGTTGGCCGGGCTGCTGGCTTGGGCCTGCCTCGTCAGCGCCCTGCCCCTTTGGGCTCAGCCCTCGGCGCACCGGCCTGTCTTCCAGAAGGGCATGACCTTCACCCATGGCTACGGCAGCGACGACAACCTGATGTCCGGGACCTCGACGGCCGCCTTGGAGCATCTCCGCCGGGTCAACGTCGAGTGGATCGCCCTCAATCCCTTCGCCTACCAGCGCAGCGTGGACGACGCGGCCCTGCGATTCGGGAGAGACCCGCCCGACGAACACCTCCGCCACGGCATCCGCGAGGCCCGCCGGCTCGGCTTCAAGGTCATGCTCAAGCCCCACGTCTGGGTGCGCCGGCAGAGCAGCGAGCACTGGCGGGGCACCATCGCCATGGCCACGGAGGAGGCCTGGCAGCAGTGGTGGAGCCACTACGAGAGCTTCGTCCTCCACTACGCCCGCATCGCGGCGGCGGAGGGGGTGGAGATCTACTGCGTCGGCGTCGAGCTCACCCGTGTCGCCAGGGAACGGCCGGAGGACTGGCGGCGGCTGATCGCGCGGGTGCGCGAGGCCTACCCCGGGCCGCTGACGTACGCAGCCAACTGGTGGGAGGAGTACGACCGGGTCGAGTTCTGGGACGCCCTCGACTACATCGGCATCAACGCCTTCTTCCCCCTCGCCGAGCAACCGGACCCCGGCCTCGGGCCACAGGATCCCAACCTGGAGCAGCTGCGCGCCGGCGCCGTGAGGATCGCGGACGGGATCGAGGCGCTCCAAGAGCTCACCGGACGCCCGGTGCTGCTCACGGAGATCGGCTACAAGTCGGTTCGCGGCGCCAGCCTGCGGCCCTGGGAGTGGACGCGCAGGCCGGAGCCGGACCTGTCGATGGAGGAGCAGGCCCTGTGCTACCAGGTGGTGCTGGAGGCGTTCTGGCCGCGCCCATGGTTCCACGGCATGTACTGGTGGAAGTGGCACTCCGACCTGCGTGGCGGTGAGGAGCAGGGCGGATTCACGCCCCTCGGCAAGCCCGCCGAGAAGATCCTCACCGAGTGGTACCAGCGTCTCCGGCCCGTGCCCCCCACCCCGGATCGTCCCCCCCGCTAGAAACGGGAAACCCCTTCCCTCCGGCGGCAGCCTTTTCCCGGACAGGTGTGCGGATGGGGAGACGGGGACCACCATATCTGGTGGAGCGTATTCCCCTACGACACCATATCATGCTTTGGCACAGGGGTTGCAGGGAGACGGCCAACACCTCGTGACCGGGCGTTGCGTCCTCCCCGCCGCCCGGGAACGATCCCGGTGGCCGTCCCCCCGGCCCCGGGTCCCGCGCCGGGCGGTCCGCTCCCCGAGACCGTCCGGCGCACCTGTTCTACCCCCCCGTCCAGCGCGGGAACAGGTCGTGCTCCAGCCCCAGGAGGGAGAGGATGCGGCCGGCCATGAAGTCCCCCAGATCCTCGAAGGTCCGCGGCTTCTGGTAGAAGGCCGGCATGGCCGGCACCACCGACGCTCCGGCCTCGGCGGCGGCCACGAGGTTGCGCAGCTGGATCAGGTTCAGCGGGGTTTCCCGCACCACCAGCACGAGGGGCCGCTTCTCCTTCAGAGTCACGTCCGCGGAGCGCTCGATGAGGTTCGACGAGGCGCCGCGGGCGATGCCGGAAAGGGTCTTCACCGAGCACGGCACGACGACCATGCCGTCCATCGGCGCCGACCCGGAGGAGATCTCACGGGTCAGGTCGTTGACACCGTGTACATCGAGACTCCCCTCGCGGACCTCTTCCCCCGTGGTGCGCGCCAGGAAGTCGAAGATCGGCTCGCGGTCGGGTTCCCAGCCGAGCTCCTCGTGCATCACGTAGCGGCCGTACCGCGACATCACCAGGTGCACGTGGTGCCCGGAGGCCAGCAGCGCCCGCAGGGCGCGCGCCCCGTAGAGGGCGCCGCTGGCCCCCGTGACACCGACGACGAAAGACCTCGGCTGCCTCACGGGGAATCGTCCCCGTTCAGCGCCCGCCGGCCGGCGTCGAGCAGCTTCACGATCTCGTCGGGGTCATAGACGCAGCCGCCCCAGGTGCCGCCGCCGGCCTGCTGCAAGGCCGCCCACAGGCGGGTGTCGTCGGGCAGCTCCTCCTCGGGCGCCAGGTCGGGTCGGGGAGGCCGGCCGGCGAGCACCCGCGCTCCCTCCTGCGCCCCGAAGACCTCCTCTCCGTGCCCCACCAGGTCGATGCTCCCCCTCAGGTTGCGCGTGTCGATCCGGACCTCCACCACGTCGCCCTCGATCAACCGGCCGACCGGGCCGCCGGCGAGGGCCTCGGGCCCAACGTGGCCGATGCAGGGGCCGCTGGAGAACCCGGAGAACCGGGCGTCGGTCAGCAGGGCCACCTGGCCGCCGGACTCCCAGTACTTCAGCGCGATCGTCACCTGGGCGATCTCCTCCATGCCGCTGCCCATGGGGCCGCAGGAGAGCAGCACCATCACCTCCCCGGCGGAGATCCGGCCTTCCTTGATCGCCGCCATGGCGGCGCGCTCGGTGGTGAACATCCTGGCCGGTCCGCGCAGGCGGTAGACGCCGTCCTCGTCCAGCAGGGCCGGGTCGATGGCCGTGCTCTTCACCACCGAGCCCTCGGGCGCCAGGTTGCCGGTGGGGAAGCAGACGGTGCTGGTCATGCCCTTGGCGCGGGCGCCGTCCGGGTCGTGGATCACGTCCCCGGGGTCGACCCCGTCGAGCGCCCGCAGCCGGTCCCGCACCCGCCGCCGGCGTTCGCTGTCCTCCCACCAGTCCAGGTTCTCGCCGAGGCTGCGGCCGGTGGCGGTGGTCGCGCCGAGGTCGAGGAGCCCCATGGCGCGCAGGTGCAGCATCACCTCGGGCACGCCGCCGGCCAGGAAGACGCGCACCGTCGGGTGGTGCGTGGGCCCGTTGGGCAGCACGTCCACCAGCCGGGGCACCTGCCGGTTCACGCGGTCCCAGTCCTCGACGGTCGGCCGCCGCAGTCCCGCGGCGTGAGCGATGGCCGGCACGTGCAGGAGCAGGTTGGTGGAGCCGCCGAAGGCGGCGTGGACGATCATGGCGTTCTCGACGGCGGCGTCGGTCAGCACGTCCGCCGAGGTGAGGCCGAGCGACTCCAGGGCGACGATGGCGCGTCCGGAGCGCAGGGCCATGTCGCGCCACACCGGCTCGCCCGAGGGAGCCAGGGCCGCGTGAGGCAGGGTGAGGCCCATGGCCTCGGCCACGACCTGGGCGGTGGCCGCCGTGCCGAGGAACTGGCAGCCGCCCCCGGGGGTGGCGCAGGCGCGGCAGCCGAGGTCGTTGACCTCGTCGATGGTGATCTCGCCGCGGGCCAGGCGCGAGCCCACCGACTGGATCTTGCCGGCGTCCTCGCCGTGCTCCGGGGGCAGGGTCACCCCTCCGGGCACAGCGACCACCGGCAGGCCGCGGGCGCCGGCGAGGGCGATCAGGATCGCCGGCAGCCCCTTGTCGCAGGTGCCCACGCCGATCACCCCGCGCCGCCGCGGCAGGGAGCGGATCAGCCGCCTCATGACGATGGCCGCGTCGTTGCGGTAGGGCAGGCTGTCGAACATCCCCGTGGTGCCCTGGGAGCGGCCGTCGCACGGGTCGGAGCAGTAGGCGGCGTAGGGGATGCCGCCGAGCCGGGTGATCTCCCGGGCGGCCTCCTCCATGAGCAGACCCACCTCCCAGTGTCCGGTGTGGTAGCCGAGGGCCACCGGCGTGCCGTCCGGAGCGCGGATACCGCCGAGGGTGCTGACGATGAGGAACTCCTTGCGCCCGAGATGGGCGGGGTTCCAGCCCATGCCGGCGTTCTGGCTGTAGGCGAAGATGTCGCCGCTCGGCGAGCCGATCACCGTCTCCTCGTCGAGGTTCAGGCGGCCTGCCGGCCCCGCGGCGCGGGTGCGGATCTCGTAGACCTCGTCGCCGCCGCCTTCGAGGAGGTCGTCGAGGTTCACGGTCCCGGTCACGGCAGGATCCGCGGAGGCTCGCCCAGCATCAGCAGGTCGGCCAGGGTGAAGGCGAGGTAGGCGACGCTGACGAGGCTGTTCATGGTCATGAAGGCGGTGTTCACCTTGGTCAGGTCGTCGGGTTTCACCAGGCGGTGCTCCCAGGCGAGCAGGGCGGCGATGGCGGCGACACCGGCGAAGTAGACCAGGTGCAGGCCGGCGGCCAGGCCGACCCAGACCATGAACAGCACCGCGAGCAGGTGGAAAAGCCGCGCCAGGCGCAGGGCCCCGGCGAGGCCGAAGCGCGCGGGGATCGAATGCAGGCCGGCCCCGATGTCGAAGTCGTGATCCTGGCAGGCGTAGAGCACGTCGAACCCGGCGACCCAGGACAGCACGGCCAGGCCGAGGAGGACCGGGGGCAGGTCGAAGCCGCCGGCCACCGCGACCCAGGCGCCCAGCGGGGCCAGGCCGAGGCTGGCCCCGAGGAAGAGGTGAGAGCCCCAGGTGAAACGCTTGGTGTAGGAGTAGCCGAGGATCACGGCGAGGGCCACCGGCGACAGGGCCAGGCAGAGCGGGTTCAACTGCCAGGCGGCGGCCACGAAGACCGCCGAGGACAGGACGACGAAGGCGGCGGCGGCTCCCGTCGACAGGGCCCCGGTGACCAGCTCGCGCTGCGCCGTGCGCGGGTTGTCCGCGTCGATGCGGCGGTCGACGATGCGGTTGAAGCCCATGGCCGCCGAGCGAGCCGCAACCATGGCGACCACGATCCACAGCACCTGACGGGGGTGAATGCCGGTGACGGCGGCGGCCAGGGCGGCGCCGCTGAGGGCGAAGGGCAGGGCGAAGATGCTGTGGGAGAACTTGATCAACCGGCCGTAGAGGAGGACCGGGGACAGGACGTTCATGTGTAGAAGCGCAACTCCGGGACGGACTCGATCAGCCCGTGACCGTGGGCGAGGCGGTAGAACTCGGTGAGGCCGGCCACCTGGGCCGGCCCCAGGTCGTAGCAGATGTGATCGCGGAGATAGCTTTCGTAGAGCTCGGCAGAGCCGGTACGCTCGCGCTGGAAGCCGGCGGCGATCTCGGCCATGTGCGCAACTCCTTCGCGGCGGGCCCTCTGCAGGCGGGCCACGTGCTCGGCGGCGACCGCCTCTTTCTGTCCCGCCCAGAAGGCGAAGACGCCGGGCCGGCGGGTAAGCTCGTGCCATTCCCGGCCCAGGTCCAGACTGGAGCGGCCGGCGGCGCCATCGGGGCCGACCAGGGGAAGCACCGGGTCCCCGATCAGCAGGGCGGCGTCGGCGCCGTGGAGCATGGCATCGAGGTCCGGGGGAGCCGCGGCGATCTCGGGATCGATGCCGTAGCGCTCTCGAAGCAGGATCTGCAGCAGCACCACCGAGGTGCGGGAGCTGGTGTCGGCGGCGACCCGGCGCACGCGGTCCAGTCGCCCCCGGTAGAACAGGCGCACGGTCAGGACCTCACCCTCGGAGCCGATGGCCAGTCCGGGGACGATCCGGAGGCCGGCGCCCCGCCGCGCGTACTCCACCGTGGGGATCAGGCCGACATCGAGGCGGCCGGAGGCGAGACGATCGGCGCAGGCCGAGGGCACGCCATAATCCACCTCGAAGAGGTCGTCCTGATCGAGACCGTAGGTGAGAGGCCGGGAGTTGAGATAGCTCACCGCGCCGAGGCGGACGCGGCGATGGGCGCTCATGAAGCGGCGGCGTGCTGCAGGGCCTGCAGGCGGGGCCGGGTGGTCACCCTCTCGTAGCGCGTGTTGCGCCGCACCGGGTCGAACCCGGCGTCGCGGATCAGCCGTTCCATGTTCGCCAGGTCCATCTCGTTGGTGTGGCTCGTGCCGGCGGCGCTGACCACGTTCTCCTCGAGCATGGTGCTGCCGAAATCGTCGATCCCGCAGCGCAGGCTGACCTGCGCGATCCGCGGCCCCTGGGTAACCCAGGAGGCCTGGAAGTGGTCGAAGTTGTCGAGGAAGAGGCGGCTCACGGCGACAGTCCGCAGGTGATCGTAGCCGCTCGCCTTGACGCCGTTCCAGCGCGCCGAATCGGCGCCGAGGTCGGTCTCGTCGGGCTGGAAGTTCCAGGCGATGAAGGCGGTGAAACCGCCGGTCTCGTCCTGCAGGTCGCGCAGCAGGCGCAGGTGTTCGAGGCGGTTCTCGACGCTCTCCACGTGGCCGTACATCATCGTCGCCGTGGTGCGCATGCCGAGTCCGTGGGCAACGCGGTGCACGTCGAGCCACTCGTCGGTGCGGTCCTTGCGGAAGCCGATGACGTCGCGCACCTCGTCCACCAGGATCTCGGCGCCGGCGCCGGGGATCGAGTCGAGGCCGGCGTCGCGCAGCCGGCGGATCGTCTCCTCCAGGGAGAGCTTCGACAGGTGGGCGATGTAGATGATCTCGGTGGCCGACAGGCAGTGGAGCTGCACCGAGGGGTAGCGGTCGCGGATGCGGCTGAGCAGGTCCTCGTAGTAGTCGAGGCGCAGCTTCGGGTTGAGTCCTCCCTGCATGAGGATCTCGTTCGACTTGGGCTCGTCGCCGCCGAAGTCCACGAGCTCGTCGATCTTGGCGAAGATCTCGTCGTTGGGGAGGGTGTAGCCCTCGTCGGACCCCGGGGGCCGGTAGAAGGCGCAGAAGTCGCACCTCACCCAGCAGACGTTGGTGTAGTTGATGTTGCGGCCCACGTTGTAGGTGACCACCGGCTCGGGGTGCTTCCGCATCCGCACCTCGTGGGCCAGCATGCTCAGCTCCGCCACGTTGGGATGGGCGAAGAGCCGGCGGGCGTCGTCGACGGTCAGCCGCTGGCCCCGGACGACCTTCCTGCCGAGGTCCTCGATCCCCCGGGACCCGTTCATCCCGCGGCCTCGCCGAGCAGCTCCTCGGTGCCGGCCACCACGTTGTAGAGGCTGTCGCGCTCCACCGGTTTCCTCCCGGCTTCCACGATGCGGCCCAGCAGCTCCCGCTGCGTCAGCCGCTGGCGGGTCGCCTCGAAGCTCTCGCGGGTGATCTCGTAGTCCATCACCGTGCCGTCGAGATCGTTGGCGCCGTACCAGAGGGCGACCTGGGAGATCTCGATGGTGTTCATGATCCAGAAGGTCTTGATGTGGGGGAAGTTGTCGAGCATCAGGCGTCCCACGGCGATCTCGCGCAGATCGAGCTGTCCGGTGGGGCCGGGGAGGTGGTCGATCTCGGTGCGCTCGGGATGGAAGGAGAGAGGGATATAGCACAGGAAGCCGCCGGTCTCGTCCTGCACCTCCCGCAGCCGCGTCAGGTGGTAGACCTTCTCCTCCGTGTTCTCCACGTGGCCGTAGAGCATGGTGGCGTTGGTGGGCAGGCCGCTGCGGTGAGCGGCGGCGGCGATCTCCAGCCAGTCCTCGGAGTCGGCCTTGGTCCAGAACAGGTCCTCCTGGACGCGGTCGGAGAACACCTCGGCGCCGCCCCCGGGAAGCGACTCCAGGCCGGCCTCGCGCAGATCCGCCAAGACCTCCTCCATGGGCTTGCGGGCCACCCTCTGGATCTGGGCCATCTCGATCATGGTGAAGGCCTTGAGGTGGGCCTCCGGCCGGGCCGCCTTCATGGCCCGCATCAGGTCGAGGTAGTACTGATACGGCAGCTTGGGGTTGACGCCTCCCACCATGTGGATCTCGGTGATCGGCGCATCGCCGTAGTCGAGGATGCGGCGCGCCACCTGCTCCGGATCGAGGACATAGCCCCGGTCGTCCTTCGGCTTGACGTAGAAGGAGCAGAACTTGCACAGCTTGTTGCAGATGTTGGTGTAGTTGATGTGCTGGTTGCGCACGTAGTAGGTGAGATCCCCATGCCGAGCCTCGCGCACCAGGTTGGCCAGGTACCCGAGGGCGGGAAGGTCGGGGCACTCGTACAGGCGCGAGCCGTCGTCGGCCGACAGGCGCTGGCCGTCGAGGACCTTGGCGTGCACGTCGGCCAGACCGGCGCGCTCGATTTGTCGTTCGAGGATCAAGGGGAGGATTCCGCGGCAGCGTGGTCTCGGGGTGACGCTACCCAACTTACCCAGGCCCCCCCGGTGCGACAACCCCGGAGCGGGGCACCCGGCCCTGGTACACGGCGCTGATCCCGAGGGTCAGGGGCACGTGGCGGTTGTCCTCGAAGCCGGCTTCCTCCATGAGCTCGAGGAAGGCCCGGCCCTGGGGAAAGACCCCCACCGACTGCGGCAGGTAGGAGTAGGCCCGGCGGTTGCCGGAGATCAGACCCCCGACGACGGGAAGCACGCGGCGGAAGTAGAACCGGTAGAGTTGGCGGAAGCCGAAAAGGGTGGGCTCGGTGAAGTCGAGGACCACCAGCTCGCCGCCGGGCCGCAGGACGCGGCGGGCCTCGGCGAGACCGGCGGGGATGTCGCCGAAGTTGCGCACGCCGAAGGCCGCCGTCACCAGGTCGAAGCTGCCGCTGGCGAAGGGCAGGCTCTCGGCATCGCCGCCGAGCCAGTCGATCGGGGGCCCCCCGCCCTCGGCGGCCTTGGGCACTCCCAGGCGGACCATCTCGAGGGCGACGTCGGCGGCGATGATGCGCTCGGCGCCCAGCCGCCGCGCGGCGATGGCGAGATCGCCGGTTCCGGCGGCCACGTCGAGCAGGCGCCGGGGGGCCTCGTGGCGCACGAGGGACAGGGCCCGCCGCCTCCAGTAGATGTCGATACCGGCGCTCAGCAAGTGGTTGAGCAGGTCGTAGCGGTGGGCGATGGCGTTGAACATCTCCCGGACGGCCCGCTTGCGCTGATTCACCTCTATGCCGGTCATCTAGGGGCGGTCCCTCGCGGCCCTTTCGGTGGACGTATTCATGAGTGAGCGCGAGCCTACCGGTTCCGGGAACCGGTGTCAATCGGACGTGGGGCGGGCAGCTCTGGCCTGGGAGGCCCTGCGGGCCATGCCCGACGCGGTGGTGCTCTTCGACGACGGAGGTGCCGTCTGCTTCGCCAATAGGGTGGCTTCCGAGCTGCTGGGGGAGGCCGCGCAGGCCGGGGCGAGCCGGAGCGCCGCCCTCGAGCGCTCGGCCCCCCTGGCGGACCTGGTGAGCCAGGCCTGGCGCAGCCGAAACCCGCGCACGGCGGTGGACGTGCCCTGCGACGGCCGCCGCCTGCGGGCCTGGGTGACCCCCTTCGACGGGGGCTGCCTGCTCATTCTGCGCGAGTCCACGGGGGATCCCCCCGACCGGCACCTGTGGCAGGCGGAGCGGATGGCGGCCCTCGGGCGGCTGGCCGGATCGGTGGCCCACGAGGTGCGCAATCCCCTCGGCGCGGTGGACATTCAGCTTCAGCTGCTGGCCCGGGACGCCGAGTCCCTCGGGGAAGAGACCGCCGACCGCGTGCGCGAGCGCGTCGGCCGGGCGCGGGCGGAGGTCCGCCGACTCGACGGCATCGTGCAGAACTTCCTCCGGTTCTCGCGCCCGCCCGAGGTGCGCCTGGCGCCGACGGACCCGGCCCTGGTGGTGCAGCGCATGCACGAGCTGGTTGCACCCGAGGCCCGGGAGCGGGGCATCCGTCTAGAGCTGGTCCTGCCGGCGCAAGTCCCGCCGGTGCACGCCGACGAGAACATGCTCAGCCAGGCGCTGCTGAACGTGCTGATCAACGCCTTCCAGGCGGTGGAGGAGGCCGGCGAGGATGCCCTCGTGGAGCTGACTCTCGAGGAGGCGCAGCCGGCGGAGGTGCGGATCCAGGTGAACGACAACGGTTGCGGAGTGGCCCCCGAGGATCTGGAGAGGGTTTTCGAGTACTACTATACTACCAAGGACAGCGGCACCGGCCTGGGACTCTCCATCGCCCAGGGCATCCTGCGGCAGCACGGCGGCAGCCTGCATCTGACCAGCCGCCCCCAGGGCGGAACCACTGTCTCCCTTCTCCTGCCCACCGGTTCCCCCAACCCCTCCTGAGCCCTCGCCGCCTCACCCTCGCATGAGCGACGCCTCCGTACGCATCCTCATCGCCGACGACGAGGCCTTGATCCGCGAGGGTCTGGGCGAGGCCCTTCAGCGGCCCGGGCACGAGGTCGAGGCCGTCGGTGACGGCCACGCCGCCCGCCGCGCCCTGGAGGCGGCCGCCTACGACGTCGTCATCCTCGATCTCCGCATGCCCGGACCGTCGGGGATGGACCTGTTGGAGGAGGTCCGCGACCGCCAGCCCGAGGCGCTGGCCATCCTGCTCACGGCGTACGGCAACGTCGACACCGCCGTGGAGGCGATGAAGAAGGGCGCCTTCGACTTTCTCACCAAGCCCGTCGACCTCGATCACCTGCGCCTGGTGGTCGACCGGGCCGTGGACCGGTCGGATCTGGTGCGCGAGAACCGGGAGCTTCAGAGCCAGCTCCAGCAGAAGGGGGCCGACGACGGCTTCCGGCGCATCGTCCGCCGCAGTCCGGCCATGCAGCGGGCCACCCGCACCGTAAAGCAGGTCGCCCTGTCCGATGTGCCGGTGCTGCTTCGAGGCGAGACCGGCGCCGGCAAGGAGCTGATCGCACGGACGATCCACGAGCGCAGCCGGCGCAGCGGGGGTCCCTTCGTCGCCGTCAACTGCGGCGGCTTCACCGAGGAGCTGTTCGCCAGCGAGCTCTTCGGCCACCGCCGCGGCGCCTACACCGGTGCCCACGCCGACCGCCCGGGCCGCTTCGCCCTGGCCGAGTCCGGGACCTTGTTCCTCGACGAGATCGGCGAGGTGCCGCTGAAGAACCAGGTGGAACTGCTGCGGGCCCTGGAGGCGCGGGAGTTCCAGCCCATCGGCGACACGCGGGTTCACAAGGCGGACGTGCGCATCATCGCCGCCACGAACCGCAACCTCGAGGACTCGATCCGGGAGGGGATCTTCCGCGAGGACCTCTACTACCGTCTCAATGTGGTCCCCATCGACGTGCCCCCCCTGCGCGAGCGCCGCGAGGACATCCCCGTCCTCGTGGAGACGTTCTTCGAGGAGTCGTGCCGCGCCTACGAGCAGCCCCGCAAGCGCCCGGACGAGGAGGCCATGCAGGTGCTGGTGGGCCACGCCTGGCCGGGCAACGTGCGCGAGCTGCGCAATCTGGTGCAGCGCCTGGTGGTCACCAGCGAAGGGGCCACGATCGGCGCCGGGCAGCTCTCGGAGGTCCTTGGGGAGGCGGCCGTGGAGGCGGCTTCGGCGGCGGCCGGTGAGGAGAGCATCAGCCTCCCACTGGGCTCCTCCATCGAGCAGATGGAGGCGGAGCTGATCCGCCACACCCTCGAGCGCGTCATCTCCAACCGCAAGGAGGCGGCGGCCGTGCTCGGCATCTCCGTTCGCTCCCTCCAGTACAAGATCAAGCGCTACGGTCTGACCTGATCTGCTGCAGGAATTGCACGCCGGCCCCGGAACGCCCGCCGGCAAGTGCCGTCAGCGCTCCGGCCTTCCTTCCATAACTCCAGCAATAACCATCATATACGTGTGTTCCCGGTGTCTTTGGCACCGACTTTGCATGTGACACCACGGGCGGGAACCCGAACGCCCCGAGGCACCTCCCGACGCCGGACCGCTACCGGGGTCGGGATCATCGATGTGACACGTTCCGCGGTTTCCACCCGTTCCCGGAGCGCAAGAATTGCAGCCCTTTGGCCCGGCACCCTCGAGTTGTCCTGCGGATGTACGGCACTTTGACCAGTGATCGGGGGGTGGGTGCAGAATATGCGCCCGCCGCTGCCGGTGAGTTGGCGGACATCGTCTCTCACCCCGCCCTGATGATTCCGGAGTTGGCCGCAGACAGCAAGATCGCGGCCATCAAGGAGCTCGCCGACCGCCTCCGAGGGCAGGAGGTGGTCGAGGACAGCCTCGCCTTCATGCAGGCGGTACTCGAACGCGAGAACCTGAGCAGCACGGTCCTGGCCGACGGACGCATCGCTCTGCCCCATGCCCGGGGCCGCATGGTGCGCCGCCTGGGCCTGGCCATGGCCCGCACGAAGGCGCCGATCGAGTTCCCCTCGGGCGACGATCGCCAGGAGGTCGGCATGATCTGCCTGATCGCCGTGCCCTTTGATGCCCCCGGCCTCTACCTGAGGCTGCTGGGGGCGCTGGCCCGGGTCTTCGGAGACGCGGATTTCGTCTCGGCCATGGAGCACGCCGAGACGGCCGAGGAGATGCAGTTCCTGCTGGTGGACCGGGCGCGATGGATCGAGTCGTGAGCGCGCCCCCGAACCGGAAGAGATATCCCTAACCGATCAAGGAGTTGTGATGGCTTACCCTCTGCATGAGGTCCTCAACAAGGAAGAGAGCACTCTCAGGCTCTACTTCGACGACATCGCCGATTCCACCCCCCTGTCGCGGGAAGAGGAGGTGGCGCTGTCGGCTCGCATTCACGCCGGCGACATGGGGGCCCGCGACGAGCTGGTGCAGGCCAACCTGCGCTTCGTCATCGACGTGGCCAAGAACTACCAGAACCGCGGCCTGTCGCTGGCCGACCTGATCAGCGCCGGCAACGTCGGCCTGATGACGGCCGCCGAGCGGTTCGACGGCACCAAGGGCTTCAAGTTCATCTCCTATGCCGTGTGGTGGATCAAGCAGTCGATCCTGCAGACGATCGCCGACCACGCCCGCACCGTGCGCCTGCCCCTGAACAAGCTGAGCCTGCTCAAGGACATCTCGCGGGCGTCCCACAAGCTCGGCCAGGGCCGCGACACCGAGCCCGAGATCGAGGAGATCGCCGCCGAGCTGCAGGTCTCTCCGCAGGAGGTGCAGGACACGATCCTGAGCGCCCGCTCGGTCCGCTCCCTCGACGAGAGCTTCGAGGAGGACGACGAGCGCAGCCTGATGAACGTGCTGCGCGACGACGACCAGGCACCGCCCGACGGGGACGTGATGGAGGAGACGGCGCGGCGCCAGCTGGAGAACGTGCTGGAGGCCCTGGACGAGCGCGAGTTCAAGATCATCCGCCTCTACTTCGGTCTTGAGGGCGCCGAGGCGATGACCCTGGAGCAGATCGGCGGCCTGATGAACCTGACCCGCGAGCGCGTCCGGCAGTTGAAGGAGCGCGCCCTGGGCAAGTTGCGGCACCCCCAGCGCTACCATGCGCTGATGGCGATCTGCGACGAGACGGAGGTGTTCTGAGCGGCGCCTGAACGCTTGCAGCAAGGCCTTTCCGGAGAGCCGGTCCCCCTCGGGGGCCGGCTCTCTTTGTAGGATGGCGTGGTTCCTGTAACATGGAAATTTCGGTTGAGAACACCGAATTTTCACTGTAAATTCCCTTCGTGAACAGGCGAGAGAGAGAACGGGACAGAATCCTTGCGCTGCTGCGGGACCATCCGGTGGCCGCCATCATCGGGGCCCGCCAGGTGGGCAAGAGCACCCTGGCAGGGCTCGTCGCTTCCGCCTGGGAGGGACCGGTCGAGCGATTCGATCTGGAGGACGAGGCCGATCTGGCGCGCCTGGCCGATCCGCTGCGGGCCCTGCGGCCACTGCCGGGACTGGTCGTGCTCGACGAGATCCAGCGTGTGCCGCAGCTCTTCCCCGCCCTGCGCGTGCTCGCGGACCGGCCCGGCGCGCCGGCCCGGTTCCTGATTCTGGGCAGCGCTTCGCCGGAGCTGCTTCAGCAGTCTTCCGAAACCCTCGCGGGGCGCATCGCCTACCGCGAGCTGGGCGGGTTCGCCCTCGACGAGACCGGCGACACCCCCGCGCGCCTGTGGCGGCGAGGCGGCTTCCCGCGCTCCTACCTGGCGCGGGGCGAGGGCCAGAGCTTCGAGTGGCGACGGGAGTTCGTGCGCACCTTCCTGGAGCGCGACCTGCCCCAGCTCGGCGTCAACGTGAGTGCCCGCACCATGCGCCGGTTCTGGACCATGCTCGCCCACTACCACGGCCAGGTGTGGAACGCGTCCGAGTTCGCCCGCTCCTTCGGCGTCGCCGATACCACGGTCCGGTCCTACCTCGAGCACCTGGAGTCGGCCCTGGTGGTGCGGCAGCTGCAGCCCTGGCACGAGAACATCTCCAAGCGGCAGGTCAAGGCGCCGCGCGTCTACCTGCGGGACAGCGGCCTGCTGCACTCGCTGCTGAACCTGCCCTCGCAGCGGGATCTGGAGGGCCACCCGAAGGTCGGCGCTTCCTGGGAAGGCTTCGTGATCGACCAAGTGATCCGCCTTGCCGACGTCGCGCCGGAGGAGTGCTTCTTCTGGGCCACCCACGCCGGGGCGGAGCTGGATCTGCTCGTTCACAAGGGCGGCCGGCGGCTCGGCTTCGAGGTCAAGCTCACCTCGGCCCCGCGCACGACCCGGAGCATGCACATCGCGCGCGAAGACCTGCGCCTGGACCGCCTGGACGTGATTCATGCTGGAACCCGGACCTTCGAGATGGCCGAGGGAATCCGGGCGCTGGCGCTGGCGGACCTGGAAGAGTCGCTTCGAGGTTGAAGACAGCATGCTGCTGACCAGCGGCTTCCCCGACGGCCCCCACATCCATCACCTCCCCGGCGTCGCCCTTGACGAGCGCCGCCGTCGGCACGGGACCGGCCGCATCGACCGGTCGGACCCGGTGCGGGCCGGAGACCGCCTCGCGCTGAATCTGCAGTTCGAGCTCGGCAAGACCGCGGTCCCGGCGGGGGGCCACCTGCGCGTGGTCTGGCTGTGGCCCTTCGACTGGGCCACCCCGCAGACGGTCGATCCCGCGGCGCCGGACTACGTGCACGCGTCCTGCTCGAAGGCCGGTGTCGAGCTGCGGGTGACATGCGCCTTCCGGGGCGACCTCGTGCCCTGGAACCACCAGGTCGACGTGGAGGTGGTTTCCGGCGAGCTGACCCGGGGCGACCGGGTGGAGCTGGCCTGCAGGGAGTGGCGGGCCCCGACCTTCGTCGTGCCGGAGGCGGAGCTGCTCTTCCTGATCAACCCCGAGGGCGGCCGCCGCTGGATCCAGCTGCCGCCGGTGCCGGGATTCCCCGTGGTGGCGGGTGAGCCCGTGAGGCTGGTTGCCCTGGCGCCGGCGGACGGACTGGTCGGCCAAGAGCTGGAGCTGACCCTGCGCGTCGAGGACGAATGGGGTAATCCCCTGCTCGTCGATGGTTCCGGTCCGGAGGTGGTGCCCGCCAACGGGGTGAGTGTCGTGTCCGTCCAGCCCGCCGGGGAGATGCCCGCCTACCGCGCCCGGGTGCAGGTCGACAGCCCCGGCGTCCACCGCATCGAGGCGGTCCTCCCCGGCTCCGGCCTGAAGGCGGTGACGAACCCGGTGCGGATCGCCCGCGAGCACCCCGCCCTTCGCGTCTTCTGGGGCGACCTTCACGCCGGCCAGGGCTGGATCGGCTGCGGGTACGGCTCGGTCCGTCACCACTTCGACTACGCCCGCCACGTGGCGGGACTGCAGGTCTGCTCGCACCAGGGGAACGACCACCACGTCAGCCTGGACCTGTGGGAGCGAACCCGCCGCGAGTCGGCCGCCGCCGACGATGAGGGGCGGTTCGTCGCCTTTCTCGGCTGCGAGTGGAGCGCCGCCACGCCGGAGGGCGGCGACCGCAACGTCATCTACCGTCTGGACGAGCTGCGCCTGCGGCG
>JAJDTN010000390.1 GCA_022827165.1 Candidatus Latescibacterota bacterium
CAGCGAGAGAGGATCGGAGAGGTATGTGCCCTCGTCCGTGTACCCGTCTCCGTAGACCTCCACCTCGGCCACCTTGGGAGGGCTCACGGAGTTGATGTCGACGATCACGACTCGCACGTACCGGGTCCACACCGGCGTAAAGCGCACCTCGGTCCAGTCGAACTTCTCGATATCGTGGATGACGCCCACCTCGGTCCAGCGGACCCGGTCGTCGCTGACCTGCACCGAGTAGCCCCTCAACGAATTCTCCTCCAGCTGGCCGGGATTGCTCCCCCTGGTGATGACGCGGACGCTGCTGACGTTGCGCCTGACCTGCAGATCCACACTGGCCGAGTAGTTGAGAGCAGAGGTGGGCGGGTCCCAGGAGGTGTTCAGCTTGCCGTCCACGACTTCCACACGGTTGCTCGGCTTGTCGAGGGCCAGGTTCTGGCCGCGAATCTGACTGAGAACCAGGCTTCCCTGCCGGGCGCCCACGTCGATCCCCGACGGGAACCCGGAGACGATCTCGATCTCCGGGTCGAGCAGATCCTGGATCCGGGCGCGCTCGACCGCCCCCTGCTGCACGGCCTGCCACGCCGGATCGTCCTCCGGATCGGCCGTCGTCCACTCGAGACCCTGCTGCTCGAAGGAGGTCCAGTACCACCCCTGCACCACCTGGTTCGTGGTCGTCTCGATCCGGTACTCGTCGGTGACCACCGCGGCGATGAGGCCGTTGCCGGCGCCGGCGCCGCGGTTGACGACCTTCACGGCGATGTCATTCCCCGCATTCCCGTCCTGCACCTGGACGGCATAGACCTGCATCCGGGTACCGAGAGAGTCCCCGCCGAGGAGCACGCCGTTGAAGTAGACCTCGTAGCTGTCCACGGCGGCCACATGGAGCCTGGCCTCGAGAGCGGCGTCGGAAACGAAGTTGGTACGGAAGTAGGTGGTGCTGCGCCACGAACTCTGCTCCCAGGTCTGCGCGGTGACCGCAGCCGTGCAGCAGAGCACGATGAGGGAGGTGAAGCGGATAGACATCAGGCGGTTTCCCTTGCCGATAGAAACAAATGGGTGGCCGGCTTGCACCGGCCACCCATTCCGAGTCAGGCTGCTCCCAAACAGGGACGCCCGCTGACCGCTTTTACTTGAGCAGAGTCACGCGCTTGCTCTCGGCAAAACTCCCCGCGACCATCCGCAGGACATAGACCCCGCTGCCAACCTTGACGCCCTGGTAGTCCGTGCCGTCCCAGGTGACGTGGTAGGAGCCGGAGTCCAGCACTTGATCCACCAGCCTGGCCACTTCCTGGCCGGCCACGTTGTGCACCGTCAGTGTCACCGACTCGTTGATCTCGGGAACGGCGATGCGGACGGTCGTCTCGGGGTTGAAGGGGTTCGGGAACGCATCACCCAGTGCGAAAGCGCCGGGCGTGGCCCCACCTTCCAACTCCGTGACGTCCGTGGTCAGGCCGTCGCCCACCTTCGCCCGTGCGATGTCCATGGGGAAGTGTGCCAGGTACGGACCGGCTCCCACGCCGATGTAGAGACCGTCGGCCTCGTTGTCGTTGTCCATCAGCATGGCGATGCCGCCGAGTGAGCCCGGGGGCATGTGGATTCCCACGTTGAGCTTGAACAGACCGAAGCCGTCGGGTCCCATGACCGTGGCCCATTCAGGCGCCTCCCAGCCGCCGATGAGGCTGATACCCCAGCGGGTGGCCAGTATGCTGATCGGAATGTTCGAGGGGATCCCCAGGGCCTCCCTCTCCTCCCTGGTGTAGAAGTCCAGGTAGAAGTCGCCGTTCTGGTTTTTCCAGACCAGGTTGAGGTCCTTGTCGGTCTTGGTCGGACCCGCTCCTTCCCGGCCGAGGTAACTGGTCCCGTAGTAGCCCGTGTCGTCGACGTCGAACCCCGCAACTGCCTTGAAGTTCCTCGGGGCGCCTTCGTCGTTGAAGACCTGGGGGAAGTAGTCCAGGAAGGAGAGGACCTCCACCAGCTCTCCGGTGGCGCGGTCGAATATCTGCACCGCCGGACCCGGCGAACCGTAGGGCTCCACGTGGTCGGCGACGGTGGCGTAGAGCATGCCGTCGTCGGCCACCCAGGGATGGTGGCGGGCGTTGGCCACCATGGTGGTGATGCCGCGGACCTCCATGGCGATGTAGCCGCCGTCGGCGTTCTCCCAGCTCTCGTCCAGCAGCGCCGTGCCCGCCTCGCGATCGATGATCGCCCGGTACAGGCCGCCCGGCGGGTTCTGGAAGCGGATGACGTAGGCCACGCCATCTTCCGACGGGTCCATCTGCAGATAGCCGACATCCTTCCAGTCATTCCCGGTCTCGCCCGGGACCGCGTTGACCCACGGGATGGCGAAGGTCTCGAAGGCCTCGGGGTTGGCGAGCAGGTCGGTGCCCATCTCGCTCACCCTGATGTTCCAGACGCCCTCGATCTGCTGGGGGAACCAGATCTCCGGAGGACTCGCCTGGTCGTTGACCACCGAGTTCTGCCAAGGGGCCATGGTACCGCCCGCGTAGGTGGGCTTGGAGTCGACGTCGATGGCGAACAGGTAGGTCCTGTAGGTGCCGGAACCGACGGTCGCTCCCGTGTAATCCGTGCCGTCCCAGGTGATGGTGTTCGAGCCCGCGTCGAACCGGTCTCCGGCACTGATGTAGACGAGGGTATCCAGACCGGCGGCGCGGATCAGGCTCTGTTCGATGCCTCCCACCCCGAAAGGCTCTCCGCCGTACTGGGGATTGGCATCGAGGGTGTACACGGCAAGCCAGACCATGGCCGAGGGAACGCCTTCGATGGTGAAGGGGATCTCGACCGCGGAACCGTCAAAGGTGTGGTTCACGTCCTGGGTCGAGAGCTTCAGCACCGTCGGCGCGCCGCCCTTCCAGTGGACGTCAAAGCCCTGCCAGTCGGGGTTGGACTGGCCGAAGTCGTTTGCCGCGGCCGTCCCGAGGAGTCCGGAACACAACAGCAGGATCGCCTTCTTCATGGGATACTCCTTTTCTCCGCCCCGGACTCCCGTCTGGCCCGGTGTGGCGTGAGTTCGTGGCCTGCCTCGTCCTGCCGGGTCTCGGCAGGGCCCAAGAGGCCACAATGATCGGCAACTCAACCCCTTTGGGGGTTCGTCCATTCGTTCACTAGAAGACTGTTACTGCTCTTTCGGATGGAAGTCAAGGAAAAAGCACGGCCCCCCACGCCCCTTCACCCCGGGGAGAGAGGAGCTATTGGTTGCCACTTACGGACCGCTTATGGGCCGCTCTGGGCCTCCGCCTCGCCGGCCTTGATCCTCACGGGGTCGGACCCGACCGAGATGAACCGTGTCCGCGGGTTGAGGGTGAGCTTGTCGTACGGCCCGTAGGGCCGCCAGCGCTTGGCCCCCGGAGTCGTCATCGTCTGGGGCTCGGCGTCGGGCCGTTCGGCGCCGATCATCCGAAGGGCCTCGTCCTCGTCGAAGGGGTCCATCTCTTCGAACCTGTAGCTGACATAGCTCGCCTCCCCCTCCTTAATTACCACGAAGACCCGGACACCCGTGCCAAGCACATCCTGCCACAGCAGATGCCCGAACCTCCCCTCCGAGGGCTGGACCCTCTGCCAGGGGTCTCCCCAGCGCTCGATGAGATCGGCCTCGCTCCTGCCGAGAACCTCATGAACGTCCAGCGGCGGCGGCTCCCGGGAGCAGGACGCCCCGAGAACCAGGACTGAGATGACCAGCGCGGCTCTCATTCGGATCCGATCCTTGTCTCGTGCTCGGTTGAAGCCCGGCACGTCCCGGCCCCGGGCAGGGAGCCGCAAAATAGAGGGGGGGCTTTCCCGGTCAAGCAGCCGAATCCGACGGCTTGCCGATCGGTGGTGATCTCCTCTCCGGCAGGGATGGTGTGTATGCGGCCCTGGATCTGGATGCTCCTCCTCTTGCTGACGGGCGGGTTCCGGGCGCTGGCGTCCGAGCCGGTCCTGGGGCTCCCGCAGGACGTCTCCGGCCGCTCCTTCCTCTACCGGTCGGATCCCTCCTACCTCAACTACGGTTTCGAGGACTACACGCTGCCGGAGTTCACCCGGTTCTCGCGGCGCAACTACTACGGCCCCCTGGGCAACTTCCTGATCCAG
>JAJDTN010000121.1 GCA_022827165.1 Candidatus Latescibacterota bacterium
GGAAGGTGCCGGCCAGGTACATGTCCTGCGTCTCCAGGGCGCGGTAGAACAGGGGGCCCGTCGTCGGCAGACCCAGGACGATGGAGACGATGATCGAGCCGGAGACCAGTTGCGGGATCTGCAGGCCCATGATGCTGATCATGGGGTTGATCGCCACGCGCACGGCGTACTTGTAGATCACCCAGCGCTCGGCCAGGCCCTTGGCGCGGGCCGTGGGGATGTAGGGGCGGCCGAGGACGTCGAGCATGCTCGTGCGCATGAGGCGCATCATCGTCGCCGTGCCCGCGGCGCCGATGACGACCACCGGGATCCACAGGTGGCGCAGCAGGTCGAGCACCCGGCCCGGGCTCCAGGCGGCGTACTTGTACTCCGGCGAGAACAGGCCTCCGGCGCTGCCCCCGAACCAGAACACGGAGGCGTACATGGCCACCAGGGCGATGACGAAGTTGGGGAGGCAGAGGCCGATGAAGGCGACGAAGGTGAGGGCGTAGTCGCCGGCCGAGAGACGGTGGCGGGCGGAGTAGATGCCGATGGGGATGGCCACGGCCCACATGAACAGCAGCGACCCGAGGGACATGACGAAGGTCAGGCCGAGACGCTCGCCGATGAGGTCGGCCACCGGCCGGCGCCACTCGAAGGAGTAGCCGAAGTCCCCCTGCAGGCAACCGCCGATCCAGTAGAGGTATTGCTTCCACAACGGCTCGTCGAGGTGGTACTGCTCGCGCAGGGCGTCGAAGGCCTGCTGGTCGGCGCGGGACTCGCTCTCGGCCAGCTGCGCCTGCAGGGAGTCGAAGAAGTCGCCCGGGGGCAGCTGGATGACGACGAAGGTCAGGATGGAGATCACGAACAGGGTCGGCACCAGCCGCAGGAGCCGCCGCAGGATGTAGGTCGCCATGGTCCGCTCTCAGCGCCCGGCGCCGGCGCCGCGGCTGAAGAAGGTCTCGGGGCTGAGGTATCCCGGGGTCATGGTGACCCAGGAGGAGATGGCGCGCTCGGGGACGTTGCCGAAGTCGTCGCTGAGCACGCCGATCTGCGATCCCTGCGTCACCAGCGGGATGACCCACATGTTCTCGGCGTGGTTGGCGATCACCTCGCGCCACAGCCGCTGGCGCTCGCCGCGGTTCACGGTGACCGACATGATGCTCTGGATCTCCTGCAGGCGCTTCACCTCGGGGGGCGGCTCGGCGCCGCGGCGGCCTTCGCTGAGGTACCAGCGCGCCCAGTGGTGGGCCCACTCGGCCCACAGGCTGGTGGCGAACCAGCGCGGCGAGCTCAGGAGCGGGAAGGTCGCCTCGGCGCCGACGATGCCGATCATGTGCTCGCCGTTCTGGGTGACCCGCTGGTGGTAGAGGGTCCGCTCCTCCGGCTTCAGGGCCGTCTGGACCCCCACCTCTTCCCACTGGGAGCGCACGATCTCGACGGCGTCCATGTCCGGCCCCTCGACGACCATCAGCTCGAGGATCAGGCTCACCCGCTCGCCGTCGGGCCCCAGACGGAAGCCGGCGTCGTCGCGGCGGTCGAGGCCGATCGAGTCGAGCAGGGCGCGGGCGCGCTCCGGGTCGTAGCGGGTGTGGTCCGGCGCCTCCGGCACCTCCACGTAGTCCGGCGCCGAGGGGTGCAGGGCCATCGGCGTGACCCGCCCCGAGCCGCCGTAGCAGAGGCGGTTGATCAGCTCCCGGTCGATGGCCAGCGACAGGGCGATGCGCAGGTGGCGGTTCTTCAGCAGCTCGCGGACCACGGGATCGCCGGGGTACTCCAGGTTGGGCATGATCCCGCGGATGCCGGGGGCGTCGTACTCGATGATGCGGTAGCCGCGCTCCTCGGTGAAGGAGCGCAGCAGGGGCAGGTCCTCGCGGTTGAAGTGGCGCAGCTGCATCTGCAGGGAGCCGGTGACCGCCCGGAAGTTGATCATCTCGCGGTTGAGGAAGATCTCCATGCGGATGCGGTCGAGGTAGGGGAGCTGGTTGCCCGCCGGGTCGACCTTCCAGTAGTAGGGGTTGCGCTCGGCCAGCAGATGGCTCCCCGGTTCCCACTCGGCCACGCGCCAGGCGGACATGACCGGGCGCTCGGGGTTGAAGTCGTTCGCCTTCTGCTCGAAGAGGGAGTACCCGGCCAGGTCCTCGGCGCCCTCCGCCGGCAGGTACGGCTCGAGGTAGTGGCGCGGGGCGTAGAACCCGGCGCGCTCGAAGACCAGGGGCCACTGGTTGCCCTTGAAGGCGAGGTACTTCACCGCCAGCGGATAGGGCCTGGCGAAGCGCAGCTCCACGGTGAAGCTGTCGACGCGGACCAGCTCCATGGGCTCGTCGTCGGGGGTCCAATAGCGCGGCACGGTGCCGCTGAGGTTGGGGTCGCGGGCGATCTTCTCCCACCAGAACAGGACGTCGCCGGCCGAGAACGGATGGCCGTCGGACCAGCGCAGGCCCCGGCGCAGGTGCAGGCGCAGGGTGCGCTCGCCGTCGGCGAACTCCCAGCGGCGCACGAGCCCCGGGCCGACCTCGAGGCCGCCCGCCTCGGTGGCCCGCCAGCGGACCATCTGCTCGTAGACGCAGCGGCTGTAGGCGTGGAAGTCGCTGGAGCCGCGCATCATCCGGTGCCAGGTGCCGCCGTAGCGGCCGATCTCGTGGGCCGGTGTCACCACCATCGGCTCCGGGGGCAGGCGCTCGGCCAGCGGCGGCAGCTCGCCCCGCCGGACCGCCTCCTCCAGCATCGGCGCCTGGCGGTAGGCGATCGCCCCGGCCTCGTGCGCCGGCGCCAGGAGGAGGCAGGCGCTGGCGGTCAGGCGCAGCCTCAGCGCGCCGAACAGGCGTCTCCCGCGCCATCTCTGCGAAGGGCTCAACGGCAAGTGGACCTCTCCCGCGATGAAACCGGATCGGGTGAACATAGGGAGAGGATCGGGTGCGTGCCCTTGCCGGTCCCGCTCCGTCGCGGTTGCACCGGCAGGCGCGCCACGCGAGCTTGATCGTCCGCCTACCCAGCTTCAGGAGTCATGCCATGAGACGTCGGCACTTCCTCGGCGCCCTCGGAAGCTCACTGGCCGCGTCGGCGGCGCTCGGCCCGCTGCCGCTGCTGGCGGCCGGCCTCGACAGCCGCCACCTCGTGGCCACCCCGGAGGACCGGGCCCGCTACCTGGCGCGCATGCTGGATCTGCTGTGCGCGCAGTTCGGCCCGCGCTATGCCGGCAGCGACGACTACGACCGCTCCGCGGAGCTGATCCGCCGGGAGCTGGCCCTGGCCGTGCCCCGCACCGAGCTGGACTGGTTCGAGTTCCGCGGCTGGCGCCTGGTGGAGGAGCCCGTGTTCTACTGCGGCGGCCGCAGCCTGGAGTGCTACCCGGCCTTCGGCAGCGCCTGGCCCTCCGAGGAAGGGGCCCGCGGCGTCCTGAAGGCGCAGGAGGAGGAGGGGGGCGCCCCCTTCTCCATCGTCGATCCCGCGTCGGGTGAGGCTGCGGCCCACGTGACGATCAGCGCCTACGGGCGGGCGGTGACGGGGGCCATGTCCCCCGACCACGAGAGCGCCGCCGTGCCCCGGGTGTGCGTCGGCAAGCAGGACGCGCCCTTCCTCGAGCAGGCCGCTGCCGAGGGGGCGCGGGCGCGCCTGCACTTCAAGGCCGAGTTCGTCCCCGGCGCCCGCACCTGCAACATCGTCGGCACCCTCCCCGGCGAGACCGAGGAGGAGATCCTCGTCTTCGCCCACGCCGACACCCAGTACAACACCCAGGGGGCCAACGACAACACCGCCTCCCTCATCGTCGTCCTCATGCTCGCTCACGCCGTCTCGGGCACCCGTCCGCGGCACACCCTCACCTTCATGGGCACCGGCGCCGAGGAGTACAACCTGCTCGGGGCCCTGCACTACGCCGCCCGTCGGGAAGCCGAGGGCACTCTCGACCGCATCCGGTTCTGCGTGAACTTCGACTCCCTCACGTACGGCCCCAACCTCTACGTGCACACCGACGACGCCGAGCTGGTGCGGGTCATGGACGCCATCCGCGACGACCTGCGCCCCCACAACCGGTTCGACCCGTCCTATCCGATCGCCTTCGAGTACCAGGACTTCATCCGCGGCGAAGCCAGGATCTTCAGCGATGCCGGGGCGCGCACCCTCGATCTCAACAGCCGGGGCTACGACGAGGACCAGCTGCCGTTGTGGCACCGGCCCGAGGACACGGCCGACACGGTGCCCCTCGACTGCGTGGAGAACAGCTTCCGGGTCTTCGACGAGTACCTGCGGCGGATCCAGACGCTGTAGATCGGGTCTGCCGCCCCGCCTCCGGGAGGCGAGGTCGCGCAGCCGCCCCAGTGGGGCAGCCCTTGATGTTCGCGCCACGACCCGGGGGCCGGATCGCGGGAGCCCGCGATCCGGGTTCCCGTTGATGATCGCCGTCCGCCGCCGTACCATGCCCGGGGAGCCGCCCTTCCGACCCGGAGACAGCGCCATGAAGCGACGCGACCTCCTCAAAGGCCTGATCCTCGCGCCGGTGGCCGATCTCGCCCCGGTCCTGGGGGCGGAGGCCACCGCCGCCGAACCTGCAGACCCGCCGGCGCAGCCGCAGACGGGAGGCTCAGGCCCCGCGATCCGCTCGCGGATCGCCGGCATGGGCCTGGAGGCCCTCCGCGAGCAGTACCGCAGCGACCTCTTCGACGACTACCTGCCCTTCTGGGAGCGGAGCGGCTTCGACTTCGAGCTCGGCGGCTTCATGTGCGCCGTCGACCACGACGGCCGCCAGGTGAACACCGACAAGCACATGTGGTACCAGGGGCGGGGGATGTGGACCCACGCCTTCGTCTACAACCACTTCGGCGGCGAGATCCACCTGGAGATGGCGCGCAAGACCCGCGACTTCATCCTGCGCCACGGCATGGACGGCGACGGCAACTGGGTCCGGACCCTCGACCGCGAGGGCGGCCACATCGGCGGCGCCGACCGCCTGGGCTACACCGCCCTGTTCATCGCCGAGGGGCTCCAGGAGTACGCCAGAGCCGCCGGCGACGAGGAGTCGATGGAGCTGGCCATCGAGAGCTTCTGGAAGGGGGCGAAACTCTACGACGATCCGCGGCGGGACGTGGGACAGGGCTACCTGCCGGTGAGCTATCCCGGGATGCGCATCCAGGGCTTCGAGATGGTCACCATCGTGCTGCTGACGCAACTGCTGCAGAAGCGCTCCGACCCGAAGCTGGAGGCGCGCCTGGCCCACGCGGTGAGAGTCGTCATGGAGCGGTTCTGGAACCCCGAGTACCGCCTCAACAACGAGGCCCTGAACCACGACTACGAGCGCCCCGACGACGACAACGAGGACTACATCTACCTGGGCCACGCCATCGAGACCTTCTGGATGATCCTCCACGAGGCGCTGCGCCGGGGGGACCGGGCCCTCTTCGACGAGGCCGCCGAACGCCTGCGGCGGCACATGGAGGTCGCCTGGGACGACGTCTACGGCGGCTTCTTCCGGGCCATGGAGGTCCACGGGTCCTTCACCTTCGACAAGGTCCTGTGGCTGCAGGAAGAGGTCCTCATCGGCACGATGATCCTGCTCGAGCACACCGACCTCGAGTGGCCCGAGTGGTGGTTCGGCCGCACCTTCCGCTACGTGCAGGAGAAGTACCCGCTCAAGCCCCACGGCTATCCCATGTGGATCATGGGAGGGGACCGCAAGGTCACCTTCCGTCCCCACACCTCGCGCAAGGGGAACTACCACCACCCCCGCCACCTGGCGCTCAACCTCCTCGCCCTCGACCGCATGATCGAGCGCGGCGGCAGGGTCAGCGGCGTCTGGCAGTAGGAGGGGCCCCGCCCCGAGGGGTGAGCCGCTCCGGCCCCGGGCGGCTCAGATCACGAAGATCATGTTGTCGGTCATGCCCGTGAAGGCGTCGATCAGCGTCCAGGCGCCGACCGAGACGAACTGACCGAGCACGAGGCCGAGGAAGAACGGCCGCAGGGCGCGGAACATCCTCGGCCCGCCGTAGTGCAGGACGACGATCTTCACCAGCCAGGCCAGGAAGATGCTGAACCACGTCCAGTCCATCACCCGGCTGCCGGCGACGGCCAGCCCCAGCGGATGGAGCGGCCACCAGAGGTACTTGTAGCGCAGGAAGGTCAGCAGCCCCATGGCCGAGGCCCCGAAGCCCATGTTCATCCACATGCCCCAGGTCAGGTCGATGGGCCGGCTGACCACCGTGGAGACCAGGTTGAAGGGCAGCAGGTTCGCCCCCAGGCAGAACCACCCGTGGATGTTCACGCCCCCCACGTCGTAGGCGAGCTGCAGCATGAGCCCGAAGGAGACGACGAGGGAGACCGCCAGGGAGGCGAAGACGCAGCCGAAGACGAGGCGCCTGCTGCCGCCGAAGCGGGCGTCGTCGAGGAGCTTCAGGCCGTTGGCGATCGACGCCATGAGGAAGGTGCGGATGTCGGAGGACCAGCCGTAGGTGTAGCCCAGGGCCGTCACCCCCTGCGCTCCGAGGGAGGGCGTGCCCACGGCGTAGAGCATGAAGTTCGGGGCGATGAGGGGCGCCCGGCAGGCCGCCATGCCGCCCTCGACGACGATCCGGGTGATGGCGATGAAGATGACGAAGGCGATGAACAGGAACAGCACCCCCGCCCACACCGGCAGGCCGGCGGCGCTCAGCCACAGGAGCATGACCGCCGCCGAGAGCAGCAGGCCGAGGACGGCGTTGCGGTAGGAGAGGATCTCGCCGGAGTCGTCCACGTCGGGGGCGCGGGTGAAGGCCTTGCGCACCACGTCCTTCAGGTGGCCCCGGGCGACCCAGGCTCCGTAGAGGACGAGGGTCACCATGGCGCCGATGGCGGTGGAGGAGAAGATCCCCGAGCTGCCGCCGTAGTGGTTGACCCGCAGGCGCAGGTAGACGCCCACCGTGTTGAAGACCCCGTTCAGGACCTTGGCGAGGACGTCGAGAAACCAGAGCCCGAAGGCCACGTCCTGGTTGATCAGGTAGGCGAAGCCGAGGACCGGGAAGCTGATCATGAAGCGGAGTTGAATCGATTCCCGGAGCATGGGCAGGGTGATGCCGGGATAGAGGACGTTGAGGGAGGGGATGAAGTCGTAGTACTCGTGGAGACCGATGGAGGAGGTGACGATGGAGGCCACGGCGAAGCCCAGCCACATGAGGGGATTCCTGAAGAAGCTCGACAACAGGCCGCCGCGCCGTTCCCCGATCATGTCCAGGGGAGCCCGGATGATCGGGTAGATGAGCCTCTCGTTCTCGATCCACTGCTTCCGCAGGATGACCATGAGGGCCACCATGGCGAAGTAGAAGGCGGCGAAGAACACGCTCCAGTACGCCAGGGGCCGCAGCCACAGGCCCCAGGGGATCGAGGCGCCCTCCGGCAGGCCCTCGAAGAAGTGCTTGGCGGCCAGGGGATCCTCGACCACCATCCAGCCGCGGACGAAGGGGGCCACCAGGTTGGCCCAGTCGTTCTCCGGGGTGGCGAAGTAGGGGAGGGTGGCCATCAGCGGGATCTGGTAGTGGGTCAGCCCCATCCCGGTGACCGCGCACGACGTCATCATCATCACGTACACGAGGATCAGCTCGGCCGGACTGAAGGCAACCCTCGGGCCGAGGAGCTTGAGGACCACGTTGACACCGGCCACCAGGAAGAAGAACACGAACAAGGCGCCCCCGGTGCTGAAGTCGTCGGACATGCGGGAGCTGCGCAGGAAGATCTCGCCGTACTGGGTGCCGCCGGCCACGAGGGCCGAGCAGACCAGGCCGGTGAGGAAGGCCCGGAGGGTGACGCCGGAGGACTTCGTGCCCGCCGCGGCCGGGGCCGTTTCCGTCATCTGGGGCGGCGCTCTGCCTTCATTCCGAGCGGCGTCGGGGGGCTCACTGCGCCCAGAAGCCGGAGACCTCGCCGCCGCGCTCGGCCATCCGCCGGAAGGCGAGGAGATTGCGCATCAGGTGGCGGGGGTGGTGGTAGATGTCGGCGCGGGACGTGCCGGAGGTGAAGGTCACCTTGCGGTCGCCGCCCCGGGTGAAGGTCCGGTAGCCGTGGGGCCCCAGGTAGAACCGGTCCTGCACGTACTCGTAGGTCCGCGCGAACCACTCCCGGGGCCATTCCAGCTCCGTGTGCTCCATCAGGATGGCGTTGCCGATCAGGACCTCCTCCTGGAGCCACAGGACCTTGTCGAAGGTGTAGCTGCCGTGGATCTCCAGGGCGCGGAAGAACCCGTCGTAGACGTCGTCCCAGGCCACCTCCATGTGCCGGCGGAAGCGCTCGGCGGCCAGATCGAAGAGCGCCTTGTCTCGGCGCCGCATGGCCTCGGGCATCACCATCCACAGGGTCTCGATGGCGTGGCCGAGGTAGATGAAGTCCTCGTTGTCGTCGTCGGGGCGCTCGTAGTCGTGGTTGAGGGCCTCGTTGGTGAGCTGGTACTCGGGGTTCCAGAAGCGGTTGACGATGCCGTCGAGGATGCGGTCCGCCAGGGCCTCCAGTTTCGGGTCGGAGTGCTGGCTGAGGATCTGCGACAGGATCAGGATGGCGATCATGTGGCTGCCCAGGGTGCGCATCCCCGGGTAGGAGAGGGGGATGTACCCCTGCGTCGTGTCGATCTCCGGGTCGTCCCAGCGCTCCATGGCCCGCCAGAGGCTGTCGACGGCCAGGTCCATCGATTCCTGGTCGCCGGTGGCCCGGGCGTACTCCTGCAACCCCTCGGAGACGAACATGGCGGTGTAGCCCCGGGCCTCGGCAGGACCGGTGACGTTGCCCTCGCGGTCCAGGCCCGTCACCCAGTTGCCGTCTTCGTCCCGCCCGTGGCGCAGGAGGAAGTCGCGGGTCTTGCGCGCCACTTCGAGGTGCTCCTCCCCGCCGAAGTGGTTGTACAGGTAGGAGTAGGTCCACAGGCCGCGGCCCTGGTACCACATGTACTTGGAGTCGTCCCGCAGGTTGCCGTCGAGGTCCCTGCTGCACAGGAATCCACCGAGCTCGTGGTCGACCCCGTGGCGGTCCCACAGGGGCAGGAATTCCTCGAAGAGCTGGCGGTGATAGCGGTCCCGCAGATCGGCCAGGCTCCTGGCGGCGATCGGCGTCCTTGCCGTCGGTTCCTTCATGTCGGGGTTGCCTCCTGGTCGTGAGGAATTATAGGCCGCCCGGACCGCCGCCGCTTCGTGTGGTGGGCCGTCGTCGCTCCGTCCCGGCGTTCCTCCACAGGCTCGCCGCCGGGCACGGGGGCGCCGCGGCCTCCAGCCGCGTACCACTCACCCGCCAGGTCCCGGCGTCGATCCGAGCCGCAACTCGGAGAATCAGTTGTGAATGATCGTCCGGGTGGTGGGCTGCCGCCCGATGCCTCCAAAAAACCGCTTGGAGACCTCCCTTGCCGGCCCTATATTGCTCCAGTCCCACCGGACCGGTGAGGCGGATTCGTCATCGACCGTTCAACTCAAACACTGCACGGGAGCAAGCCCATGAGAGCAGCACGATTCCTTTTCCTGGCCGGAGCCCTGGTGGCGCTCACCGCCGGCATGGCGGCCGCCCAGGGAGCCATCGGCGGCGAGGAGAACGAGATCACCGAGAGCCGCATGCCCACGGTGCTGACCGTAGAGGTCGAGGACATGACCGTCAGCAGCTTCCCCGTGGACATCCCCTTCACCACCAGCGGCTCGGCGGCCACGGTCTACCTGGCCGTGTACACCAATCTCTCCGACGCCCAGCTGCCGGGGCGCACCACCGAGGGCGAGTTGAACTGGCACACCTACCAGGAGATCGACTACGCCCTGTACGTGTCGCCCGGCTCGCGGTTCGAGCCCGGCTCGCACACGATCACCTGGGACGGCAACGACATGGGCGGCAACGGCGTCGATCCGTCCGGCAGCTACCGCTTCTTCATCATCGCCCTCGACGACCAGGCGCCGATCAACATGGTGGGCTACACCAACGCCCGCCACACCGCGGAGTCCTGCCTGGCCCGCGACCAGAACGGCGACCTCTTCATTCTCACGGGCGGCTCCGTGGTCCGGCTGACGGATGGAGGTCCGCGCCACCTGATCCTCACCAGGGTCGGCACCAACTGGATCGAGACGCCGGGCGCCTGGCAGGCGATCGAGGTCGAGGACGAGTTGATGCCGGTCTTCCACAACGACGACATCGTGCCTGTCGAGTGGGCCGGCGGCGGCAACGGCAAGCAGTACGGCTCGCTGCCCGGCGACTTCTACGGGGACTCCTTCGGAGCGGTCGCGGGCGACGAAGACGGCAATGACTACGGGGCGATCAAGTTCAACGTCGACCCGGCCAACGGCCAGGTCACCCTCGACCGCAACTTCGGCGACCAGGGCGACGGCCGCCTGAAGTTCGAGCCCTTCAGCGACGGCAACCTCATCGTCGGCTCCACGGGCATCGATTCCTGGGACGGCCTCATCTACTACCCGATCTACGACCGGGGCCGCGACGCGCCCGCCCACTCGAACGTGGGCGTCCAGGATCCGTCTGACGGCAGCGTCGTCGACGTCCTCGACCTGTCCGAGTGGAACGTGGTCGATGTGGGAGCCGGCAACCAGTCCTTCAGCCCCCACGACATCTGGGTCGACGGCACCGGCGTCTACGTGGTCGGTTACGCCGCTCCGCTGCACCTCAAGATCACCCTCGACGGCGAGCTGAAGTGGATCAACAACAACGGCGACGGCTTTGCCGACTCCATCAACCCCGACACCGGCGACTTCGACTACGGCTCCTTCGCCTACACGCCCTGGAACACGGCGGGCTCGGGCAGCAAGGACGGCTGGGGCTTCGCCTACATCCCGCTGCTGGGCAGCACCACCAGCACGGTCGACATCCTCGGCCCGGACGGCACGGGGATCCTGCACATGGTCGCCACCCACGCTCCCGCCCACTGGCCGCAGTGGGTCGAGTCGATCGAGGAGGACGGTCCCTACGACGGCCTCTACTGGGACATCGGCTCGCGGCGCGGCGGCGGCTCCGATCCCTGGGACGTGCCCGACTTCACCGGGTACCCGGCGCGCCAGGCGATCCACTTCCCCTTCGACCTCAAGTCGGCTGTGATCAACAGCGACACGGCCGTGGAAGAGGTAGCCGGCGCCGGCAGGCCAGGTTCCTACGTCCTCGGGGACGCCTATCCCAACCCCTTCAACCCGGAGTCGACGATCCGCTTCAGCCTCCCCCGGGAGGAGCACGTGACCCTTCAGGTCTTCAGCCTGGCGGGCCAGCTGGTCAAGACTCTGCACGAGGGCTACGTGGAGTCCGGCGTCTATGAGAGCGTCTGGGACGGCATGAACGAGGCCGGGGAGAGCGTGGCCAGCGGTGTCTACCTGTACAACCTGCAGGCCGGCTCCTTCCAGCAGACCAAGAAGCTGACCCTGCTCAAGTAGCGGACAGCGGCAGTATCGGCAGATGGACGAGGTGAGCGATCTCTTGCGGGTCGCTCACCTTGTCTGTTTTACGCCTCTCCCCCCGGTCCGGGGGCACGCCCCCAGGCCCGGGGTCGGCGCAGGCCCGTCGCGAGGCCACCCGCCCGCACTTCCCATGATCCGTGGGGCGCGGGGCCGACAGGTGGATCCTCCGCCAGGAAAGGGAAGAAGGCTCTCATTGGGAAGACTCCCGCTGCTCGTGTCGGGTTTGCTGCTTCTCGGCGTCCTCGCCGGGCCGGCCGCGGCCGAGGTGCTCCGCATCGGCCACTGGCAGCAGACCACCTACTACCGCCACACCTTCAACGCCGATGAGGCGAGGGACGCCCTCCTGCGAATCACCGCCGTGGGGGAGTACGTCCTCTATCTCAACGGCGCCGAGGTCGCCTCGGACCGCGACTGGGCGACCGCCGAGGCGGTGTCCGTCTCCCTTGAGCAGGGCGACAACCACATCGCGGCGGCGGTGACCAACCTCCCCGGGGAAGGCGGGGCCGGGATCCTCCTCAGCCTTCAGGGCGGCCCCCTGGTCGCCCGCAGCACCTTCTCCGACGAGATCACCCCGTGGTACTGGACGGGGGAGGCGCAGGACGGTACGGGCTGGACGACGGCTGACGTGCAGGGCACCTGGAACCGTGTGGGCGCCGGGTCGATCGACCGGGTGCGGGTGAGCGAGGCGATCTTCCATCCGGAAGCGGAGGTGGTCGCCGGCTATCCGAACGAGGTGAATCTCGCCGGCTACCCGGAGGGCCGCATCATCCTGGCCGATCAGCGGGGGCGGAACATCGCCCTCGGGGCCAACGCCAGCGAGGTGGGGGTCACCGACGGGGCCATCAGCCTCCCGGTGTGGTCCCTGCCCCAGGGGCTGGGAGCGTTGAACCGCGTCGTCGACATCGCCCTGCCGGACCTGACCCGGATCGACCGGGTCCGGGTGATCACCAAGCCCCCCGAGGGCAACGAGACCTACGAGGGCAACTCGCTCCTCGGGTACTCGGTGCAGGTCAGCGAGGACCAGTCCCGCTGGATCGAGATGGGGGGCATCAACGACATCGAGAATCACGTCTTCACAGAGGTCCGCTTCAATCCGGTCCTGGCGCGCCATGTCCGCGTCCAGGTGACCCAGGCCGAGGTGGGAGCCGACCCCGCCAAGGTCGCCGAGGTCCAGATCTACGGGGTCGACTTCGTCCCCTCGGGGGCCTACGTCTCACCGCCGCTGGACCTGGGGGACCCGGAAGCGGTGAAGAACTTCGGCCGCGTCCGCTGGTGGGGGGAGGTGCCTCCCGCCACCTCCCTGGGCCTGCAGTTCAGCACCGGCGACAGCCCGGACACCGAGGACGGGAGCTGGAGCGCCTGGAGCGAGGAATTCGCGGACTCGGGTGCGCTGATCCCTTCTCCCGAGCCTCGCCGCTACCTGCGCTACCGCGTGAACCTGCGCACCGACGACCTCGAGTTCACCCCCGCCCTCGACAGCCTCGAGATCGACTATGACCCGGAGGGCATCGCGGCGCGGAGCGCCACCGCTTCCGTCGTTCCCAACCAGGCCCCCATGGGGGAGGACGTGGACTTCCTCTTCAGCGTCGGCATGGCCCTGGAAGAGGGAGATGCGCTGGAGCGGATCCGCATCCGCCTTCCCAGTCTCCCCACCGTGGTGAACTCGATCCAGCTCCTGGGGCAGGAGATCGCCGTGCCGGAGTATCCCACGGGCGAAGGGGGCCTGGACGCGGGCGGGCGGACCCTGCGGCTGACCCCCGCCGACGTGCGGGACCTGGACGTCGCCTTCGATCCCCCCCTGACCTCCGCCGACGGCAGCGAGATCTCCTTCGCCGTCTCCGTGCGCTGCGCCCTCTACACCGACACCCACGAGTTCCGGGCCTCCCTGTTCAGCCCGGGGTCCGACAATCCCCTGAACGTGCTGGAAGAGACGGCTGACGGGGCCTCCTGGACCGTCGTGGTGAGCGACGTCGTGGCCGGAGATCTGCTGCAGGTCCGGGCCCAGCCGCCGGTGTTCTCGCCCAACGGAGACGGGATCAACGACTTCACGATCATCGAGTTCGCCCTCACCAAGGTGACCGAGCCCCGCCAGGTGGACGTCGATCTGTACGATCTGAGAGGGCGCCGGGTCCGGAGGCTGGAACCGCCAAGCCTCATCGGCGGCCGCTACCTGCATCCCGGCCTCGGCGCGGCGGAGTCGGCCTTCTCTCCCGGCTTCTGGGACGGGACGGACGACGCCGGCGACCTGGTGCCGCCGGGGATCTACCTGTTCTCGGTGCGGGCAGACCTCGACGACGGCGACGAGGCCGTCTCCGGAGTGGTCCATGTGGCCTATTGAGAGATCCTCCCACGGAGGCGCCGAGGGCTCGTGAAGGTCGGAATCCTCACAGGATCCGCTCTCGCGGCGCTGGCGGCGCCCCTGCTGCTCTCCTGGTCCGCCGAGGCCCAGATGCTCTCCCGCGACGACTACCCGCTGTGGGAGAAGGAGGACTACGAGAACATCGGCCGCTTCGGCTACCGCGACTTCGACGAGCGCGACGTGGAGCGGCGGGTCTACGACCCCTTCGGCGTCTACCTGATCGACGGCGTTCCGGTCTTCGCCCTCGAGGAAACCCGCACCCGGGGACCGGAGCGGGGCAGCGGCATCTTCAAGAGCCCGCTCTATCCGAGCATCTTCCGCAACCTGATGATCGGCATGGACTCCTACCGGGGCTGGGCGGCTTCGATCATGGTGGGCGACGCCGTGCCGACGCGGTTCTCCTCCCTCACGCTGAACCTGAGCCGGCTCAACGGCATCCGCTTCGACGCCTCCTCCCGCAAGTCGAGCTTCAGCCTCGTGGGCTCGCGCATCTCCGACCCGGTGCTGCTGGCCACGGGTCTGACCCAGAGCGGCGTGCAGGTCAACCCCGAGGGCGTCTTCGGAAGGCCGACCTTCGGGAGCTACCTCATCGGCGGCCACTGGGAGACGACCCTGGGCAACGTCCTCACCCTCGGATCGACGTACGTCAACGTCCACAACTTCGACAGCGTCGCGGGCCGGGAGGAGGGATCCCTCAAGGGGGTCGTCCCCTTCTCCGGCCTGGAGGAGGCGAAGTCGGTCTTCGTCATCGTCAGCGACGATTCCCACTGGGACGGCAACGGCCCCAAGATCTTCCAGATGGAGATCTACGTCGACGGCCAGCTGCGGCAGGACATCGAGCCCATGGTCCGGTTGCTGCCGTCGGTGCCCGTTCTCGTGGGGGAGACGAACCGGGAGATCGGCCTGGGGACGAGCGAGATCAACCTGCGGCGGGCAGACCGGCCCTCGTGGCTGATCCAGAGCTACCAGATGGAGGAGATCGTCCGCGAGGGCTATGACCGCCGGGGCAGGCTCAGCACCTTCTCCAGCGGCGGCCTGTTCTTCAAGGGGGGCGTGGAGGTGACCCACGAGGGGGTCCCCTTCCTGCGGGCGGAGGAGACCGATGTCCTCGTCTACCGGTTCGAGGTGCCCCCCGGGACCCGGGAGGTCCGCTTCCGGGCTCTCGCCGCGGGAGACTACGTGATCGACGTGGCCAGCGCTCTCGGATGGATCGGAACGGACCTGGCATGGCGGGACTGGCACACGGTGAAGCGCGCCCCCAACAATGTCCGTGACGACGGCAACATGGCCTGGGTCACCTTCCGCTACGGCTTTCCCACGGGCATGGTCCTCTTCGGCATGGACTTCGAGGCCAGCTTCCTCGGTTTCCGGGCCTGGGGGGAGTTCGCCCGCAACCAGTCGTACTTCAAGTTCCCCTCCGGCCAGGGCGAGCGCCTGTCCACCACCGAGGACGCCTGGTTCGTCAACCTCTACCGGGAGATGGGGGCGTGGGACCTGGGCTTCGAGTACATGAACATGCCCTCGGCCTTCGCCACGAGCTTTCCGGCCCTCATGCAGAATCCCCGGCAGAACGTGGTGGCCCCCTTCGAGCTGGTCGACGACAACGACGACCGCGACGAGTGGCCCGACCGCTGGGAGCAGGAGCGCGACTTCGCCTCCCTCAACCTGACGCCGGCGCCGGGATCGGGCTTGGGCTTCGGCGTCTTCCCCGGCCTCGACGTGGACAACGACGGCCAGCGGGACAACGTCTGGTACCGCGGCGCCGACCGGGTCCTGACCTACTACGACCAGCCCTTCGTCTTCGGCGACGACTTCAACAACAACGGTCTGGTGGACGGGTGGGAGAACGACAACCGGCCGGACTACCCCTACGACCATGACCGCAGGGGAGGCCACGGCTTCGTCTCCTGGAGGCCCTTCTCCGACCGCAAGAGCGTCTGGGTGCGCCTGGGCCGCTACGACGTGCGCCAGCCCGACGGCGGCGGCCGGGACCGGGGGACCTACCTGAAGGCCAACTACCTGCGGCGCTGGGAGGGGCTCGGGCGGGTGCAGCTCAGCTACTACGGCAAGAGGGTCCGGGACGACGTGCCCGACGACCTCTACCAGCTCAGCAGCGGCTACCGCATCCTGGCGGACCGGCTGCTGCTGCGCAACAGCCTCGTGAACACCGTCCTGGCGGGAGCCCACCTGAACACCGACGCCCTGCCGAACCTCAACATCTACAACGACATCCGGCTCTCGGTGAACGACCAGCTGGAGCTGATGGAGGAGCACTTCCAGCAGCCCGATGCCAGGGTGACGAGCATCGGCTACGTGGCCCGGGCGGACTACACCTGGCACCTCGGGCCGAGCCTGAGCTTCGGCCCCATGTTCAAGGCCACCGTCAACCGCACCTTGGCGCGCCTGCCCAGCCTGAGGAACCACACCTATACCCTGACACCGCTCTTCCGGGGGGACTACCGCCTGGCGCCGAGCACGGTGCTGCGAGGCGGGGTCCTGGGCCTGCCCTTCCGGGCGCGTTCCCGGAACCTGCTGTGGCCGTTTCTCGACAACGACTCCTGGTACTACATCCTGCTCCTGGAGAACCTCGGCAACTACCGCGGCATCGACGTGAGCACGAGCATCGGCTTCCAGAAGAACTTCATCCGCTATGTCTCATCCCACCGGGTTCCCTCCGGATCCGAGCGCTACTTCATCCGGCTGCGGATCGGCTAGGCCATGGGCAAGTCCGGAATCCTCCTTCGTCTCGCCGCCGCCGCCCTGGTCCTGCAGGGGGTTGCGGCCGACGCCCACGTCCGGGGTCCCGGCCTCTTCCTCTACCGGCCGGGCGAGGGCTACACGACCCATGCCCGGGAGTCCTACAAGCACTGGCCGCGCTCCTACCTGGTGCGGCCCGAGGACCTCGTCTTCGACGAGCTGGGGAACTTCATCGTCGAAGGGATCGAGGTCTTCCGGCTGCGGGAGTCCCGGACACTCGATCCCGAGCCCGGCAGCGTGATCGACAAGAGCCGCTACTTCAAGGACTACCTCAGCCGGCTCTCCGTCGCCTCCGACTCCTACGGGGAGTTCCACACCACCCTCGCCGTGGGCGACCAGATCCGCACGAAGTTCACCTCCCTGACGCTGGACCTGGCGGCCATGAACGGCATCCGCTGGGACATGAGCACCTCCAAGGCGGACTTCACCCTCATCAACTCCCGCCTGGACTACCCGATCTTCGACGTGGCCACCAACGACGACAACAAGCAGCACAACTACAGCGTCTTCGGCACCAAGCCGCCGTTCTTCGCCACCTACCTCCTGGGCTCCCACCTGCGGACCAGCATCGGGGCCCTGAACCTCGGGGCGGTGTGGGTCAACCAGTACCGCATCAACAGCCTCCTGGGGCGCGGGGAGTGGGACCTGCGCGGCGCGATCCCCGGGAACACGCCCTCCATCGACTACCTGGTGATCCGCTTTGCCGACGGATCGATCGAGGACGACGGCGGGCCCCGGGTCTACGATCTCGAGGTCCATGTCAACGGCGAGCTGCGCCCGGAGTTGCGGGTCCATCCGGACGCCGCCTCGGCGGCGGGCATCGACGACACGGGGCGCATCGTCGTGACCCGCCATCACGTGGAGGACATCGACCCCGCCTTCCCGAACGGCGACAAGCTGTTCCCCCGGGAGCTGGGCCGCGAGATCCCGCCCTACGTGGAGTTCATCAGCGGCCTCCTGCCCGAGGAGTTCCCGGGCGAGCGGGGGTACCTGGAGGCCCACGGCAAGGAGTACCTCCTCTACTGGGTCCCCCTGGGCGAGGAGGACGTGAACGATGTCACCTTCCGGGCCAAGGTGGCCAACGACTACCGGATCAGCATGACCGAGGTCTATGCCAACGTCCCCTCCCGGGCGCGCAAGGACCGGACGCCGCGCGACCGCAACCGGGCCCTCTACTTCCGGGACGTGGCCCACGCCCGGGGCAAGGTCCAGGACCTGTCCAACCTGAAGGTCGTCGAGTTCCGGTACGGCCGGCAGACGGGAAGGATGCTCGCCGGCGTCCACGCCGACCTGGAGGTGGAGGACTTCTCCTTCCGGGCGGAGTACGACGTGAGCACCGACTTCCGGCGCTACCCCGTGGCCGGCGGCCGACGCAGCCGCACGAGGGGAGACGCCTTCTTCGCCAACGCCACCCTGCGGCGGGGGAAATGGGAGTTCGGCGGCGAGGTGTTCTCCATGGATCCGGAGTACGGCACCTCCCTGCACGTGCAGGATCCGTCGTACCAGAGCTTCGTCACCCTGCCCTTCAGCCCGCTCGACAGCGAGATCGAGGGAGGCCTCAAGGGCATCGACGGGTTCAACCAGAGCTCCCTCAACGGCACCCTGGTTTTCGACTCGGTGGAGGACAACGACGACAAGGACCGTTTCGCCGACGACCACTACATCGAGTCGAGGCGCGATCTCGACGGCGTCTTCCCGGGCCTCGACCTCGACCAGGACGGCCGGCCCGAGACCAATCGCAACAACAACGGCATTCCCGACTACCTCGAGCCTTTCCTGCTCTTCGAGGTCAATCCCGAGGAGTACGACTACGGCGACGACCTGAACAACAACGGCATCATCGACATCCGCGAGGACGACCCCACCGTCGACTACCCGTACGACCCCGACCTCGAGGGCCTGCACCTCTTCGCCAGCCTCAGCCCGTTGCGGGGCGCCTCCCTCACCGTCGGCCGTTACCAGACCCGGCAGATCGCCGCGGGGGGGCACAACAACGTCCTGTACGGCAAGGCCGTGTACGAACGCCATCTCCCCTTCTGGGGGCGGTTCACCCTGATCGACTTCGCCAAGCGGGTGGAGGACGACATCCGCAACGACGTCTTCCTCTTTCCCCGCAACGCCACCTTCGAGCTTCAGGAGGACGTGAGCGGACGAATCACCGGAACGGGTCTCGGCGTGACCCTGATCGAGGACCCCCTGCGCATGCAGGACAGCTTCGTCAACACGGCGTATGCCGCCCTCGACTTCGCCGGCCTCGAGCCGATCGACATTCACCTCGACTACAAGCACGACTTCAACCACCAGTTCGGCCGCCACGGCGGGCCGTCGAACCGTATCATCCGGTCCACCTCGGTGGTCAAGGGGGAGTACGCCCGGGACCTCTCGGGACGGTTCCGCGACATCACCATCACCCCGAGGATCAAGGTGATGTCGCAGAAGCTGACGGACGGGCGCTTCCCGGTGCCGGTGCTCCACGAGCTGTTCCTCTATCCCATCCTGCGGCTGGACTGGAAGCTGACCCCTCTCACCAGCGTGCGCATGGGAGCCCAGGGATTCCCCTTCTTCCGCAGCCGTTCCCTCGACCTCGTCAACCCCTCGCGGGACTTCGACGGTGAGGACTACGTGGCCATCCTGGCCAACACCTTCACCTACCAGGGATACGAGGTGAACTTCAACGTGGGGTACCAGGTGCAGAAGAGGACCTTCGATTCCGCGCTCCGGGCCCAGTCCAACGTGAACACCTCCATCTTCTTCTTCCGGGCCCTGGTGGGGCTCCGGCCGGTGATCTAGTGGCACTCGTCGGCATCCGCCTCAGGGCACACGTGCCTCGAAGGGTGATTCTGGCAGCCCTGGCGGCCCTGGTGCCCCTCGGACCGGCGCGCGGCGGAGCCCAGGAGACCGAGAGCTGGAGCTGGGGGCCGCGGACGGGCATCGAGATCCCCGAGGTGCCGAGAATCCAGGCCGACCGGATGTTCCTCCGGCGGCCGTGGGAGCCCTACAGGAACTACGCCCACCGCGAGAGGATGTACACCAACTACCCGACGATCCTCTCTCCGTACCGGGACCCCAAGCGGTTCTTCTACGGCCCCCTGGGCAACCGCCTGGCCTACGGGATCCCCGGCTACGACTGGGTGGAGACCCGGGGCCTGGGCCCCCAGGGCCGGGGCAGCTCGTCCCAGGCGATCACCGGGAACCTCTACCACTATCCGGGGCGCGAGCAGACCACCTACCGGCGTTACTTCGAGGACGTGCTCACCGTCTCGGAGCAGACCGACTCCTGGTCGGGGAGCCTGACCATCGCCCAGGAGATGAGGGGCCGCTTCACGCCCCTGACCCTCAAGGTCAACGCCTTTCCGGGGTTCCGCCTCGACTGGGGCACCGAGCACAGCGACCTGTCGGCCCTGTTCATGACCTGGAGCACGGTGCGCATGGGGGCCCTCCACATGGAGCGCCGGGTAGGCCTGCTCGACTTCGGCCTGACCTACGTCAACGCCCACGAGAGCTTCAGCGACAGCTATGGCCACGCCTTCTCCCGCAAGGGCGTGCTGCGCCACAACCAGCCCTACCCGGAGATCATCGCCGTCAAGTTCTCCGACGACTCGCCCGACGACGACCGGGGCGGGCCTCACATCGTGGACCTGAACATCTACGTGAACGGGGTCCTGAGGAAGGATATCGTCCCCGACGTGATCGAGCAGATCGACGGCGTCCGGCGGACCTCGGTGGGCAAGCTCAGCACCCAGGGGCTGGTGCGCAACGCCTACGCCGAGCTGTCGGCGGCTTTCACCTCCTCCGTTCCCACGGGGACCACGTACATGCGTTACCGCCACGACGAGGCGCCCCTGTACATGGACTACCTGTTCTTCCGCGACCTCCGGCTGTACGATCCCGTCGACCCCGAGCGCGAGTTCACCACCTATGTCTGGCGCGACGTGGAGTTCCCCATCGAGGAGCCGTGGCACCTGGCGGTCAACCTGGAGCCCGGCTCCACGGACCGGAACTACTACAAGGACAACGCCGCCGAGATCCTGGCCGAGCGCTTCACCGAGGAAGAGGTCCTCGCCATCCTCATCCGCAACAACGCCCTGAACAACGTCTTCAGGCCCCTGGACCAGTCCTTCCGGTGGCGCAGCGACGAGACGGGGCCGATCGAGGTCTCCGGCGACGACTTCGTCGTCTACTACTTCAACCTGGCGGGTCAGGGCTTCGTGCAGTCCGTCTCCTTCGACGCCCTCGTGGCCAACGACTACAAGATCGAGGTGGGTACCGTGGCCCGGAAGAGGGAGTACGACCTCGACGATCCGCGGGCGGCGATCGACGTTCCCTACACGGGGCGCTACGGCCAGCCCACCCTCTACCGCACCGTGAAGCGCGCCCCGGGCAACGTCCAGGACCGGTCCAACCTGCAGCGCATCACCTTCGACATCGGCTCGGAGACGGGGATGGAGATCTTCGGCGCCGACTTCAGCACCAACATCCTCGGGTTGAAGATCGATGGCGAGTATGCCCGGAGCCTGCACCACTTCCGGTACCCCGACGGCGTCGTCGGCCCCAATCCCACCACCCCGGTGCGCGCCGGCAAGCGCTTCGACAGGAAGGGCGAGGCGTACTACCTCGTGGTCCGCAAGGAGCACGAGCGCTTCGACTGGGGCGCCGAGTACTTCCACATGGGACCGGACTACAACACCGAGCTGCTGCTGCTGGGCACGCCGGCCGTACCCCACTTCAACAGCACCCTGCGGCTGATGATGGTGGACGACAACGACGACGACGACCGCTTCCCCGACTCCTGGTTCCAGCAGTACATCTCCGGCTTCGTCCACGAGGGGGTCGACGCCGACGGCATCTTCCCGGGCAAGGACCTCGACGGCGACGGCCGGCCGGACACCAACCGCAACGGCAACCGCCTGCCCGACTATCTCGAGCCCTTCCTGATGTACGACGTGGAGTCGGACGACTACGTCTACGACCTGGACATGAACAACAACGACCGTCCCGACAGCCGCGAGGACGACCCCGAGCCCGACTACCCCTACGCCGAGGACCTGGAGGGCTTCCACGCCATCGGCACCTGGCGCCTGACG
>JAJDTN010000119.1 GCA_022827165.1 Candidatus Latescibacterota bacterium
GGACCGCAAGCAACCACGCATGGGCCGACGGCCCGCATCGATGCTGGCCATACCCGCCCTGCTGCTCTCGGTGAGCGCCGGTCTGGCCCTGCCCGCGCCGCCCGAGACGGTGTTGGCCGAACCGTACACCCCGGAGGGCCAAGCCGAGGAGAGCGGCTTCATCCTGTTGACCTGGGATGCGGTGGAGGGAGCCGACGGCTACCGCATCTGGCGGCAGATGCGGGTCGACCGGGTCCTCGATGAGGCGGGCCACCTGGTGGAGCTGGACACGCCCGGGGACGCCCTCGTTGTGTGGGATGCCATCGACGTCCAGCCAGGGCAGCCCGTGATCAGGGCCGTCGTTTCCAGGGGAGAGAGCCACACCCGCTGGGCCGTCACGACGGTGCGGAATACCGCTGACGGCCAGCTGGAGTCCGAGCCGCGGTTCTACCAGATGCCGGTGGAGGGAGTCGGGACCGCGGTGCAGGCGGGCAGCTGGGGGGACGTGAAGCAGTTGCCGAGGAGGGATGCCCGATGACCGAACAGGCCGCTCCATACCCCGTTCAGTTCTCCATCGACTACCCCGAGTCCAGCCGCAGACTCACGGTATTCTTCCGGCTCCTCCTGGCGGTGCCGATCCTGATCGTTCTCGCCCTCGTGGGCGGGTCGCTCGTCACCGAAGATGCGGGCGCGTACCAGTGGCCGGCTGCCCTCGCCACGGGGGGCCTGCTGTGGCTGCCCCCCATGCTGATGATCCTCTTCCGGCGGAAGTACCCGCGCTGGTGGTTCGACTGGAACCTGGAGCTGACCCGCTTCGGGACCCGGGTCGAGGCCTACGTGCTGCTGCTGCGCGACGACTATCCCTCCACCGACGAGGCGCAGGGCGTCCACCTCGACATCCCGTACCCGGACGCGCAAGGCGGGCTGAACCGGTTCCTGCCGCTGGTCAAGTGGATCCTGGCGATCCCGCACTACATCGTGCTGGCCATCATCTGGATCCTGGCCATCCTGGTGACCATCCTCGCCTGGTTCGTGATCCTCATCGTCGGCCGCTACCCCAGGGAGCTGTTCCTCTTCGTGGAAGGAACCCTGCGCTGGAGCCTGCGGGTCACGGCCTACGCCTTCCTCCTCACCACCGACCGCTACCCGCCCTTCCGTTTCGGCGACTGACTACTCCCGCGCCTCCGGGAACTGCTCGTAGAGCAGGTTGAACGCCGCCGGCGTTCCGCAGACATAGAGGGCGTCCGCCTCGGACAGCTCGGCCGCCGGCAGATCCAGCTGCACTTCGCCGCCGCGCTCGACGGCGATCACCGAGCAGCCGGTGCGCTCGCGGATGCGCGCCTCCAGGGGGCGGCCGCCGAAGCGCCGGGCGGGCATCTTCACCAGCTTGATCCGCGGCTGGTGGGAGACCGCCTCGCCGAGGACGTGGTGGGCCAGGATCTGGCCCGCCACCTGGCTCACGGAGAGGGCGAAGTCGGCGCCGGCCTGCTGCAGGCGGCCCACGTTCTCCACGTGGTTGACGGCGGCGATGATCGGCACCTCGGGGGCGTAGTCGCGCACCACGGTGGTGGCCAGCAGGTCGGCGCTGTCGGTCTCGTGGGCCAGGCTCACGGCGCGGGCCCCGGCGATGGGGGTGCGCTCCAGGACCTCCCGGTCGAGGATGTCGCCGGCCAGGTCCACCCCCTTGCCGCCGGCGGGATCGACGACGAAGGTCGGCTCGCCGGCGCTGCGCAGGATCTCCACCAGCTTCTCCCGCACGTCGCCCGAGCCGACGACGACCAGCGGTCCCTCCTCGGTGATCGGTCTCACCCAGTCGTCGAGGCGGCGGATGCTCTCGGGCGAGCCGGCGGCCACCAGGATCGACCCCGGCTGCAGGGTCTCGCCGGCCCCGGGGGGCGAGTGCAGGGAGTCCTCCTTCCACTGGCCGACGATCTGGGTGCCGGTGCGGGCCCGCAGTTCGCTGCCGGCCAGGGTCGCCCCCGCCAGGGGGCTGCCGTCGTGGACGCGGATCTCGGCCACCTCCAGCAGGTGGCCCAGGGGCTCGACGCCAGCCACGCGGGGGCCGATGCGGGCGCTGGCGCGCACGGCCAGGACCGCGGCCAGGGCGTGGTTCGGGGTGAAGGCGGCGCTGGCCCCGGCCAGCATCATCGGCGCCCGGCGGCTCGGCTCGTCGATGAGCGCCACGATCGTCCCCCGGAACCCCTGCTCGCGGGCCCCGAGGGCGAAGAGGGCGTTGCGGTCGTCCTCGCCGTTGGCCACCAGGGCCCGGGCCCCGGCCAGCCGTCTCAGGTCCAGCTCGTCCTCGGCCAGGGAGGCGTGCACGACCCGCTCACCGTGGGCCAGCAGCCGCCGGGCGACGGCCTCGTCCTCCTCGATCACCACCGCGGGCCTCCCGCGGCTCCGGAGCTCCTCCATCAGCCCCTCCACCTCGGGGCCGAACCCGTAGATGACGACGCCCTCGTCCACGTCGGGCAGGTCTCTCGGCAGCTGGCCGGTGAACCGCTCCTCCACCAGGGGGTCGCCGAACTTGTCGATCATCACGACGCCGCGCGGGGCGTCCTGCCGGCGCGCCGCCCGCCCCTGGAGGAGCACGGCGCAGCCCTTCAGCGCCAGGGGCGTGAACAGGTTGAGCAGGAAGGCGGTGAAGATGAGGATGGTGAAGACGGCCTGGTCGAAGGCGCCCCGGCTCAGGGCCAGGGAGGCGAGGATGAGGGCCATCTCGGCGCGGGCGCACATGCCCACGCCCACGGTGAGGGCCTCGCGGAAGGGCAGGCCTACGCGCAGGGCCATGCCCCCGGCGCTGACGATCTGGCCGACGATCACGAGGAGGGTGAGGAGGACGACGAACCCCACCTGGGCGGCGCTGATGTCGAAGGTGACGGAGAACCCGAGGGAGATGAAGAAGATCGGCCCGAGGAAGGAGTAGGCGATGCCGTAGGCGCGGTCGTTGACCACCCGCACGAGGTTGGGGTGGGCGATCTTCTCCTCGAAGAACAGCCCCGCCAGGTAGGCGCCGAGGATCATGTGCAGGCCGATCGCCTCGGCGATCAGACCGGCGCCGAAGGCGGTGACCAGGACGAAGGTGAAGCCCTTGCCGCCCTCGGAGCGGAAGGGCAGGTGCAGGCGCGGATAGACCCAGGTGGCCAGGCCGAAGCAGACGGCGAAGAAGGCCGCCACCTTGCCCAGGGTGACGAGGATGGCCATGGGCTCGAAGGTGCCGCCCGTGAGCAGGCCGATGACGACGCCGAAGAACACGATCGTCAGCAGGTTGTCGAAGACGCAGCAGGCGAGGAAGACGTGGGCCACGCGGGTGTTGGCCAGGCCCAGGTCGCGCAGGCTCTTGAGGGTGATGACCACCGCCGTGGTCGCCATGGTCAGGCCGACGAAGGTGGCGCCCACGTAGTCGAGGCCGAAGGCGAGGGCCAGGCCGAAGCCGACGCCGAAGGGGACGATGGCGCCCACCACGGCGACGCCGACGGAGCGCTTGAGGGCGCCGAAGAACTCGTGGGGCTGGGTCTCCACGCCGGCGTGGAACATGAGGAAGAAGATGCCGATCTCGGCCAGCAGCTGGATCGTCTCGTCGGGCCGGATCAGGCCCAGCACCGCCGGCCCCACCACCACCCCGACGATGAGCTCCCCCGTCACCGTGGGCAGCCCCAGGGGCCGCAGGGTGACGGCCACCAGCCAGATGCCGGCGAGCAGAATCAGCAGGTCGAGGGCGATGTCGTGCATCGGCGGCGGGGCCTACCGGAACCAGTCGTAGTTCAGGCCGAGGGAGCGGTCCTCCAGGGGCAGGTCGACGCGCTGCCCGCCGCGAGCCGAGGAGAGCTTGAGGGCGATCTCCACCTCCAGGGCCGCGGCCACCCGCCGGCCCGAGTTCTTGGGCTCGTCCAGGCGCCCGGCGAGGCAGTCCATCACGTCGTTGAGGGTGTAGATGCCGCCGTAGGGCGGCACGAACTGCGGCTTCGGCCACGGCATGGGGGTGCGCCGCACGCCGTCGTCCACCTCCACGTCCTGCGTCCGCCGCCAGCCTTCCAGGAAGTCGAACCACATCTCGCCGCGGCTGCCGGTGAGCCGCACCCCGGGGGCGCCCCGGCGGAAGTGCACGGCGAGGCCGTCCTCGCAGACCATCATCCCCTGGCCGGTGAACTCGTCGCTGCCGGTCTCCCGTCTCGGCTGGTCGCCGGTGCCGGCCACCCAGGCGGGACGGCTGTCGAGGAAGTAGGACCAGTTCTGGTGCTGGGCGGCGGGGCCGGAGGCCTCGATGGAGACCAGTGTCCCCAGGTCGCCGTCCCGCAGCAGCTGGCGCGCCCGGGCGAAGGAGGGATGGGTGGTGGTGATCGAGCCGCAGCTCAGGGGCACGCCGGCGGCGGCGCAGGTGCTCACCATGCGGTCCGCCTCCTCGAGGGTGTGGGCCATCGGCTTCTCGGTGAAGATCCCCTTGGCCCCGCACTCGACGGCCAGGCAGGTGAGGTCGGCCCGGTGCTTGACGTTGGTGGCGACGGCGACGATGTCGGGGCGCTCGGCGCGCAGCATCTCCGCGGCGTCGGTGTAGAGGGCCTGCACGCCGTAGCGCTCGGAGAACGCCCGCAGCCGCTTGCGGTCGCGCTCGGCGGCGGCCACCAGCTCGATCTCGGGTCGGTCGTGCAGGGCCTCGGCGTAGGAGGTGGGCAGGCCTTCCGTGCCCGGGTGGGTGTGATGGTGGAAGCGCCGGTGCAGGTCCAGCTCCGGCGTCGGCCGGTCGATGTCGTCCACGTTCCAGGTGCCCTGGCGCCGGGCGAGGTCGTAGAGCATGCCCATCCAGCCCAGGCCGATGACGGCGCCGCGGTAATCGCTCATTTTTCCTCCTCCTGTTGGTCCGGAAAGGTCAGGCGCGCTCCGATGCGCATCTCCGCCAGGCCGAAACGGCCGATGGTGGGCGTGGTGCGCACCAGGAAGGTGCCCTCTTCCACACGGCTCTCCCCGGCGGCGAAGACCACCGGCTGGCCGAAGGGGATGAACCAGTCGACCAGGAAGCCGCCTTCCTCGAAGAACCGCAGATCGTAGCGCATCTGCAGCGGCTGGTCCGAGGTGTTGCGGAACCCGATGCGGAAGGGCCCCTCCACCTCGACGTCGTTCTCGTTGCCGGTGGGCAGCAGCGCCGCCGGGAACCAGCTCGCCGAGTCGACCACCACCGCCTCGCTCAGCCCCGGCGGCGCCGACTCGATCTGCAGCACGGTGCGCAGCTCCTCCGGGTCCCGCCAGCGCAGGGGGTCCTCGGCGTCGCCGCAGCCCCAGGCCCCCAACCCCAGGACCGCCGCCGTCAGGATAGCGGGCCTCACGCCGCCGCCTCCGTGCTCTCGCGCATGCGCCGCCGTCAGGGCCGCCGCCCTCATCCGCCCGCCTCCGTGCTCTCCCGCTTGCGCAGCCGCGCCACGAAGAACGCCTCCCGCGTCTCGTCGGGGGCAAGGCGCGCGCAGCGGCCCACCGCCGCCTGGAAGCTCCGCCCCTCCCACTCCGGCAGGGCGGGCTCCGCAAACGCTTCCGGCAGGTCGAGAGCCTCGACTCTCAGAGCCTCCCCGAAGCGTTCGAGGAGTCCGTCGACGACGGCTTCGTTCTCCTCCGGCGCCAGGGTGCAGGTGCAGTACACGAGGACGCCCCCGGGCTTGAGGGCGCGCACCGCGGAGATGGCCAGGTTGTTCTGCTTGCGCGCCATGTCGCGGATCTTCTTCGGCCCCCAGTAGCGGAAGCTGGCCGGGTCGCCGGCGCGGAAGCGGCCCTCGGAGGTGCACGGCGCGTCGAGGAGGACCCGGTCGAAGCGCTCCGGCACCTTGCGCCCCACGCCGCCGCCGTCGGCCAGGTAGGTCCGGGCGATGGTGACCCCGCAGCGCTCCAGGTTGCGCCGCAGCCGGTGGAAGCGCGCCTTCACCGACTCCACCGCGGCGATGCGTCCGCGGTTGTCCATGCGTCCGGCGATCTGCACCGTCTTGCCGCCCGGCGCCGCCGCCAGGTCCAGGACCTCCTCCCCCGGTTGCGGGTCGAGCAGCAGGACGGGCACCATGCTCGACGGGTTCTGCACGTACACGCGCCCCTCGCGGGCGGCGCCGCTGTCGACCAGGGCACGCCGCTGGTCCGCCGCCGCCACCCAGGCCCCGGGGGGCCACCCCAGGGGCCGGGGGGTGATCCCATCCCGCCGCAGCTCGGCCACGGCTTCCTCCTCGGCGGCCATCAGCGTGTTGACGCGGAAGGCCGCTGACGGCGGAGATCCCAGGGAGCGGCGCCAGCCGTCCAGGCGCGCGGCGGGCAGCAGCCGCTCCACGCGGGAGAGAAAGTCGGCCGGCAGACCGGCTTCGGGATGGCATTCGCTCATGACTCGGGGACGCGGCCTATATGTACCGCCCCTGAGCGGGACCCGCCAACCGGCCTGCGTCCGCCCGCGGGGAGCCGGGCTGCCGGCAAGGCCGCAGGCCGCTGGACCGTGGTCCGCCAACCGGCCCCATCCGCTCGCGGAGGCCGCCCGCCAACCGGCCTGCGTCCGCCCGCGGGGGATCGGGCTGCCGGCAAGGCCGCAAGCCGCTGGACCGAGACCCGCCAGCCCGGCAGGCCTCCGGCCCCGGAGGAAGCCCGGCCACCCGGGCGGGGCGCGCAGGCCGCGGGACCGGGGTTGCCACTGTACTGCTGGCGGACGTATCCCATACACCGTCCGGAACGCCCCGGTCCCTTCGGGCATCGGTCCTGCAAGACTCGCTTCCCCCGCACCGTGGAGCCCACCCAATGCCAAGAATGCCGGCCGCCGCCGCACCGGTCCTGATCACCGCCTTCGCCGCCCTCGCCTCCGCCGAGAGCGCCGACCGTCCGCGCATCGAGGTCGAGCAGGTCAACCCGTGGACCCACCTGGACCTGCGCAACGACCCGGACCACTTCCAGTTCGCCATCGTCGCCGACCGCACCGGCGGCCACCGGGAAGGCGTCTTCGCCGACGCCGTGGGCAAGCTCAACCTGCTGCAGCCCGAGTTCGTCATGAGCGTGGGCGACCTGATCGAGGGCTACACCGAGAGCAGGGAAACCCTCGACGCCGAGTGGGACGAGTTCGACGCCTTCGTCGACGCCCTCGACATGCCCTTCTTCTACCTGCCGGGCAATCACGACATCTCCAACGACGTCATGGCCGAGGTCTGGGCCGAGCGCCTCGGCCGCGCCTACTACTCCTTCGTCTACCGCGACGTGCTCTTCGTCGCCCTCAACTCCGAGGACGGGGAACCGGCCAACGTCGGGCCCGAGCAGCGCCACTGGCTGGCCGGCGTGCTCGACGAGCACCGCGGCGTGCGCTGGACCCTGGTCTTCGTCCACAAGCCCCTGTGGAACTACGCCGACGATGGCGAGTTGCGGGACACGGGCTGGGCCGAGGTGGAGGAGCTGCTCGCCGGGCGGCGGCACACCGTCTTCGCCGGACACTTCCACCGCTACACCCGGCACGTGCGCAACGACAGCCGCTACTTCGTGCTGGCCACCACCGGCGGCGGCAGCTCCCTGGCGGGCCCGCTCTACGGCCAGTTCGACCACGTGGTTTGGGTGACGATGACCGACGACGGCCCGCGCATCGCCAACCTCATGCTCGACGGCATCTGGGACGAGAGCATCCGCACCGAGGAGATGGCGCGCCTCGTGGAGCCCCTGATCCGGGGCCGCGCCGTCGTCGTCGAGCCGATCATGGGCCGCTCGCAGCGCTTCGCCGGCAGCGTCACCTCCGTCCGCCTCACCAACGACGGCGACGTGCCGCTGCGCATCTCGGCCCGCTTCGCCAGGCACGCGCTGCTGGTTCCGTCGCCGGCCTCCATCGACCGGGAGCTGCCCCCGAACTCGGTGGAACAGATCGAGCTGCAAGTCTCCACGGAGGGGGAGCGGGACGTGGACGAGCTGACGCCCCTGCAGTTGGAGTGGCAGGCCGAGTACGTGCAGGACGAGTTCGAGATCCCCGCCGTGGACGGCCGTTCCCCCATGGTCGTGAGCCGCATCTACGAGCTGCCCCGGCGCACCGCCGCCCCTCCCGCCATCGACGGCGACCTGAGCGACTGGGACCGGCTCGCCTTCCACGTGCCGGAACCGGCCGAGATCGACGTCGACGCGGACTCCTGGACCGGGCCGGAGGACTGCTCCTGGCGCTTCGGCGTCGAGTACGACGACGACAACCTCTATGTCGCCGTGGACGTCACCGACGAGCGTCGCATCTACCTCGGCGGCAACGCCTGGTCCCAGGACGGGCTGGAGCTGCGCGTCGACGGCCGTTCCGACCCGGAGCGCTCCCGGGGACGCGACGCCAGCCGCTCCGTGGAGGAGCGCGTCTTCGTCGCCATCAGCCCGGGCGAGCGGCTGGAGGAGATGTTCCTGGTGGCTCCGGAGGAGCTGGACTCCCTCGGCGTGCAGGCCGTGGGCATCCCCACCCCGACGGGCCACGCCTACGAGGTCTCCATCCCCCTGAGATACGTCGAGCACCGCCAGGGCAAGGACTGGCGCCGGGTGCGGATCAACATCGCCGTCGACGACTTCGATGAGGAGACGGGCCCCCTGGCCCAGTTGTGGTGGCAGCCCGACTGGCGCGACGCGACGAACTTCGCGGGTTCGGGGACCTTCGAGCGCGAGCCCTGAAGCCGCTGACGCCGTGAGCCTCTCCCGCCTGCTGTTCCTGTGCACGGGCAACTCCTGCCGCAGCCAGATGGCCGAAGGCTGGGCCCGCCGCCTGCGCGGCGACTACGAGGCCCACTCCGCCGGCCTCGAGGCCCGCGGCCTCGACCCGAGGGCGGTGGCGGTCATGGCCGAGGCGGGCGTCGACATCTCCGGACAGTGCTCGCAGAGGCTGGACGAGATCGGCGCTCTCGACTTCGGCCTGGTGGTCACCGTCTGCGACCACGCCGCCGAGAGCTGCCCCCGCTTTCCGGGGTCGGCGAAGGTGGTCCACCGCGGCTTCGACGACCCCCCGAGGCTGGCGGAATCCGCCGCCGGGGAGGAGGAGGCCCTGGGCCACTACCGGCGGGTCCGCGACGAGATCCGGGAGTACGTGGCCGGCCTGCCGCCGCCCGGGCTCAGTGGAAGTCCTGGTATCTCTTGAGCACCAGCATCAGGATCCCCTGCATCGCCAGCGCCAGGCCCAGGAGGCGGCCCCCCTCGTCGGGCCGGCGGCCGAGGTAGAGGGCCGCGCACAGGATGGCCAGGGGCAGGGCGAAGATCCACAGCCGCGCGCTCTCCCCCGCCGTGGAGCCGAAGACGGCCATGCAGGCCAGCAGGCACAGCAGTCCCGCTCCCGGCGCCCCGATCCCTCTCCGCAACTCCGCGACGCACAGCAGGACCAGCGCCGGGCCGCTCCAGAGGGCGAACTCCAGCAGGTTGAGGGCGCCGTAGTAGAGGCGGTTCCCCGGGCTCCACTCGACGGCCTTGGCGATCTCGTGGACAGCCATGGCCTGCGCGAATCGCTGCCAGGCATCGTAGCCGCAAACCACCGTCATGACCGCGTGAGCCGCCGCGAACCCGGCCGCGGCCCAGGCCGCAACGGTGAGCCGCGAGAGGACCGGCGCCGCTTTCCGGTTCGTCCAGGCCAGGGCGAGGGGCACCACGGCCAGGGGCGCCAGGGCGAAGGAGACCCACGTGGTCAGGTAGAAGGCGGCCCCGGCCAGGGCGGCTGGCCAGATGCCGCCGTCCTGCAGGGCGCGGGCGGCCAGATAGAGGCAGGCCGTGGCCAGCAGCGGGTGCAGGTAGTGGTCGGCGTGCATGCCGATGAGCCCGACGCTGGGGGCCAGCACGTAGAGCAGGGCCGCGGTCAGGGCGCCGCGGTCGTCGGTGAAGCGGAGGGCCAGGGCGTACAGGGGGACCACGGCGGCGTACGCCAGCAGGGGCAGCACCAGGGCGGCGAAGGTGGCCAGCCTCCGCAGGGGGTCGTCCGGCAGCCCCGGCACGCCGCGCCCGAGGCGCTCGACGAATCCGAGAAAGACCTGGAGCCCCGGCGGCTTGGTGGCGTGGAAGAAGGGGGACAGCTCGCCGTCGTCCAGCAGCTCGTCGTAGCGCGTCAGCACCCGCCAAAGACTCGGCTGCTCGACGGCGGCGCGGGCGAAGACACCGTGCCCGGAGTCGGTGAAGCGGCTCCGCAGGACGTCGAGGCCGCGGCCCTCCATGAGCGCCAGCCCGTGGTGGATGCAGGCCCCCCAGACGACGAGGAGCACCACGTTCCGGAGCCGGCGCCCGGGGGCTCGCAGAACGACCGCCGCCTCCGCCGCGGTGCCGGCGGCCAGCGGCGCCCACAGCCAGACCCACGGCAGCGCCGTCGTGTGGAGCGGCCAGAACCACCCCGGCAGGACCTCGAAGAGCGGCGCCTCGAGGAGGAAGATCCCGCAGACGAAGGCGGTGGACAGCAGCAGGCCGCCCGCCAGCGGCCGGCTCCAGGGGGCGGGGAGGCCGCGGGAGAGCCACATCCAGGCGGCGGTGGCGGGACCGCTGGCCAACAGCAGCAGCGCCCCCCGCATGACCAGGGCGTCGGCCCGCTCCAAGTGGTAGCCCACCGGGTGGATGGACTGGCCGGTGATGATCTCGTTCAGCAGCGCCACCGGCATGCGCTGCTCGTACATGGCCAGCACGATCCGCTCCCCGAAGAGGGCGTGCAGCGCCATCCCGGCCGCGGCCGTGGCGGGGCCGGCCAGGGAGAGCAGGAGTACCTGTCGAGGGAATGCCAACATCGTTCGGGTGTCCCGGGGGAACCTTGCCTGCCACTTGAGACTAACCCCGTGAAGCCCCCGCGAAAAGCGGTTGATCGGGACGGATGCAGCGGTCGGAGGTCCGGCGGGGTTCCGTGTCCGCTGTCGGAAACCGCTGTCCAATGCCGGTCACGGGGAGAGAAGGACTGGCACGGCGATTGCAGTCAAGCAGGGTGAACACTCACCCTCAAGTAGTGGAGGACCACCATGAAGAGGTTTCGATTCGTCAGAGAGATCGCCGTTCCCGCGGCCATCGTGTCCTGCTACGCCGGACTCTCCGCCTTCTCCCACTACGCCAGCGTCATCCTGGCGCGAAGCGCCTGAGTCTGGCGAACACCCTCGCTTTTCCCCCGGGCCGCCGGCCTGTCCCCGGGCCGGCGGCCCTCCGAGCCAACCACCCCACTGAACCGATCCACGTTGTCCGAGCTGCACGAGAGCAGCCTCCTCCAATAGCCTGCCGGACCGGCCGTGCACCCAACGCCGGTGACAGTGCGCAATCCTTGCGCGCGGCCGGAGTCGCGTGTGCATCAGTTGCGCATGAACCGTGGCGGCAGGCCTCCCCGCAGGGCCCGCCGGGGACAGGGCGTCAGGAACGGCGTTCCGTATATTCGGCCGAGGTTGAGTAGTCCTGTACCCCTGCTATGGAGGCCCTGATGACTCAACTTCTGGAGAAGGCGATCTCGGAACTCAAGAAGCTCTCCAGTGATGAGCAAGACGCGATTGCGGCCGTGTTGATGTCGGAACTCGAGTCAGAGCGCCGGTGGGAGCGCGCATTCGACTTGACAGCAGAGCAGTTGTCCGGCCTTGCCGATGAGGCTCTTGCAGAGTACCGGGGAGGCACGACTGAGCCACTCGAATCACATGGCTCATGAAATCGCGGACAACCGATCGGTTTCGCAGAGCGCTCCTCGAACTACCTCATCACGTCCAGGTCCAGGCGGCCATCGCCTACGCCCGTTTTCGGGCGAATCCGGACCATCCGAGCTTGCGGTTCAAGAGGGTACACCCCACCAAACCGATCTATGCAGTCAGGATCACCCGAGACTACCGTGCCCTGGGCGTGGAAACTGACGGGCTGATGGTCTGGTTCTGGATCGGTTCTCATGCTGGTTACGAGCGGCTCCTTTCACGCCTGTAACCTCACCCGAGCCTGCACGGCCGACCATGGCTGGCACATGATCGGTCGTTAGAGCCGCCTAGGCCCTCGTGGAGGTCATCGACGCAGGGTTGCACGACCGCGAGAGCGGCTGCGGACTCAGCTAACTTGGACGGACTGGGCTCGGCTGCCCGGATGGACTAGGATAGCCCCGCTCAAGCAGGGCTCACAGCCGGAAGGTTGACAGGAGGTCAGCGTGTCGCTGGACGATCTGACAGGTGTCATCGAATCGTTGCGTGAGAGAATCGGAACCCATGGGGCGTCGCTGGAGGAAAACGAAACGCGCACGCGAATGGCGCTGGTGGACCCCTTGCTGCAGGCCCTGGGCTGGGACGTATCCGACCCCGCGGTGGTGACACCCGAATACAGGGTGACCGGCGGTTTGGCGGATTACGCGTTACTGCGCTCCGACGAACGGCCGGCGGCCACGGTGGAGGCCAAGAAGCTGGGGGAGCGACTGGCTTCCCACCAGATGCAGATGCTGAACTATGCCAATGCGTCGGGGATCGATTTCGCCGCGCTGACTGACGGCGACCACTGGGAACTCTACGATGTCTTCCGGAGGGGCACCTTGGAAGAGAGGCGGATGCTGGACGTGTCCATTTCCAGGGACTCGGTCCACGAAGTGGCCCTCAAACTTCTGCTGCTCTGGCGCCCCAATCTGACCTCCGGCCAGCCGGTGCAAGCCGGCGAGCCGATTGTCGCGGCTGAGCCATCCACGATTGCGCCGGCCGAAGCTGAACCGGCCTCTGCCGCGGAGCCGGAGCCGGAGTCGCCGGGCTGGGTTCCGCTGATGGACTATGAGAAATCGGAGTATGCTGGCAGCTCGGGCTGTAGGCCGTTGGCGATCCGATTCTGGGACGGGAGCGTACGCAGTGTACGACGCTGGACTCAAGTGCTCACGGCTACGGTCGAGAAGCTCTATTCGGAGAAACTGCTGACAGAGAGTCATACCCCGATACTGTCGAGGAACGAAAGAAATCACCTGGTCAATACCGAGCCAGTGCATCCGACCGGCAAGGAATTCAGCGCAAAGAGCAGAATCGAGGGAACACCGTTGTTTGTCTTTGTGCATGGCAACCAGAAGACCCTGCGGGCTAGAACACGACGGCTGCTGAGGCTCCACGGCCCGGAACCTCCCAAGGTCGAGCTACAAGTGGTGCAGTAACTCAGAGGACTGTGAATCGATCCGTCTGTCCTAGAAGCTGACTTGGCATCGGCCCTCGGGATGAGCAGGTCTCCGAAGTCATCCAGATGCGGAAGCCCGACTCCGTCCATCTGCAAATGGATCAGTGATTCCGGTAACTGGCATCGATCCGAGGCGGAGCCATGGATCCCGCCAACGTGGAGTACGGATCGTCAGCCCCCGAAGCCCCCGGCAGGCCCGCGGAGGATCGGGCGACCTCACCGCGCCTGGAGCCGGACCAACCGAAGGCGGCTCAGCTCGACCTCGTCTGGTGACACCTATCCAGCAGGACCCGTGAGAATGACATGACTGAACTGGACTTGGTAGTTCTCCAGGAGTCCATCGTAGAGCACGGTCTGGTGGCCGGAGATGTGGGCACGGTCGTGCAAAGATATGCTGATGGCGAGGCGTCGGAGGTAGAGTTCGTGGATCCTCAAGGCGCCACCATCGCGGTTCTGACCTTGGACGACATTGCAGTGCGTTCTCACATGGCGGGTTGATGAACAGGCGAGAAGTCCATCCCCCCGCGATGCAACCTCTCTGCGACTGCATCGCCCAAGGGGACCTGGAGAGCGCACGCCAGCTGTTGGATGCCGACTCCTCCCTCGTGAATGCGATCTTCTTCTCGCCAGGCGACGACCGGCCGAATCGGCCCCTCGACATAGCGGTGCGTCACAAAGACTGCGACATCCTTCGAATGTTGTTGCAGCGAGGGGCGTACTCCAACAGGGCGATCTACGACGCGGCCCACAAGGCGTACAGCCAGATGCAGATCAACGATCCCGAGCCTCTCCGCATTTTGGTCGAAGAGGGACCTCCCTTCGACATCCTCGGGGCGGCGGCCAGTGGGCGGACGGAACGAGTGGCCGAGCTTCTCGAGAGTGAGCCGGGCTGTATTGGAACCCGGGACGAGCAGGGGCGAAGCCCGCTGTGTGCGGCGTCCTGGATCATCGGCTGGCCGGATGTGGTCACCTTGCTGCTGGAAGCCGGCGCCGACCCGAGTGATCCCGCGGACCCGAACTATGCGGAATACCCCAATGAGATCGCGCTGCGACAGGCCCTTGGCCACTACCCGGAAGACGGCCATGCCGATGTCGCTCGTGTCCTGCTGAACCACGGCGCGGTGTCCGTCTACTACATCCCCCCGGTTACGCTGGAGGTCCTGAAGCAGGATCCGGCAGGCCTCCAGAAGGTGCTGTCCGCCGGAGCGGATCCAAATGAACCCGATCGCTGGGGGCAGACGCCCGTCGAAGTGGCGGCCCAGATACGGGGCGGGGTGGGCACCGAGTTGGTCAGGGTCCTGCTGGATTCCGGCGGCGAGCCGTCACTTCACCTGGTGAGCGGCAACATCGCCTCCGCGGAATCAACTGTTCTACCTGGCTGTCGCCTACGGGCCGCACGAGACGAAGCTCGATGTCGTCAGGTTCCTGCTGTCCCACGGAATCGACGTCAACAGGCGAGGCTCCGGGACGGCCCTGGATGCGGCCATCGAGTGTGAGAGGGAGGACATCGCCGATCTGCTGCGGAGCCACGGCGGACTGTGCGCCGCGGAGTTGGACTCGGGCTCCCCGTAGCCGGAGATTCAGCAGGGCGGCTCTCAACCCATCGAAGGAGGACCCATGACGGAGCACCCGGCAGGACCCGCGGAGAATCAGGTCTTCGACCTGAGCGCGCGTGTGGGCTGGCCCAACCGCTTCGTGTGGGGGTTGCTCGCCCTGGTGTTCACCGCCAATGGCCTGGTGAACCTGGCCCGCTGGAACAACATCGACTCCGGGGGGACTCAGCTGCTGGTGCTCGGGCTGGTCTACCTCTGCGTGGCGGTGCTGGTGCTGCCGGGCAGCCTCCTCTTCAGGCGGCTGAACAAGCTCGTCCTCGCCTTCTCGCAGGAGGAACTGCTGATCCAGCGGGGGTTGTTCGTGCGGCAGCGGGTCCCCTGGGACTCCCTTGCCGGGATCACCCTGAGCCTCATGAACGCCGAGTTCGTCCCCCGCGAGGGCCGCTCCCGGTTGATCCAGTTCGGCATGCTCGGATACGCCGACAACCAGGAGGTCAAGCCCCGGATCATGCAGACGATCCGGGCCTTCGCGGCAGTGAAGGGGATCCCCGTCACAGAGGATGGGGCTGCCTGAAGACGGGGCCCCTGCAACAACTCCCGCTTCAGCTGCCGCTGCGGCACCGGCCCCCGGCACAGCCGCCGACACAGATCCAGCTCCCGCTGCACCGCCGCCATCCGCTCGCAGGCTGGGGGGATCACCGTCAAAGGAGGAAACATGGCTCGGATCATCGTTGGATCTGTCCTGGCTCTCTGGGTCGGGACTGCCTACGGAGAGGGAAGGGCGCTTGGGCTGGATCTGCCAAAGGAGGCCCTGAGCCTGTGGAAGATCGGAGAGAACTCGGCCTGGGGCCTGGAGGCCAATGCCTGGTGGAGTCGAAACGAGGAGGAGAGTGTCGAGAGATACCGCAGAGGAGGTGAAGATGGAGAGCGAGTCTCCTACCTGCGGGAGGATCGACGCCATGCTCAAACTGCCAGCTTGAGTCTGATCTACCAGAGATCAGGAGGATCCTTGCACAACGTCAGACCTCTGATATTCTCAGGAATCGGAGGAGGATTCTCGTCCTTCGACCCTCCTGAAAAGGGCGGAATGGATCGTCAGGCCTGGCTGAAAGGACTTGTCGGCCTGGGCGCTGAATGGAAGCCGTTTGAGCGCGTGGGGCTATGGGTGCGAAGAGAGCTGTCATTCCGGTACGAAGCCTCAACAAGCGAAGATCCCTTCGATGGCAGAGACCTGGATCACTCATACCGGAGGGTCGGGCTTGGAAGGCCGGAAGTGTCAGCCTTCTTCGTGTTCTGAGGAAGCCCCCTGGAGGGTGCCTCTGTCGAGGCCAGGAACAGCCTTTCCGGGGGGACCCAGCTGCTCGCTCCCGGGCGATCCAGTTCGGAATGCTCGGATACGCCGACAACCAGCCGCACCCCTACAGGTCCAGCTCCCGCCTCACCCCCGCCATCATCTCGCAGGCGGTGGCCAGGAAGGGCTCGTCGCCGCCCACCAGCAGCGCCTGGAATCCGTCCTCCAGCGCCTTCTCCAGCGACGCCGGCTCGAAGGCCGGCCGGTAGATTCCCAGGCCCGCGGGCTTCCCGGCCGCCGCCGCCGCCGCGGCCACCTTTGCCTGGGCCTCCTGGAAGCCCTCGCCCTCGAACTCGAAGGGCGCGCCCAGGCTGTAGGTCAGGTCCACCGGGCCGATGACGGGGAAGTCGACCCCCTCCACGGCGAGGATGGCCTCGATGTTCTCCACCGCTCTCGCCGACTCGATGATGGGGATGAAGCTCACGAGGTCGTCGATCTCCTCGAGGTATTCCGCCGTCCGGAGCCCGTACCCCCCGGCTCGGTGGGGGCCGAAGCTGCGTATCCCCCGGGGCGGGTAGCGGCAGGCGAGGGCGCCGAACTCCGCGTCCTGGGGGGTCTCGACGAAGGCGGCCATGATGCCCAGGGCCCCCATGTCGAGGTAGAGGCGGATCTGCCCCTCGTCGACGCGGGGCAGGCGCACCACGGGCGTGGACGGGGTGTTGCCGATGGCCTGGAGCTGCGCCTGGATGCCCTCCGGCGACTGGGGCGCGTGCTCCGAGTCGATGACGAGCCAGTCGAAGCCGGCGTGGCCGAACATCTCGGCGATGGCGGGCGATCCGAAGCGCAGCTGGGCGCCCACCGCCGCCTGTCCGGCGTCGAGGCGCTCCTTCAGGCGGCTGTTCACGACTCCCCGCCGTCGATGCGGTAGAGGGGCTCCAGGCCGGCGGCGACGCGGTCCACGTTGCCGGCGGCGCAGGCGGCGCGCTTGCGGGAGGTCTCGGCCGTGACCCCCGCGATGTGGGGGGTGACCACGACGTTGGGCAGGGCGTACACGGGATCGGCGGGGTTGGGCGGCTCCTTCCCGAAGACGTCCAGTCCGGCGCCCCCGAGGCGGCCGTCGAGCAGCGCTTCCGCCATGGCCGCCTCGTCCACGAGGGCGCCGCGGGCGACGTTGATCAGGCAGGCCGAGGGCTTCATCAGGGCGAGGCGACGGGCGTCGATCAGGTGCCGGGTGCTGTCGTTCAGATGCAGGTGCAGGGAGAGGTAGTCGCTGGCCGCCACCACCTCGTCCAGCCGGTCCTCGCCGAGGACGAGTTCGGCGCCCAGCTCCTGGAGCACCTCCGCCTCGATGGGACGCACGTCCAGGCCCACCACGCGCAGGCCGAAGGGCCGGGCCCGCCGCGCCAGCTCCTGGCCGCTGGCCCCGAAGCCGATGATCCCCAGGGTGCGGCCCTCCAGCTCATGGGACAGCGGCTGGTAGAGCTCGCCCGCGCGGAACCGGCGCTCGCCCTCGCGGTAGCGCCGCGCCAGCATGAGGATGAACATCATGGCCAGCTCGGCCAGGGCGGTGCCGCTGAAGGGGCCGGGGCAGTTGGCCGCGGGGATCCTCTTCGACTTGACGTACTCCAGGTCGAAGTGGTCGAACCCCGTGCCCAGGAGCTGCCACAGCCGCGCCGAGACCGCGGCGTCCATCATCGCCCGGGTGCTGACGCTGCCCCCCTGGTCGATGACCGCCTCGACGCCGGCGAACTGCTCCTCCAAGGGCCGGCCGGGGTCGAGCAGGGCCAGGTCGTGGCGGTCGCCGACGGCTTCGATCACGTCGGCGCCCCAGGGCTCGAACATGCTCTCCATCTGCAGCAGCAGGACCTTCAATCTTCTCATGGCTTACCCCCCTTCACGGGCGCCTCGGCGCCGTGCTCCTCCAGCCAGGCCCGCAATGGCACGTCTTCGGCCCTCGGCGAGGTGTAGCCGTGACCTCCGGAGTGCGAGACCCCGAGCAGTTGCTTGCGGATGGGATCGCAGCGGTCCAGGTAGTGCTCCACGG
>JAJDTN010000442.1 GCA_022827165.1 Candidatus Latescibacterota bacterium
ATCCCCACGATCCGCCGCCGGCCACTGGATCGGATCCGCTGCCCGCTCTTTGCCCGCCCCGCACCGGATGACTACCCTTACCCGCGTCATCTCTGAACCGCTGGACGCTCCGGTCGGTGGTCAGATTCGAATGCCGGCCATTCGAGCCGATGCACGCGGGGAGTGAGTCATGTACCAGCGCTCTGGAACGTCGAGCGGGGTTCGCCGTAAGCGGGTCTCGGGAAGAGTACGCCTCGTTGCCGTCCTGAGTGGCCTGGCGCTGCTCATGGCGGCATGCGCGGGAGACGATGGATCGGCGGACGCATCGGCTGCGGCATTGAGCGCCGCGGAGGGCGCGCTCTCCGACGCCACTGTCGCCCAGGCCGAGGCGGCGGCAGCCGACGCGCAGGCGCAGGCGGCCGCAGCGGCCGCCGAAGAGGCACAGGCGGCCGCGGCCCTCGCGCAGGCAACCGCAGAGGGGAACCAGGAGGCGGTCGCCGCCGCCGAGGCGGCACTCGCCGAAGCCCAAGCGGCCGCCGACGAGGCCCGCGACCAGGCAGCCGCTGCTCAGACCGAGGCTGACGATGCCCGCGCCGCGGCCGAGGCGGCACAAGAGCAGGCCGCCGCCGTGGCCGAGGCTCCCGCTGCGGCTCCGGAACCACCCGCGGCGGCTCCGGAACCGCCTCCACCGGCTCCAGCACCGGCATCCGCCGTCCCCGACGAGGTCGTGCTGGCGCTGGCCGGACCGGTCCTGGCCATCAATCCCGACGGCCCCGGTCAGAACAACCTGCCGTCGGTGGGCATCTTCTTCGCCACCTACGACAGCCTCACGAACTGGGAGATCCCCGCTGATCGCGACGCTCTGTACGCCAGCCTCGAGGGAGGCAACGCCGGCCAAGCGAAGCCCGAACTCGCCGAGAGTTGGGAGATCTCCGACGACGGCAGCGTCTACACGTTCCACCTTCGCCAGGGCGTGATGAGCGACGCCGGCAACGAGATGACCTCCGCTGACGTGCACTGGTCCCTCGAGAAGGCCATTGCGGCGGGGACCACGGGCGCCTTCTGGCTGCTGGTGGCGGGTCTGACCAGCATGGACCAGGTCGAGATCATCGACGACTACACGATCAGGATCAGCGGCCTGTTCGGCGACAAGCTGCTGCCTTCGCTCGGCACGGGCTGGCTGGCGATCTACGACTCGGTCTACCTGCAGGAGAACCACGCCACCGACGAGGATCCCTACGCCAACGAGTGGCTCAACCAGAACACGGCGGGCTTCGGGCCGTACCGCGTGCTGGAGTTCGGGCCCGGCGGCGACGAGATGATCCTCGAGGCCCGCGAGAACTACTGGGGTCCCCAGCCGGCACTGAAGCGCGTCATCCAGCGCAGCGTCCCCGACGCCAACTCGCGGCTGCAGTTGCTGCTGAGCGGCGACGTGGCGTTCGCGGCCGAGTTGACCACGCTCGGCGTCGAGCAGGCGAAGGCCACGGACGGGGTGGCGGTCAGCCGCATCTTCACGACAACCGGCGCATTCCTGGCCCTCACCTACGAGCCGCCGTTCGACGACCCGGCAGTGAGGGCGGCGATCGCCCAGGCGATCCCCTACCAGGACATCATCGACGTGGTCTTCCAGGGCGACGCCGTCCTGTGGGACTCGATCCTGATCCCGCCGGTTCCGGGCTACACCAACGAGTTCTTCCGGGGCTACGACGTCGAAGCGGCCGGGGCGGTCCTCTCCGGTCTCGACGCTCCGCTTACCCTGGCGTATGCGGACGGCCTACCGCTGGACGAGGAGATCGCCATCCTGGTGCAGAACTCGTTCCGCGAGGCGGGCTTCGACCTCAACATCGAGAAGCAGCCCCGGGCCACCTTCGACGGCCGCAAGTACGGACGGACAGGTGAGCTGCAGTTCTTCGTGGACGTGATCGACACGCCGGCCTACTACGACGCCAACTACTACGGCTTCATCTACGGCGGCGTCGGCGGGTTCCTGAACTGGTTCGGGTACGCCAACGATGAGCTGAACGCCGCTCTGGAAGCCGTCATCAACCCGGCCACGATGGCCGAGGCGGCCCGGACGATCCAGCGGATCTACGCGGAGGACTACCCGATCCATCCGATCGCCTGGACCGGCCTCGACTACGCCCACGCCGACTTCCTCACGCTGCCACGCGCCCTCACCGGCAACGGCCTCGTACGGATCCAGGACTTCGAGGCGGCCGGTTAGCGACACGGCGCCCGAGGCGCCGCAGGCCCGGGAAGTCGGGAGACCAGATGCCTGAGCTGCCTGCTCCGACCCAGGAGCAGGCAGCTCACTTCGACTACCTCGAAGGCCTGCGGGGCTACAACTACACCGTGCACGTGAAGGGCATCCTCGATGCCTACGCACGCGAGACGGCCTCAGCCGGATCAGCGCCGGCCACCATGGACGAGGCCGGCTCGATCATCTCGGCCGGCCCGCTCTACAGGTTCGCCGCGGCCACACAGCATCAGGCGCAGAAGATGGGGTGGAACGCGGCGAGACGCTCGCTGGAGGGCCACACCGACCGGCTGGCCGGGATCCTCGACGAGATGCCAGCGGAACCCCTCGGCCGCCTCGTCCTGGATCCCGCTCTGGAGTTGCCCGAGTACTACACCGCGCGCGACAGCGAGGGCCGCGACGACATCCACTTGGTGCCGGGCGGGTACTGGGGCGATCCACTGGTGGGCCCGGTGTACGAGCGGGGCGGGGCGCTGTACCGCATGGCGTGGCGGACGGGCTACACGGGCAGCCCCCCGGGGGCCCTGGTGGCATTCGCCGGAGGTGCGCCGCCCGGCGACTGCCGGCGGATCCTCGACCTGGGCTGCTCCTTCGGCGGCCTCACCATGGCCCTGCGGGAGGCCTACCCCGAGGCC
>JAJDTN010000324.1 GCA_022827165.1 Candidatus Latescibacterota bacterium
TGGGTCTACGAGTACGCCCTCGTCGACACCAGCGGCCGCCGCGACCTCGCCGAGCTGCGCTCGATCCAGGACTGGTACCTGCGCTACGAGCTGACCAGCGTGCCCGGCGTCGCCGAGGTGGCCAGCGTCGGTGGCTTCGTCAAGCAGTACCAGGTGACCGTCGATCCCAACAAGCTGCTGGCCTACGGGATCTCGCTGCAGCAGGTGAAACGCGCCATCCAGCGCAGCAACAACGACGTCGGCGGCCGTCTCATCGAGCTGGCCGAGACCGAGTTCATGGTGCGCGGCCTCGGCTACATCCAGTCCCTCGAGGACATCCGCAGCGTGCCCGTGAGCGCCGGCCGCTCCGGGACGCCGGTGCGGGTGCGCGACATCGCCACCGTGCAGGTGGGGCCGGAGCTGCGCCGCGGCCTGGCGGAGTGGAACGGCGAGGGCGAGGTGGCCGGCGGCATCGTGGTCATGCGCTACGGCGAGAACGCCCTCGCCGTGATCGACGCCGTCAAGGCGAGGCTCGAGGAACTGCAGGACGGCCTGCCGGAAGGGGTGGTGGTGGAGACCGCCTACGACCGCTCCGGCCTCATCCGCCGCGCCGTGGGCCACCTGCGCGAGAAGCTGGTGGAGGAGTGCCTGGTGGTGGCCGCCGTCTGCGGGCTCTTCCTGCTGCACTTCCGCAGCGCCTTCGCCGCCGTCTTCACCCTGCCCCTGGGCATCCTCGTCTCCTTCATCGTCATGTGGGGCCAGGGGATCAACGCCAACATCATGTCCCTCGGGGGGATCGCCATCGCCGTGGGGGCCATGGTCGACGCCGGCATCGTGCAGATCGAGAACGCCCACCGCCACTTGGCGCGGGACCGGGGCCGCAAGGACCACTGGGCCAGCATCGCCGCCGCCTCCAAGGAGGTGGGGCCGGCGCTGTTCTACTCGCTGCTGATCGTCACCCTCTCCTTCCTGCCCGTCTTCACCCTGGAGGCGCAGGAAGGGCGGCTCTTCAAGCCCCTGGCCTACACCAAGACCTACGCCATGGCCGCCGCCGCCATCCTGTCGATCACGGTGGTGCCCGTGCTCATCGGATTCTGCCTGCGGGGCCGGGTGGTGGACGCCGACCGCAATCCGCTCAACCGCGGCCTGACGCGGGGGTACGTGCCGGTCCTCGACTGGCTGCTGCGCCACAAGGCGGCAACCCTCGCCGCCGCCGCCGCGGTGATGTTCGTCTCCGTCTTCCCCTTCCGCAGCGTGGTGGTGGAGCGCTTCGCGGACCGGCCGGGGAGCCTGGCGCACACTGCGCTGTCACGCCTGCAGCAACTCTTTCCCCTGGAGCAGATCGGCTCGGAGTTCATGCCGCCCCTGTACGAAGGGGACCTGCTCTACATGCCGACCACCCTTCCGGGGGTGTCCGTGACCAAGGCGCGGGAGCTGCTGCAGCAGACCGACCGCATCATCGGCACCTTCCCGGAGGTGGAGAACGTCTTCGGCAAGATCGGCCGCGCCGAGACCGCCACCGACCCGGCGCCCCTGTCGATGATCGAGACCACCATCACCCTGCGGCCCCAGGACGAATGGCGGCCGGGCATCACCCCGGAGAGGCTGGTGGAGGAGCTGGACCGCGCCGTGCGCTTCCCGGGGCTGACCAACTCCTGGACGATGCCGATCAAGACGCGCATCGACATGCTCTCCACCGGGATCAAGACCCCCGTGGGGATCAAGGTGGCCGGCGACGATCTGAAGACCCTCGAGGAGGTGGGCCGGCGGATCGAGCAGGTGGTGCGCGAGATCCCGGGCACGGCCAGCGTCTACGCCGAGCGGGTCGCCGGCGGCAACTACGTCGACTTCGAGATCGACCGCGAGGAGGCGGGGCGCTACGGCCTGACCGTGGGGGACGTGCAGGAGGTGATCCTGTCGGCCATGGGCGGCATGAACATCACCCACACCGTGGAGGGCCGCGAGCGCTACCCGGTGAACCTGCGCTACGGGCGCGAGCTGCGCGACAACCTGCCCGCCCTGCGGCGGGTCCTGGTGGCCACCCCCACGGGGGCGCAGATCCCCATCGGGCAGGTCGCCGACCTGCGCATCCGCAAGGGGCCGCCCGGCATCAAGAGCGAGAACGCCCGCCTCAACGCCTGGGTCTACGTCGACATCCGCGACGTCGACGTGGGCACCTACGTCGAGGGCGCCCGCCAGATCGTGGCGGAGGAGATCGACCTGCCCCAGGGATACAGCCTGATCTGGAGCGGCCAGTACGAATACATGGAGAGGGCCAAGGAAAGGTTGAGTCTCGTCGTTCCCGTGACCCTGGCCATCATCTTCCTGCTCCTCTTCCTCCACTTCCGCAGCGTCGCCGAAAGCCTGATGGTGATGCTCACGCTGCCCTTCGCGCTGGTCGGCGGGATCTGGCTCATCTACATCCTGGACTACAACATGAGCGTCGCCGTGGGCGTCGGGTTCATCGCCCTCGCGGGTGTCAGCGCCGAGTTGGGGGTGGTGATGCTGACATATCTCGACCAGGCGCTGGAGAGCCGCCGCCAGGAGGGCCGGCTCCGGGACCGGGCGGATCTCGCCGCCGCCATCGTCGAGGGCGCCTCGCGGCGGGTGCGGCCGATCTTCATGACCGTGGGTTCGACGGTGGGCGGGTTGCTGCCGATCATGTGGGCCACCGGCACCGGGTCGCAGGTGATGAAGCGGATTGCGGCCCCCATGGTGGGGGGGCTGGCGACAGCTACACTTCTGGCGCTGCTGGTGCTGCCGGCGGTCTACGCGCTGTGGCGCGGGCGGCAGATGGACAGTGGCACGGAACCGACAACGGATACACACAGCCCCGAGAAGGAGACAGCCCCATGAAACGCGTGATGACCAAAGGGAAAGCCGCCATCGTCACGGCGGCGGTCGTTGCTGTGCTGGCCGTCGGCAGCTACCTCCTGCAGGGAGAGAGCCAGCCGCCTCCCCTGCCCCCGGACGGACTCGCCCTCTACCGGACCTTGCTGAGGGAGATCCCGGAGGTCGTGAGCCAGGTGCCCTGCGCCTGCTGCAACCAGAGCCTTTCCTGGTGCTACGAGGGAGGGTGTCCCCCCACCTGACGGCAGTGCAACGAAGAAGGCCGTGACGCCTTCAAGTGGCACCACGAGGGAAAGGACATCGAGGAGATCAAGGAGCTGATCATGGCGAAGTACTTCGATAACTGAGAGAGGTCTGAAGCCGATGACTCCGACCGGCGACCCCACGACCATCACCCTGAACGTCGGCGGCATGAGCTGCGCCGCGTGCGTCGGCCATGTCGAGGCAGCGCTGAGCGGCGTCGAGGGAGTGGAATCCGCGGCCGTGAACCTGGCGACCGAGCGGGCCACCGTTCGCTACAGGGCGGAGCTGGCCAGCATCGAGGACCTCCGATCCGCCGTCGAGGACGAGGGGTACTCGGTGCTGGAGGTGGGTACAGGTGAGGACGCTTCGGGGAACCGGGGACAGACCGCCGGGATTCGCGGAGAGATGGCTTTCAGCCTCGGGGCTGCGGCGGTCGTCATGTTGCTGCCCAAGGTGCCGTCCCTGCTCGCAGCTCTGCCCGTCCGCCTGGACATCCTGCTGCTCATCCTCGCCACCCCCGTGCAGTTCTGGGCCGGCAGAGGGTTCTACGTCGGGGCGTGGAAGGCCCTCCGGCGAGGCACGAGCAACATGAACACGCTCATCTCGGTCGGTACGACCGTGGCCTACGCGTACAGCGCCGCTGTCACCCTCTTTCCCCATGCTTCGCTCTTCGCCCACTACGAAGCCGCGACCTTCTTCGAGACCTCGACCGCGATCATCGGCCTTGTGCTTCTCGGCCGATACCTGGAAGCCCGGGCCAAGGGCAGGGCCTCCGAGGCGATCAAGGCCCTCCTGCGCCTGCGCCCCGAGCGGGCCAGGGTCATACGCGGCGGCAGTGAAGTGGAGGTCCCGATCGAAGATGTCGGGGTCGGCGAGCAGGTCCGGGTTGTCCCCGGAGAACGGATCCCGGTGGATGGCAGGGTGGCGGCCGGCGCTTCCTGGGTCGACGAGTCCCTGCTGACGGGCGAGAGCATGCCGGTACGGAAGGGGGAGAACGACGAGGTGTTCGGAGCGACGATCAACACGACGGGGAGTCTGACCCTCGAAGCGGTGGGAGTCGGCGCGGACACCCTGCTGGCGCGGATCGTCCGGCTGGTGGAGGAAGCACAAGGATCGCGGGCGCCCGTACAGAGACTGGCGGACGTTGTATCGAGTTGGTTCGTCCCCGCCGTCATCGCCGTGGCAGCGATCGTCTTCCTCCTCTGGCTTTCCGTCGGGCCTGCTCCGTCCCATGTCTACGCCATGGCAGCGGCCGTCGCCGTGCTGATCATCGCCTGCCCCTGCGCCATGGGACTGGCCACGCCGACGGCGATCATGGTGGGCACGGGCCGGGCCGCGGAGTCGGGGGTGCTGATTCGCAGCGCCGAGACCCTGGAGCGGGCGCATGAGACCGAGGTCGTGGTGCTGGACAAGACGGGCACGCTGACCACGGGCGTTCCGAAGGTGACCGACATCGTCGCGGGTGGACTCACCGAGAACGAACTCCTGACCCTGGCGGGCCGACTCGAACGCGCTTCCGAGCATCCCGTGGGGAGGGCGGTCGTCGCCGCGGCGCAGGAGCGGGGTCTTCCCGTGGAAGCCCCGGTGCACACATCCAGGGCGGTGCCGGGAATGGGCATCGTGGGTGAAGTGGACGACCGCCACATCGCGGTGGGGAGCCTCCGACTCCACGAGGAGGCCGGGGTCCCCATGAACAGCCTCGTGGAGACCGGCCAGGAGCTGGCACGCTCGGCGAAGACGGTCTCCTACGTGGCCGTCGACGGCGAGGTCATGGGCGTGATCGCCGTCTCCGATACGGTCAAGGAGGGGATCGAGGACGCCCTGGCCTCGCTGAGGGCCCAGGGCGTTGACGTGCTCATGCTGACCGGAGACAGTCGACGGACGGCCGAGGCGGTGGCCCGCTCCCTCGGCATGGAGAAGGTCATCGCCGAGGTGCTGCCGGCGGACAAGGCCGACCACATTGCAGCCATGCAACAGGACGGGACGGTGGTGGCCATGGTCGGAGACGGCATGAACGATGCGCCGGCCCTGGCGCGGGCGGACGTGGGCATCGCGGTAGCCACGGGAACCGACATCGCCATGGAGGCGGCGGACATAACCCTCATCCATGGGGACGTCATGGGCGTGGCCCGTGCGATCTCCGTCAGCAGGGCGACGATGAGAACCATCCGGCAGAACCTGTTCTGGGCGTTTGCCTACAACGTCGCGCTGATTCCCGTTGCGGCAGGGGTCCTGTATCCCGTTTTCGCGGCCCAGGGAGTACCGGAGGCGCTTCGCCCGGTACTCGGGGAGTTCGGATTTCTCAACCCGATACTGGCGGCGGGAGCGATGGCCGTAAGCTCCGTCAGCGTGATTGTGAACTCATTGAGACTGAAGCAGATCAGGCTCTGAGCCATGACCCGGATCCGCCCCCGCCGCCGCCATCGTGGACGTTCCGACGGGCGGCGGCTACCTGTATATTCGACGGGCAATGGCCAGCCGCCGGACGGTGGGTCCCGCTGGACGCTCGCAGAGGCAGCCGGGCACGGAGCGAGGCGACGATGACAATTGACAGAGAAGAGCGCATGAGCTCCATCCGGGCGGGGGAGGATACCCAGCTCGAACTGAAGGAGATCGTGTTCCGGGGGGACAGAGTTTCCTTTGCCAGGGAAGAAGGACGCGCCGCGTCCCGGCTCGCCGAGGTATTCGTCAGCATGGCCAACACGAAGGGGGGCGAGGTCGTGATGGGTGTTCGCGACAGCGATCGAGTGCCCGTCGGGATCGACCCCGAAAAGCGTGATCTCCTGGAGCAGTTCGTCATCAATGTGGCGCTGAACAACTGCAAGCCGATGATCGTCCCGGCGTTGACCTGGGAGTACCTGCCCGGAGAAGGCGACGCACCGAAGCTCTGCCTCATAGTCGAAGTCCCCATGTCCAGGTTCGATGTACACCAGACCAGCGACGGGCGCTTTCTTCAACGATTGGGCAGCCACCGGCAATCCATCCCTGCGGAACGGCTGGCACGCCTGTTGAGTGCTCGTCGCCTGGCCGATCCCATAGAGGAGCGGCCGGTCCTGGGCAGCGATCTGAACGATCTCAGCGAGGTCCGCCTGGAGAGATATTTCCGCGACCGCTTCCCGGACTGGTCCTGGCCCGAGGATCGGGGCTCCACCCTCGTGGCCCACAAACTCGCCGTCGAGCTGGATTCGGGTGTGACGCCGACGCACCTCGGCCTGTTGCTCTTTGCCGAAGAGCCCGAGCGGCACATGAACGGCGCCTGCATCGATCTGGCCGCCTATGCGCACGAGGATCCCGACGGCAATACCATCGATACCAAGCGGATCGTCGGTCCCGTGCCGGAGCAGATCGCCCAGGCCTTGTCGTATATCCGGCTGTCTCCCCTGGTTCCGACCCTGTCCCGGAAAGATGGAGAGGGCCGCATGGACTATCCGAGCTACGTGGAGACGGCTCTCCAGGAGGCGGTGGTGAACGCCGTCGTCCACCGGGACTACGAGATCAAGGGGTCGCAGATCATCATCCGCATGTTCCCCGACCGGATCGAGTTCCAGAATCCGGGCGCCCTCTACAACACGCTGACCATCGAGAACCTGTACGCGGGCTGTCAGCCCGTCCGCAGGAATCAGCTTCTGGCGGGATTCATGCGCGACTACAAGAGCGCCCTCACCGGCCGCAGCTACATGGAAGCGAGAGGGGAGGGGTTCCTGAACCTGGTCAGGGACAGCCTGCGCCTGTCCGGGCGCCGCCCCGAGCTGGAGCAGATCGGCGAAGCGACCCGGCTCACGATCTACGCCGCGCGCCATGAAGAGGTAGCCCAGGAACCATGACCCGGATCGAAGCGAACGTCCCCTTTGTCGAGCCGCCGGAATGGGCCCTGCTCGAGCGCAGCCTCATCGACCTGATGGACGACTCCGTCGCCCCCGTGATGGAGCGCTACGTCCACGGCGACGGCTCGGTCATGTGGCCGACGCGGGAGGACTTCACCGGCATCGACGGTCTCGACGACGCCTACGAGAGCTTCCACAACTGGCCGCTCTTCTACCTGATGGGAGGGGGGGACCACCTGCTGG
>JAJDTN010000405.1 GCA_022827165.1 Candidatus Latescibacterota bacterium
GGACCCTGATGGCCCGCCACCGGGCCGCCGAAGCCCGCAAGCGCCTGGCGCAGTCGATGCACGGCCTCGGAGACGACGCCTTCTCCAGCTTCGAGCGTTTCGAGCAGCGGGTGGAGGACACCGAGGCCGAAGCCGAGGCCCACGCCGAGGTCGCCGATGATCTGGGCGAGGTCGAGCGGCGGGTGCGGGACATGGACCGGTCGGCGGCGGTGGAAGATGAGTTGAAGGCCCTCAAGGACCGGCTCCTGCGCGAGCGCGAGCAGGCTTCGGGGAGCGCGTGAGGGAGTGAGACCGATGGGCACCCCCTTGGAGGGATGGCTCCGACGCGCGGGATCCCTGCTGTTCAGGGCGACGTCGGCCCTGCTCCTGTCGGTGGGCCTGGGGCTGATCCTCTACGGGATGGGTCAGCGCATCGACCACGACGACTGGCAGGAGCCGCTGTCCATCGGGGTCCCCGTCTTCGCCCTCGGGGCCGCGGCCTGGTTCTGCTCCGGACGCCTCGCCGCCTCCGCCCGGCAGGCCCGCGCCCGGCGCATGGAGAACCGCATCCTGCGGCTGGCGCGAGAGCGCTTCGGCCGGCTCACGGTCATCGAGGCCGCCGTCGAGACCGGTCTCACCGCCGCCGAGACCGAGTCGATCCTTCGGGGCCTGGCCGATGGCGGATTCGTGGAGATCGAGGTCAACGAAGCCGGGGTCATGAGCTACCGTTTCCCCGAGGTCATCTACTCGTCGAGAGGCGAACGTTCCGCCTTGTGAGACAGCCCCGAAAGGACTGCGCCCCATGAGGATTCCGACGATTTTCCACTGGCCCACGCCATGGTTCTGGGTCGGCCTGACGATATTGCTGCTTGGTCTGGTGGGGGATTCTCCGGCCATGGCGGTCGCCGCCGTGATCGTCCTCGCCGCAAGCGTGGCCCACGTCGCCAGGGGCAAGGCCGCCCGGCCGCGCCCCGAGGGCCACTGGGACGACGCGAGAGTCGGAGAGCCCCCGGGGCTGGACCAGCGCCTCACCGAGATCGAGCGGCGTCTCACGGACACACAGGACGTGATGATCGCCCTGAGCGAGAAGATGGACCGCTGGGAGCGGGAGGGGATGTCCCTGGCCCCGGCTGGGGCCGCCGCCAGGGGGAGGGAGTAGAGATGCTCGTCAGGATCTTCGCCGGGGCCCTCCTGCTCCTGGCCGCGGCCTCTGCCGTCGGCTTTCTCGTGGGAGCCTTCCCCGTCATCCTCCTCCCCTGGGACGGATTCCATGGCCCCCCTGGGGGGTTCGGAGTCTCGGGCTGGTTCGGTGATGCCCTCGGGGCCATCGTGCTGGTCACGCTCTTCGGCGTCCTGCTCAATGGGGGTTACTGGATCCACGTCCATCTGGAAGACCGCAGAGCCCGCACGAAGGGCGCGCTGCCCGAAGGGGACGTGGCCCGGCGGCTGGACGAGCTCGAGGCTCGCACCCGGGACGTCCTCGACGTGATGATCGCCTTGAGCGAGAAGATGGACCGCTGGGAACGGCAAGGCGCCCCCGCCGCCGCCGACCGCACCCCCGGGAACTGAGGAGGAGCGCGATCATGCTTGTCAGAATACTCGGCGCCGCCCTGCTGGCCGTGGGCGTCGTCCTCGCCCTGGACATGCTGCTGGGGGTGCTCTGGTCGATCCTCTCGGTGGCCTTCGTCGCCGTCCTCCTCTGGGGCGGATGGAGACTGCTGAAGTCGTGACCTCCGCGGCCTCGGCCGGCCAGCGGGCCCTTCTGGAAGAGGGTCGCCGGCTCTTCCGCCAGGGCCGTCACCCCGAGGCCCGCCAGATCCTCCAGCGGGCCCTGGAGCCCTCCTCGGAGCAGGCCCCCGGGAACGGTGCCGCCGAGATGCTCTTCCTGCGGGGGATGTGCCACCTGCAGGAGGGCGCCGAGGCCGACGGCGTGGAGGACCTGGAAGCGGCCGCCGGCCAGGGCTGGCTGGAGGCTCGGTTCCAGCTCGCCCAGCACTACGCGGCCAAGGGCCGACGCGGCGATCTGCGCCGGCGGGCCATCTCCCACCTCCGGCAGGTCCTGGCGGCCGACGCCGACGATTCCAGCCTCGCCGCCGGCCGCGACCGTGTCTGCTTCGCCCTGGGCGGCCTCTACGCCGAGGGCGACGAGCCCGGCGACGTCGACCGCGGCATCGCCGCCTACCGCCAGGGCCTCTCCGTCAACCCCCTCTCCGCCGTCGGGCACAACAGCCTGGGGCAGCTCCTGATGCGCTTCGAGCCCCTCGGCGCCCTCGGCGAGTTCAAGGTGGCCCTGCAGCTGGACCCGGACCTCCGGGCCGCCTGCGGCAACCTCGCCCGCCTCCTGGTCGAGCGCATCCCCCCGCGGGAGCTGGCCGCCGAGTACGCCCGCATCGTCGAGGAGTTCGAGGAGCGGGCCCCCCACGTGCTCGCCCGCCTGTCCCAGGAGCTGGTGGAGCTGGGGCGCGAGCAGGCCTATCGCGGCCTGTACACCAAGGGCCACCAGCTGAAGAACCTGATCGGCCTCGTGGGCAGCCGGCTGCGTCGGCTGACCCGCAAGCTGCCTTGCGAGGACGGCGCGGCCGCGGAGCTGCGCCAGGTCGAGCAGGAGCACGCCCGCCTTTACGATGAATGGGTGGGCTATCTGTCGGCCATGACCCCCGACCGGGTCGTCACCGGCCTGGTCGATCCCGCCCGGGTCGCCCGCCGGGTGGTGGAAGCCCTCGGCGCCGACACGCAGGTCGCGTTGGGAATGCGGGTGCAGGAGGGAGTGCCGCGGATCGAGGCGGACGAGCGCCTGCTCCGGGAGGCGGTGACCAACCTGTGCCTCAATGCCATACAGGCCGTCTCGGGGGAGGCCTTGCCGGGGGAGGTCTCCGTCGGCGTCGGTTTCGACGTCGACGGGGTGTTCATCGAGGTGGAGGATTCCGGGCCGGGCATCCCCGCCGACGTGATCGACCACGTCTTCGATCCGGGGTTCACCACCCGGAGCCAGGGCAACGGCTACGGTCTCGCCATCGCCCAGCGGATCGCCCAGGCCCACCACGGCGACCTCCGGGTCAAGAGCCGCGTCGGCCGAGGCACCGTGTTCCGCCTCGACCTGCCGGTCAACTACGAAGCCGAGAGCCGGGTCGGCGGGGAGGTTCTGTGAGCGAGCGGGGCCGCGTCCTCATCGCCGACGATCAGCCGGAGGTGCGCGAGCTGCTGGCCGAGAAGCTGCGGGCCCGGGGCAAGGAGGCCGAGGTCTTCCACACGGGGAGGGAGTTGCTCGACCACCTGGCCGCCCATGGCGAAGGGGTGGAGCTGGCCGTTCTCGACCTCGACTTCGGCGCTGCCGAGCCCGATGGCCTGGCGGTCCTCAAGCGGGTGAGGCGGCTCTGCCCGGAGCTGCCGGTGATCATCCTCACGGGCAAAGGGTCCGTCGACTCCGCCGTTGCCGCCGTGCAGGAGGGCGCCGCCGACTACATCGAGAAGGACCTCTACGTGGAGGACAAGCTCGAGCTCGGCATGGAGAAGGTCGAGCGCATGCTCCATGTGCTGCAGGAGAACGCGCGGCTGCGGGCGGAGAACGAAACCCTCGACCGCGACAACCTCTACTACCGCTCGGAGCTGGGAGCCCGCTACCACATCGTCCAGGCCAGCGGCCGCGTGGAGCAGATCCTGCGGCAGGTCCAGCAGGTGGCCTCCATCCCGCGGCCCGTTCTCGTGCGGGGAGAGCGGGGGACGGGCAAGGAGCTGATCGCCGCGGCCCTGCACTACGGGGGCAGCCGCGCCGAGCGGCCCTTCGTCAAGCTGAACTGCTCGGCCCTCTCCGAGACCCTGCTCGAGTCGGAGCTCTTCGGCCACGAGCGGGGGGCCTTCACCGGCGCCGGCGACACCCGTCGGGGGCGTTTCGAGACCGCCGACGGCGGTACCCTGTTCCTCGACGAGATCGGCAACACCAGCCTCGAGTTCCAGAAGATCCTGCTGCGCGTCATCGAGTACCAGGAGTTCGAGCGCATCGGCGGCTCCCGCACGATCCGCGTGGACGTGCGCATCGTGGCAGCCACCAACGCCGACCTCGAGAGCGAGATCGAGGCGGGCCGCTTCCGCGCCGATCTCTACGACCGCCTGCGGTTCACCGAGATCTCCCTGCCGCCCCTGCGCGACCGGCGCGAGGACATCCGCCCCCTGGTGGCGTTCTTCTCCCACCAGCTGTCCGAGGAAGTCGCCTCGATCCCGGAGCGGCCCTTCGACGAGCCCAGCCTGGCGGTCCTGGAGTCCTATGCCTGGCCGGGCAACGTGCGGGAGCTGAAGTTCGCCGTGGAACGCGCCCTGTGCGTGGCCCGGGAGGACCGGGTGACCGTCTCCGACCTGCCGCCCGAGATCGTCGGCGAAAGCGGATCCGCCCTCATCGGGAGGGCGAGCCTGCCCGGGACCTTCGACGAGCAGATGGCCGCCGTCGAGAGAGGCCTGCTGCTCGCCGCCCTCGAGCGCAGCGGCCACAGCCAGAAGGACGCCGCGGCCTCCCTCGACCTGACCTACGACCGTTTCCGCCACCTCCTGCGCAAGCACGGACTCACCCGGGCGTGATCGTCCATCCGGCCGAGTGAGGGCCGACCCGCCGCGGGGCGTTGTCCACGATTCGGACGCCCGGCGGGGCTCCCACCTTGACGCGGGTCGCCCTCACGCCTTCTTAGCGGGGTTCCCGCCGCAGCGCCTCCAACCGCGTAGAAGGCGATGATGGAGAAGCAGTTCAAGGTCGAGACCTTCCTCGGCGGCGACCTGGCCGAGCTCTACGAGGCCGTCATGGAGCAGTTCGAGGCCTCCGGCTTCTCGAGCCTCTCCGAGATGAACCAGGCGCTGCTGCGCACCGGGCTGCTGCTGCACCTGACGATGCTGACCTCCATGGGTGCGGTCGCCGACGAGCGGCGGCGGCTCCGGCTGGAGGAACTGGCCGAGAAGGTGGGCCGGGAGAACCTGATGTGGGAGGTGGTGGAGCTGGCCCGGCGCCACTGGAAGGAGGGGGGGGCCGGCAGTATCGACCTGCAGGCCTGAGACCGAGCCTTCGGGATCTGCGCCCACATAGCATAACATGCTGAATTGACTGGAGTTATGATCCGAATCGGCAATTTGACAGGGGGGCGCGGGGCCCGTACATTCCTGCCACTCTGATGGGAATGTACTCCGTGTCGGAAGCCTACAACGAGACCGTCCTCGACCACTACCGGAAACCCCGGAATGTGGGCGTTCTCAAAGGCGCCAATGCCGTCGGCAAAGCGGAGAATTCGGCTTGCGGAGACGTTCTCCACCTCTACTTGGCCATCGACGGAGGCCGGGTGGTCGACTCGCGCTTCCAGACCTTCGGATGCGCGGCCGCCATCGCCGCCGGCTCGAGGCTGACCGAGATGGTCACCGGCGCCACCCTCGACGAGGTACGGGCCATCCGCCGGCGAGACGTGGTCGAAGCCCTCGGCGGACTTCCGCCGATGAAGATCCATTGCTCGGTTCTGGCCGAGGACGCCCTTCGCGACGCACTCGAAGCGTACGAGCACTGAAGCTCCCCGGAACGACAAACCGACAACCTCCACGAAAGGACGCCTTCCATGGCTTACACACTGCCTGATCTGCCGTATGCACACGACGCGCTTGAGCCCGTGATCGACGCGAGGACGATGGAGATCCACCACGGCAAGCACCACAACACCTACGTCACAAACCTGAACAACGCCCTCGAGGGCCACGACGCTCTGGCTGCAAAGAGCGTCGAGGCCTTGATCCGCGACCTCGACTCGGTCCCCGAAGAGATCCGCACCGCCGTGCGCAACAACGGCGGCGGACACGCCAACCACAGCCTTTTCTGGCAGCTCATGGCTCCCGAAGGGGGCCGCGGGGAGCCTTCCGATGGTCTGAGAGCCGCCGCCGAGTCCGCCTTCGGATCGCTGGATGCCCTGCACGAGGAGTTCGCCAAGGCCGGCACGACCCGCTTCGGCAGCGGCTGGGCCTGGCTGGTGGTCAAGGACGGCAAGCTGGCCATCCTCAGCACCGCCAACCAGGACAACCCCACCATGACGGGCGACGGAACGCCGATCCTCGGCCTCGACGTCTGGGAGCACGCTTACTACCTGAACTACCAGAACCGCCGTCCCGATTACATCGAGGCGTGGGCCGGCATCATCAACTGGAACGAGGTCAACCGCCGCTTCAGCGCAGCCATGTAAGCCCCGCGCCGGGAGCCCGCCCGGGTTCCCGGCGATCACCCATCGGCGGCCTCGCGCCGCCTCACCAGAAAAGGGCTTGCCATGGCGATCCATCCCGGTGATCCGGCTCCGGATTTCACCCTGAAGAACACGGACCTGGAGGAGGTGACCCTCTCCTCCCTCCGGGGCCGAAACGTCGTCCTCCTGTTCGTGCCGCTGGCCTTCACCGGCGTGTGCACACAGGAATTCTGCGAGGTCTCCCGCGGGATCTCGGCCTACTCCGCCCTCGACGCCGAGGTCCTCGGCATCAGCGTCGACAGTCCCTTCGCGCAGAAGGCCTGGGCCGAGCAGGAGGGGATCACCATCTCCCTGCTGAGCGATTTCAACAGGGAGGTCTGCGGCGCCTACGGTGCCCGGTACGAAGATCTGCTGGGCATGGTCGGCGTGGCCAAGCGTTCGGCCTTCGTCATCGACAAGGAGGGGACCGTCCGGTACGCCTCCGTCTCCGATGACGCCAAGGTCCTGCCCGACTTCGAGGCGGTGAAGGCCTGCCTCGAGTCGTTGTAGTCGCAGGAACCTTCCCAAGGCCCAGGCCACGCCGCGATGCGCGCTGAAGGGACAGGCCGCCCCTTGGCGGCTCCCGCAGAGGTCCACGACTCGACCTCTCTGGCCGGTACCCGGCTCCCCGGACAGGGCTGCGCCGACACGTCGGCCCTTGCCACTGCTCTCGACGAGTCTCACCGCGACCTCCTCGACGGGGAGTTCTGGCGCACGATCCCCGCCTACGCCGGTCTGGGTGCTGACGAGTTCCACGATCACCGGTTCCAGAGCCGGAACTGCGTCTCCAGCCTCCAGAAGCTGCGTCAGGTTCTGGGCGGCCTCGTCTCCGAGGCGTTCTACGCCGATGTCGAAGCGGGTCTGCGCAGATCGACGATGAGCCTGCGCATCTCGCCGTACTTGATGTCTCTGGTCGACTGGTCGGCGCCTGACGTCGATCCGATCCGCATCCAGTTCCTGCCTCTCGGCTCGCGGCATGAGGCCGATCACCCGGAGCTGGCCCTCGACTCCCTCAACGAACAGGCCGATTCACCCGTGCCCGGGCTCACGCACCGGTACCACGACCGGGCCCTGTTCCTGGCCCTGGACACCTGTCCCGTGTACTGCCGCTTCTGCACCCGTTCCTACTCGGTGGGCCTCGACACCGCCGGCGTTGACAAGGTCCACTTCGGGGTCAGCCGCGAGCGCTGGGAGCAGGCCTTCGACTACATCCGCCGCACTCCCGCCATCGAGGACGTGGTCGTCAGCGGCGGCGACATGTACAACCTCAAGGCCGAGCAGGTCGAGTTGCTGGGCAGAACCCTCCTCGACATCGAGCACGTACGCAGGTTCCGCTACGCCACCAAGGGCCCGGCGGTGATGCCGCAAAAGCTGGTCACCGATCCCGACTGGGTGCGCGCACTTGCCGAGGTCGGCGCCGAGGGCCGCCGCCGCCACAAGGAGGTGGCCCTGCACACGCACTTCAACCACCCCGCCGAGATCACCGCCTTCACCCGCCGCGCCATGGAAGGGCTGATGGCGCAGGGCATGGTCGTCCGCAACCAGACGGTGCTGCAGCGCGGGGTGAACGACGACGCCGACACCATGCAGCTCCTGGTCCGGCGCCTGGGCTATCTGAACATCCATCCCTACTACGTCTTTCTGCACGACATGGTCCGCGGCGTCGAAGAGTTGCGCACGAGTCTGCGGACCGCCATCGATATCGAGAAGCAGGTACGCGGCGTCACCGCGGGTTTCAACCTTCCCGCCTTCGTTCTCGACACCATGGGAGGCGGGGGCAAGCGCGACGTCCACTCCTACGAGCGCTACGACCAGGAGACCGGCATCTCCGTCTTCACCAGTCCCGTGGTGAGGCCGGGGCAGCGGTTCCTGTTCTTCGACCCGCTGCACAGCCTCGGGCCGAATGCGCGCGCGCTCTGGTCCGATCCCGACTCCAGGGCCGGCATGATCGCCGAGGCCCTGCAGGACCAGGCCGCAGGAGCCAGATCCTGACGATGGGAGCCTGCCAGGCAGGCTTCCAGGGTGGAGAAGGGCCCCGCGAGGGCGCCTGCTCCCGGAAACGGAAGTGACGACAAAAATGGACCCAAAGGCAGTCACTCTGCCCGCCGACCTGTGGCTGGCCGTCCTCTGCGGCCTCGGGTTGCTGCTGGTGGGCGTCGGCATCGGGTATTTCATCAGCCTCTATCTGCGGAGGCCCGATCAGAACCGTCTGGAGGAGGAAGCCGAGGCCAGGGCCGTGCGCCGCCTCGCCGAGCAGGAGCGCGCCCAGCGTCTGACATTTCTCGAGGAGAAGGACGGCTGGTACAAGCTGAAGGCCGATCAGGAGAACCAGTTGGAGACGGCCCTCGAAGAGCAGGGCCGCCGGGAGAAGGACCTGGCCACCCGGGAGCGGGAGATCGACACCCGGCGGCAGGAGGTGCGCAAGGAGTGGAGCCGCTTCAAGAACCAGGAGCGGCGCCTCAACTCGAGGGAGCGCAGCCTCCGGTCCAGCGAGGTGGAGATCGAGTCGCTGCAGCGGGAGTACCGGGAGAAACTGGAGCTCGCGGCCAATCTCACCGAGGACGAGGCCAAGGAGCAGCTCCTCGAGCACCTGTCCGGCAAGGTGCGGGCCCGGGCGGCGGCCATGATTCGGGCCGAGAGAACGCGGGCCCGGGAGGAGGCGGACCGGGAGGCGCGCAAGATCGTCGCCCAGGCTATTCAGCGCTGCGCCGTGGAGGAAGCGGAGCAGGCGGCCACCTCCACACTGACGATCCCCAGTGAGAGCCTCAAGAGTCGGATCATCGGCAAGGAGGGCCGCAACGTGCGCGCCTTCGAGAACGCCACGGGCGTCAAGGTCGTGGTCGACGACACGCCCGACACGGTGTTGCTCTCCTCCTTCGATCCCCTTCGCCGCGAGGTGGCGGCGCGCTCGATGGAGCGCCTGGTTCGCGAGGGCGGGTTCACCCCCAACCGGATCGAGGAGGTGGTGGCCGAGGCCCGCCGCCTCGTCGACAAGGAGATGGAGGAAGCGGGTCACCGCGCCCTCGGCAAGATCGGGGCGAGCGACTATCACGCGGATCTGCCCGCTGCGGTGGGGCGGCTCAAGTTCCGCTCCAGCTACGGACAGAACCAGCTCCAGCACTGCCTGGAGGTGGGACAGCTTGCGGGGCTCATGGCCCAGGAGATCGGCCTCGACGCCGCTCTCGCCCGGAGGGCCGGACTGCTGCACGACATCGGCAAGACCGTGAGCCGGGAGATGGAGGGCTCGCACATCGAGCTCGGAGTGGAGATGGCGGAGCGTTTCGAAGAGCACCCGGTGGTACGCGAGGTCATCGCCGAGAGCCACGAGGATCACGAGCGCGTCGATCCGATCTGCTTCCTGGTGAAGGCCGCCGACGCCATCTCCTCGGTCCGCCCGGGAGGCCGCCGGGAGGACTTCGAGGGCTACGCGCGCCGGATCATGAAGCTGGAGGAGATCGCCACTTCCTTCGAGGGGGTGAAGGACGTCTACGCCATCAACGCCGGACGCGAGATCCGCGTCATGGTGCGCGGCGAGCAGGTGAGCGACGACGACGCCGAAATCCTGGCCTTCCACATCGCCGAGCGCGTGAAGAACGAGCTGACCTTCGCCGGCGAGGTGAAGGTGATGGTCGTCCGCGAGACCCGCGCCGCCCGGAGCACCAGCCTGCGGCCCCGCGGACCACGAAGCGGCAACGCGAGGTCGAGGCGCCGGGCCCGCGATCCCTCCCCCCGCAACGGACGGCATGCTCGCAACGGACAGCCCCGGCCCGGCGGGTAGAGCCCCGGGGTCTTCTTGGCGACGGTGAGAAAGAGGGGCTACGGACTCTTCGCCGGCCTTTGGCGGACGATCGGCCGCCTGGCCTCCAGACGGACTCCTGTGGCCGGACGCACGTCGGCCTGCGCCACGCCCCTCAGAGGGACTCCGCGCTTGCGCCAACGCTCCGACGGACGCCCCCGGTGCGTCGCCTGCGCCCTTTGCGCCGCCGCCTGCCCGTCGGACTGCATTCGCATCGAAGCCTCCGCGCCGCCCTGGGTGGAGGAGGCCGACGTGCCGGCCACCAGTGAACGCTGGCCCGCCGTCTTCGAGCTCGATCTGGGGCGCTGCCTGCTGTGCGGTCTGTGCGAATCGGCCTGCCCCGAGGAGGCCATCTCCCTCGACCCGCAGGGCCCCGAGCCGGTGGCCGCTGAGCGCGCGTCTCTTCGTCTGGGGCGCGATGCCCTCCTGCGGCGGTGACACGGCTCGCCATCCTCGGCAGCACCGGCTCCATCGGGACGACGACCTTCGAGGTTCTCGAGGGTTTGCGCCGCCAGGACGGGGACGCGGAGTGGGAGGTCGTGGCCCTGGCGGCGGGGCGCCGCGTCGACGAGCTGATCCACCAGGCGAGGGAGTGGTCTCCCGGTCTCGTCTGCGTGGCCGCAAGCGCCGACGCCCGCAGGGCCAGGAAAGAGCTGCCCGGCGTTGAGGTCCTCTCCGGGGGACAGGGGCTGTGCGATCTGGTCGCCGACGGCCGGGTGGATGTCATCGTCAACGGGCTGGTGGGGGCCGTGGGGCTGCCGCCGACGGTGAGCGCCCTGAAGGCCGGCAAGACCGTGGCAATGGCCAACAAGGAGCCCCTGGTCATGGCCGGGGGGGTGTTGCAGGAGGCCGCAAGGGAGGGAGGGGGAGAGCTCCTGCCCGTGGACAGCGAGCCCAGCGCCCTCTGGCAGTGCCTGCGGGGAGAGCGTGAGGAGGACGTCTCCCGGTTGATCCTGACCGCCTCGGGGGGAGCCTTCCGCGACCGCAGCCGGTCGGAGCTTGCCAAGGTGACCCCCGCCGAGGCCCTCCAGCACCCGACCTGGCGGATGGGGCCGAAGATCACCGTCGATTCCGCGACCCTGATGAACAAGGGTTTCGAGATCATCGAGGCCGCCTGGCTCTTCGGAGTGGACGTGAACCGCGTGGAGGTCGTGATTCACCGGGAGTCGATCGTTCACTCGCTGGTGGAGTTCACCGACGGCTCGATCCTGGCCCACCTCGGACGGACCGACATGAGCCTGCCGATCCAGTACGCCCTCACCCATCCGGTGCGCAAGCCGGGTCCCTTGCCGCGGCTCGATCTGGCCGAGGTGGGGGCCCTGCACTTCGAGGCCCCCGACCCGGAGCGAGTCCCGGGCCTGTCCCTGTGCCGCGATGCGGCGCGGGCCGGCGGCACCACCCCGGCGGCGCTGAACGCCGCCAACGAGGTCGCCGTCTCCGCCTTCCTCGAGGGACGGCTGGGCTTTCTGGAGATCCACGAGTTGAACCTGGCCGTCGTCGACAGCTGGGATCCAGGGCCGGCCACCGACCTCGAGACCGTCCTCGAAGCCGACCGCCAGGCGCGGACTCGGGCCGCGGAGCGCCTGAGTCCTGCCACCGCCGGGACTCGCCGCTGAGGGAGAGAGGATGTCCGCAAAGAAGCCCAGGCCACCCGCCGAAGCACCCGCCCGGGACCCTGCCGCGCTCTACGAGGCATCCCACCGTGTGCTGCGCTTTCTCACCGGCGTGATGATCGTCGCTTTCCTCCTCATCGTGGTGCTCACCACGATCTCCACGGGCCCCTTCGTGCAGGTCACCGCCCGGGGGCTCTACTTCCTGATTCTCGCCGTCCCCGTCGCTTCCCTCGTCACCTGGATCCTGCGCCTGTGGGCCCAGAGGCGGGCCGCAGAACCCCGGTGAGCCGCGCCGCCTGAGCCGTCCCGGGGCCTTTCCCCTCCGGTCGATGGAAACCCTCACCGCCAAAGGGCACTTTCACGCCGCCCACCGGCAGCTCGACTACGACGGCAAGTGCGCCTACGTCCACGGCCATACCTGGCGGGGTTCCTTCGTCGTGCGGGCCGAGCGTTTCCCGCGTCTGGAGGGTATCGACATGTCCGTCGACTTCGGGGCCCTCAAGGAGATCTTCAGGAGTCTCGACCATCGCATGCTGGTCTCCCGCCGGGACGGGGTCTTTCTCGACAGCCGGCTCTTCGAGCCCGACGGGATCGTGCTGATTCCCGGCGCCAACCCGAGCGTCGAGAACGTCGCCCGGTACTGCATGGAGCGGGCGGTGGAAGCCTTGTCCAAGCTGTTCCCCGACCGGGGAATCGACTACGATTTGGAAGTCACCATCCAGGAGACGGACAACAATCTCTTTGCCTTGCGCCGGTCGGTGACCATCTGAACCATGCCTCGCGAAGCGCTGATGACCGTGGCCGAGGTCTCCGATTACCTCGCGTGCTCCGTGTCGCTGGTGAGGAGGCTGGCCCGGCGATCGGAGATCCCCCACTACCGCCTGGGCCGGCTCATGCGTTTCCGGCGCACCGATGTCGATGCCTGGCTCCAAGCGCGCCACGAGGGCAGTACCTCCCACGGCGGCCGCAGGTCCGCCGCCCACCCCGACCAGTTGTTCTTGTTCGAAGGCGATTCCGGGAGCCGCGCATGAGCTTCCGCGGCGATCCGGAGACGGGTCCGGCTCCCCGGGCCGCCGCCGGGCCGAAGGGCGGCGGCGGATGAAGGACGGCGGCATCGAGAGAGTGGCCGTTCTCGGCGCCGGGGTCATGGGCCGCCAGATCGCGGCGCTCATGGCCAACGCCGGACTCGAGGTCGACCTGCTCGACCTCCCCGAAGGCTCCGACGGGGCGGGCAGGGCGCGGGCCGGACTCGAGAGCCTGGGGCAGCTTCGGCCGAGCCCTCTCTTCCTGCCGGAAGCGGCGGAACGGATCCATCCCGGCTCCCTGAGCGGTACCCCGGACCTCACCCGAGTCCAGTGGGTGGTCGAAGCCGTGGTCGAGGACCTCCAGATCAAGCGCTCCCTCTACGAGCGTATTCACCCGGGTCTGGGGTCATCCACGATGCTGACCAGCAACACCTCCGGCCTTTCCATCGCCGCCCTCGCCGAGGGCCTTCCGGCAGACCTGCGGCGCCGGTTCCTCGGCGTCCACTTCTTCAATCCGCCGCGCTACATGAAGCTCGTCGAGCTGATCCCGGGGCCCGAGACCGCTCCCTCCCGGATGGAGGAGATGTCCACCTTCCTGCGCAGCCGCCTCGGCAAGGGGGTGGTCGCCTGCCGGGATACGCCGAACTTCATCGCCAATCGGCTCGGTCTCTTCGCCGTCATGGACGCCCTGCGGCGCATGGAGGCCGGCGGCCTCACCGTGGAGGAGGTCGACGCCGTCACCGGACCGGTGTTGGGACGCCCCCGCAGCGCCACCTTGAGGCTGTGCGATCTCATCGGACTGGACACCCTCGTCCACGTGGCCCGCACGGCCCGGGACGGCCTGGAGCACGATCCCGGCCGCGGCATCTTCGAACCGGGCGACGGACTGCGCGCCATGGTCCAGGCCGGTCTCCTCGGAGACAAGGCCGGGAGCGGCTTCTACCGGAAGGGGGAGGGGGGCATCGAGGCCATCGACCCCGCCACCCTCGAGTACCGCGCCCGCCGTTCGGTCCGGCTCCCCCTCCCGACCCGGGGGGACCTCGGCGAGCGACTGGCCGCGGTGGCCGCCTCCGGCGAGGACCGCCTCGCCCGCCTGGCTCGCCACCACCTCTTCGCGACCCTGGGCTACTGCGCTGCCTGCGCAGCGGAGGTGGCCGACTCGCTGGAGGACATCGACCGGGTCCTGCGCTGGGGCTTCCACTGGGAAGCCGGCCCCTTCGAGCAGATCGATCTCATCGGCGCCGGCACCGTGATCAAAGGGTTGGAAGAGGCTGGCACCGAGCCGCCGGAGTTGCTCGCCCGCATCGCCGCCAGCGGCGCAGGGCGGGTCTATGGAAGCGAGTCGGGAGATCGCACCGTGATGGCCCCGGACGGCGGGGGACACCGCCCTCTCCGCGCCTCGGGCCCCCCGACCGACGCGGAACTCATGGCGGCGGCGGATGTCCTGGGCGAATGCGAGACGGCGCGTCTGGTGCGGCTCGGTGACGGGGCGGCGGCGATCGAGCTGCGCGGCAAGCTCAACGTCCTCGGCCCCGGGTCCCTCGCCTTCACCCGCGACGCGGCCGCCGAAGGCGGTTTCGATCTCCTGGTACTCACCGGGGCGGGGGAGCATCTGTCGGCCGGGGCCGACCTGAGGTATGTCCTGCAACGGATCGATGCCGGCGCCTGGGCGGAGCTGGACGCGTATCTGCAGCTCTTTCAGCAGGCCACCGCGGCGGTGCGCTACGCGCCGATGCCGGTGGTCACGGCGGCGCGGGGCCTGGCCCTCGGCGGCGGTTGCGAGTTCAATCTCTCCGCCGCCTCCCGCGTGGCCGCCGCGGAGCTGCGCCTCGGCCTCGTGGAGACCCGCATCGGGGTCGTGCCCGGGGCGGGAGGCTGCAAGGAGATGGTGCGGCGCTTCGGCGCGGAGGTCGATGCCTTCCTGCCGGCGCTTCAGGAGGGACGAATGTCCGACAACGCGCCGCAGGCGCGGGCCTGGGGGTTCCTCGACGACGCGGATGATATCCGGCTCGATGGCGACCGGCTTCTGGGTGCAGCGGTGACGAGGGCCCGGGAACTACTCGCCCGAGGATGGTCCCCGCCGCAGCCACGGGAGCTGGCGGTGGCCGGTCCCGATGTGCTAGAGAGGCTGCACGCCGGGATCGACGCCGGTGCCGCGGAGGGCCGTCTGGGTGCGCACGACGTGGTCGTTGGCAAGGCCCTGGCCCGGGTCGTCTGCGGCGGCGGCGCCCGCGGCACGATCTCGGAGCAAGGGTTGCTCGACCTCGAGCGCGAAGCCTTCCTCGAACTCTGCGGAACCGCGGCCACCCGGGCGAGGATCGCCCACATGCTGGAAACCGGCAAACCCCTGCGCAACTGAAGGGAGAAAGCTCATGGGACTGCGCACGGCGGCGGAGTACATGGAAGGACTGCGGGACGGACGCACCGTGTACTTCCATGGACAATCCGTGGCCGATGTGACCGACCATCCCCATCTGGGCGTCGCCGCCCGGCACGCGGCCCTCGACTTCGAACTGGCCGAGGAGGGTCGGCACAGGGAGCTGTTCACCTGGGCCGACGACGAGGGCTGCCTCCACAGTCGCTACTACAAGCGGCCCGAGTCGTCACGGGACTTGCTCAACCGGCGCGAGATGATCGAGACGTCGACGCGCCGCGGCCGCAGCGTCGTGCTCCTGGTCAAGGAGATCGGAACCGACGCCCTCTTCGCCCTCGACCTGGTGACGCGGGTTGTCGACGACAAGGCTGGCACCGCGTACAACGACCGGGTCGCTTCCTTTCACCGACGCTGCCGGGACCTCGACCTGACCTTGGCCGTGGCGCAGACCGACGTCAAGGGCGACCGAAGCCTGTTGCCGTCGCAGCAGGCGCATCCCGACTACTACGTGCGCATCGCCGAGGAGCGCGACGACGGCATCGTCGTACGGGGCGCCAAAGCCCACACGACGGGAACCCCCGTCGTCGACGAGGTCGTCGTGCTGCCCACGAGGGCGATTGGCGCGGAGGACGCCGCCTACGCCGTCTCCTTTGCCGTGCCGGTCGACAGCCCGGGAGTCAAGCTCCTGACCAGCCCCTTCGGCGCCGCCGAGGACGACAGCTCCTTCCACTACCCGGTCAGCTCACGGCATCGACTGGTGGACACCCTCACCGTGTTCGAGGACGTCTTCGTGCCCAAGGAGCGGGTCTTCCTGCAGGGGGAGTGGCAGGCGGCCGGCTTTCTGGCCAACACTTTCGTGGAGTTCCACCGGTTCACGGCGGTCTCCTACAAGCCGCCGTTGTGCGACCTCTTCATCGGCGCCGCGGCTCTGCTCGCCGAGTACAACGGCATCGAGAAAGCCGGCCATGTTCGCGAGAAGCTGACGCAGTTGATCGCCTGGACCGAGACCGTGCGCGGCCTGAGCCGGGCGGCGGCCCACGACTGCCGCATCACCGACTCCGGTCTCGCCGTGCCCGACGTGGTGCTCACCAACCTCGCCAAGTACCACTTCGCCGCCCGCTACCACGACGCGATCCGCTGGGTGCAGGACATCGCCGGCGGCCTGGTCGTGACGGGCCCTTCGGAGCAGGACATGGACAGCCCCGAGACCCGTCCGTACATCGACCGGTTCCTCGGCGGCAGCGGCGCCGGGGCGTCGGACAGACTGAAGGCGATGAACCTGGTGCGGGACCTGACCGCCTCCGACTTCGGCGGTTACAACCAGTTCCTCGCCATCCACGCCGAGGGGTCCCTGGAAGCTCAGAAGATCACCATCCACCGGGACTACGATATCGACCGCTGCAAGGGCCTGGCGGCCGAAGCGATCGGCGTCGATCGCGGCTGAGGGGAACGAAGGCCGGTCAGGCGGCGGTCCAGCCGCCGTCGACGTACAAGGTGGTGCCGGTGATGTAGCTGGCCGCCTCCGAAGCCAGGAAGACCACGGCCCATGCCACCTCCTCGGGCCGTCCGAAGCGGCCCAGGGGTGTGCGTTCCTCCACCCAGCCGCGCAGCTTGTCCCGCTTCTTGACCTCCGCCGTCATCTCCGTGTCGATGTACGCCGGGGCCACCGCATTCACCCGT
>JAJDTN010000429.1 GCA_022827165.1 Candidatus Latescibacterota bacterium
CGACCCGCTCGATGGCGCGGTTCTCGTAGAAGATGTTGTCGAGGCGGTTCTGGCCCACGGCGCCGACGCCGTGCAGGGAGAGGCGGCCCCGCAGGTCGCCGCTGTCGACCTCCAAGTCGGTCCAGAACGACTCGGTGTGGCCGAAGCGCTCCTCCTCGCCGCGCTCGGTGCGCTCGTCGCCGCTGCTGATGCTCGACTCGTAGCGCATGCGCACGTCGCCGAGGCGCACGGCGCCCAGCTGCTTCACCTCGTCGAGGGCGCGGCCGGTGGCGTAGCGGTGCGAGTAGTCGGAGAGGCGGATCTGGCCGAAGCTCCGGCGGATGACCTCCGCCGTCGTCGCCTCGGCGTAGGGGTCGAGGCGGAAGGCCCGCTGCAGGACGTAGTAGGAGGTGCGCGGCGTCACCGGGATGAAGCCGCGGTCGTCGGAGGGGCCCTTGGCCGCGATCCCCCACCACTCCTCGTTCATGTTGTTGCGGCCCTCGACGAAGTCGTGCACGTAGGCGCCGGTGGCCCAGCTGGCGTTGGTGTCGTGGACGTCGAGGTTCTCCTCCTGGCGGAACTTCCACCAGCCGTCCGACCACTGGAAGATGAAGCCGCCCAGGGCGGTGCCGGCGCCGCCCTTGCCGTAGGACTGCTCGTAGATCTCGCGCCACTGGCCGAGGAGGTAGTCGGCCTGGGCGACATCGTCCTCGCGGTCCCGCTTGGCGTCGTAGGCGTCGGCGCCGAACTCGGTGTAGACGAAGGGCACCCCCATCTCGTCGCGGACGCGCCGGAAGAGGTCGCCGCTGCTGACCCCGCGGTAGACGTTGGCCCCCATGATGTCGACCTCGGGGCAGGTGCGGGCGATGACGTCGAGATAGTTGATGTCGCCGTTGGCCAGGGCCACCGGGTGGCGGTCGTCGAGGCCGCTGACCAGGGCCGCCCCCTCGCCCATCAGCGTGTACAGGTACTCGGCGCGCGGATCGTCGGCCTCCTCGGGCAGGTCCTCGATCTCGAAGCTGGTCCACGACAGGCCGTAGTTGTTCTCGTTGCCGAGGAGGTACATCAGCACGCCGCGGGTGTCCCGGTAGGCCTCGACGGTCCGCTTCAGGTCGGCGAGGATCGCCCGGCGCGTGGTCTCGTCGCTGTAGTCGGTCTCGGGCACGAAGCGGCCGTTCACCTCGAAGCCGTAGCGCCCCATCAGGTGATTGACGGCGGTCATGATGCCGTACTCGTCGTAGATGTGCTCCACCCAGCGCGGCGGGATCTCGGAGAACAGGCGGATGGCGTTGACGCCCATCTCCCGGAGCATCGACATCTCGGCGTCGAGGGCCTCGACGATGAACTCGTCGGGCTGGTCCCACAGGGAGTAGCGGTAGTTCTCGCCCACGGGGATGTAGCCCCAGTTCATGCCGAAGACCATGAAGTCCTCGCCGTCGACCTGGAGCTTCCAGCCGCGCTCGTCCTCGACGACGACCACCTGGTTCGCCTGCGCCTCCGCCCGCGGGGCGAGCCCGGCGGTCAGCGCCAGGAGCAGGACGGGGAACAGGATCCGCCGAGTCTTCATGGGATCGCCTCTGGCCGGCCGCGGTCTACCGGGCCAGGACCACGCGCTGGGTCCGGGTGAAGTCGCCGGCGGTCATCCGGTAGATGTAGACGCCGCTGCCGGCGGGGGAGCCGCCGTCGTCGACGGCGTCCCAGGTCACGGCGTACTCGCCGGCGGCGTGGAACCCGCTCACCAGGCTCCGCACCCGCTGGCCGAGGCTGTTGTAGACGGCCAGCTCCACGTCGCCGGAGGAGGGCAGGGAGAAGTGGATCGTCGTGACGGGGTTGAAAGGGTTGGGATAGGCGAGGCCGAGGCTCCAGGCCGCCGGCGCCCGCGCCAGCCGCGTCACCGCCGTGGACGCCTGGGGGGCGCCGCTGGTGAAGAGGATGTCGTCGAAGTCGACGAGGACGTCCGTCGCCGCTCCCCCCTCGACGCCGGAGATGACGATGACGACTTCGTCCACGCGGCCGTCGAAGGTGCCGTCGCCGCCGGTCTGCAGGTCGGTCAAGGAGGCCAGGGGCGCGCTGACCTGGCGCCAGGTGTCGTCGGCGTCGGAGCTGTCGAAGGAGAGGATGTGCTGGAAGGAGTCGTCCTCGCCCTCCTCGTAGCCCTCGCCGTCGGTGTCCTCGCGGACGGTGAGCTCCACCGAGAAGCGGTCGACGGTGGTGCCGGTCTGGACGAGGACCCACAGGCTCAGCCACGGGTCCTCCGGCAGGGTCAGCTGCGCGTCCTCGGGGAGATTGCGGAAGAACCCGCCGTAGAACACGCTCTCGCTGCCGGCGCCGCCCCAGCCCGTGTCCAGGTACCAGGAGCCTTGCGCCGGACGGTCGCTGGCGGCGCCGCCGCCGCCGCCGGCCTCGTTGCCCCCGAAGAAGATCCAGTCCGAGGCATCGCCGTCCTCGAAGTCGTCGAAGGTCACCTGCCCGTGGGCGGCGGCCGATCCCAGCAGGAGCAGGGCCAGGGTCAGCAGCGCCGCGCCCAGGGAACCGGTGGTGGCTGGCATGGGAACTCTCATGGTCGGTCTCCTGATTGTCTCCGAATCGTGGGACGTGCCGGGAGCGGCCCTCGCCGCGGCCCGTCCGCCCCTTTCCAGTGCAATTGGCGGGCCAGGCTCTCCGGGAATCGGAGAGAACCGGCCTAACTCGTTGGCCCACAGTGAAATCAAAATGCAGTGGATGCCGCAAGAGGGGTTCCACCCGCTCCTCGTCCGGGGCGAAATGTCCACTCCGGAAGCCCTGGACTGGAACCTATCCTGTTGATCTGGATCGAGTTACAGCGCATTGAGCGATATTTCGCTCGCGGGCGAAATATCGCCCCCGGGACTCAGCGGGGCCTCTCCAAGCCGAGCTTCTTCATGCGGCTGCGCAGGGTGGAGGGCGGAAGCCCGAGGGCCGCGGCCGCGCCTCCCTCGCCGCGGACGAGCCAGTTCCTCGACTCCAGGACGCGGCGGATGTAGCGGCGCTCGAACTCCTCCAGGGGCAGGACCTCGAGCTCGCCGGGCGGCGGCGGCGCCGCCTTCAGCCCCAGGTCGGCAGTCGTGATCCGGGGGCCGCGGCAGGCGATGACGGCGCGCTGCAGGGTGTGCTCCAGCTCGCGCACGTTCCCCGGCCACGGCTGCGCCCGCAGGACCGCCACGACCTCGGGCGTCAGCGGGCCGATGCGCTTGTCCAGGTGCGAGGCCATGCGCTCCTTGAACAGCTCCGCCAGGGCCGGCACGTCCTCCTGGCGGTCGCGCAGCGGCGGCAGGCGGACGGGCAGCACCTGCAGGCGGTAGTAGAGGTCCTCGCGGAAGTCGCCGTCGCGCACCATCTGCTCCAGGTCGCGGTTGGTGGCGGCCACCACCCGGGCGTCGGCCCTCAGGGTGCGGCTGCCCCCCAGGCGCTCGAAGGTCCCGTCCTCCAGGAGCCGCAGCAGCTTCACCTGCGCCTCCAGCGGCATGTCGCCGATCTCGTCGAGGAACAGGGTGCCCCCCGCCGCCAGCTCGACCTTGCCGAGCTTGCGCGCCAGGGCGGTGGTGAACGACCCCTTCTCGTGTCCGAAGAGCTCGCTGTCCACCAGGGTGGCGGGCAGGGCGCCGCAGTTGACGTGGATCAGGGGGCCGCCGCGGCGCCGGCCGAGGGCGTGCAGGATCCGGGCCGCAAGTCCCTTGCCCACCCCCGTCTCGCCGAGGATGAGCACGGTGAGATCGGCCTCCGCCGCCTCCATGAGCCGCGTCTGCACCCGCTGCAGAGCGGCGCTGCGGCCGGTGAACTCGACCCCCGGGGCCTGGCCGCCGAGGGCCTCGGTCAGGGCGGCGATGCGCGGGTCGGGCTCGACCGAGACCGGGACCTCGGCGATCTCCGAGTAGTTCAGATCGCGGTCGACGGCGCGCACCTGGAAGGTGTACTCCCCCTTCGGCAGGTCGCGGTAGTGGGCCCGCATGTTCCGGGTCGCCGGCCCCCAGTCGCGTTCGTGGCCCTGGAGGCGGACCACGTAGAGCATGTCCCGGGGATGGGTGGAGAAGCTCACGCCCTTGTACTCGAAGATCACCGGTTGGCCAGCGGACAGGACCACCGCCGACGGCGACTCGAAGACCTGGTCGGCCACGACCTGGTCGAGGCGCACCCGCGGCGGGTTGCGGCCCGGCCGGTAGCGGACCAGGGTGCCGAGGGCGGTGCCGAACCAGAAGGTGCCCTCCTGGTCCTCCAGGATCTGCAGGACCGGCCCCGCCGGGGGCAGCTTGATCGTCTGGAAGAGCCGGCCGTCGTGGTGGGCGACGCCGCCGTCCGTGCCCAGCCAGAGATGCCCGCGGCGGTCCTCGAAGAGGCAGCGGACGCGGTTGCTCGGCAGGCCGTCGTCGGTGGTGTACAGGGCGGCGCCGCGCTCGGGGTGCCAGCGGCCGATCCCCTTGCCCCGGCCGAAGGGGTTGTGAGTCCCCAGGGCGTACCACAGCTCGCCGTTGCGGGCCGCCACCAGGGCGCCGATGTGGTTGAAGGGGTCCTCCTTGTCCTCCTCGCGGAAGACGGTGACGAAGCCCTGCCCCTGGCGGCGCACGATCTGCAGGGGGCTGGCGAAGAGCTCCTCCCTGCGGGCGGTGGTCCCGTTCACCCACTGACCCACCAGCAGCCGGCCGTCCCGGTCCTGGGCGACGGCGCTGACCCCGGCCTCGACGAAGCCGGCCTCGGCGCCGACCCGCTCGAAGCGGGCGCCGTCGTAGCGGAACAGCCCGTTGCCGCCGCCGAACCACAGGCCGCCGCCGCCGTCCTCGTAGATGGCGAAGCAGCTGTTGAGGTCGAGGCCCTCGCCGGCGCCGACGAACTCGTAGCCGCTGCCGTCGAAGCGGGCGACGCTGCGCGCCGTCAGGCTGAGGAAGGGGGTGGAGAACCCGATCCAGATGCGGCCCCCCCGGTCCTGCACCATCCGCGAGATCTCCGCCTCCCCCTCGGGGTAGTCCTCGGGGCGCTCGAAGAGACCGACGCCGAAGGCGTCGTAGCGGGCGACGCCGCCGCCCCAGGTGGCGAACCAGTGCTGGCGCTCGGGGTCCTGGAAGACGGCGTTGACCACCGGATAGGGCAGGCCGTCGGCGGTGGTGATGCGATCGAAGCCGTCTCCCGCCTGGTAGAGCGCCCCTCCGGAGGTGCACAGCCACAGGCGGCCGTCGCGGTCGCACTGGATCTTGCGGAGATGGCCGGGCAGGTCCACCGCCACCGGGTCGAAGCAGCGGCCGTCGAACCGCCAGATCCGCTGCCGCTCGCCGGCGCGGCCGATCCACAGGCCGCCCTCCGGGTCGCGGCCGACGACGTAGCAGCTGGCGTCGGCCGGCAGGCCCTCGGCCTCTCCGTAGCGGTGGAAGTCGCGGCCGTCGAAGCGGACCAGGTGGTCGAAGGCGAACCACAGGTCGCCGCGGGTGTCCTGGGTGATCCCCCAGCACTGGTTGGTCCAGCGCGGCGACGGCGGCTCTCCGTAGCGCTCGGCGTAGGCCGGCGCCAGGTCGCGGAACTCGCCGCCCTGGAACCAGCCCAGGGTCCCGGTGCCGGCGCACCAGAGGCGGGACTGGTCGTCCTCGAAGAGGGACTGGACGGGGCGGCCGGCGATGCCCTCGCCGACGGCGGCATGGAACCTGCGGCCGTCGTGCCAGCAGACGCCGCTGAGGGTTGCGAACCACAGCCGGTCGCCGCCGTCGCGGAGGATGGAGAACACGCGGTCCCCGCACAGGCCGTCGCCGCCGGTGTAGCTCTGGAACCGGTCGCCGTCGAAGCGGCTGACGCCGTTGTCCCAGGTGGCGAACCACAGATCGCCGCGGCCGTCCTCGGCGATCTCCTCGGCGCGCGCCCCCGCGAGCCCGTCGGCGGGACCGAAGGTGCGCCACGTGCCTCGGCGGTCCAGCGCGCCGGTGGGAATGAGGGGGGCTCCCTCCGCCGTTGGGTCGGCGGTGCGCGGGGGTTATCGTTGGCGGCGTCAAGGTAGCCCGACCCGTGCCCCCCCGCCATATCGCCCGCCATGGATGGGCCCGCCGGCTGCAGGCCGCCAGCCGCCGCCTCGGACGCGCCCTCGACCCGCCCGGCACCGAGTACCGCCTGGCGCGGTGGCTCTTCCTGCGCCTCCTCGGGCTGGTCTACGCCACCGCCTTCCTGGTGTCGGCGCGGCAGGCCGGACCGCTGATCGGCGACGGGGGGCTGCTGCCGGCGCGCCTCCATCTCGAAGGCGCCGCGGCCTCGGCCGCCCTGCCGTGGCTGGACGTCCCGACGCTGATGTGGATCAGCACGTCCGACGGCTTCATGGCCGGCCTCGCCTGGCTCGGTTTCGCCGGGGCGCTGCTGCTGGTGGCCGGGTACGCCTCCGCCCCCCACCTGCTGGTCCTCTGGGTCCTCTACTCCTCCTTCGTCAACGCCGGCCAGCTGTTCTACGGGTACGGCTGGGAGATCCTCACCCTCGAGACCGGGTTCCTGGCCGTCTTCCTGTGCCCCATCGGGCGCGGCGGCCGGCGCCACGCCGTCCCCCCGGACCGCGCCGTCCTGTGGCTGCTGCGCTGGCTGCTGTTCCGCGTCATGTTCGGCGCCGGGCTCATCAAGCTGCGCGGCGATCCGTGCTGGCTAGACCTGACCTGCCTGTTCCATCACTACGAGACCCAGCCGATCCCCAACCCCCTGAGCCCGTACCTGCACCTGCTGCCGGGCCTGGCGCACCGCGCCGGCGTGCTCTTCAGCCACCTCGTGGAGGTCGGCGCCCCCCTGCTGCTCTTCGGCCCGGTGCGCCTGCGCCGGCTCGCGGGGCTCCTCATCCTCGCCTTCCAGGTGCTGCTCATCGCCAGCGGCAACCTCTCCTGGCTCAACTACCTGACCATCGCCCTGTGCCTGCCGTGCTTCGACGACGCCTGGCTCCGGCGCATTGCGCCCCGGCCCTTGAAGGCCCTCCTCGCCAGGGAGGAGGCAGCCGCCCGCGCGCCGGGCCGGGGACGCCGCCTCGCCGTGGGCGCGCTGACCGGGGTGGTGGTCCTGCTCAGCGCCGCGCCCGCGGCCAACATGCTCTCCTCCCGCCAGGTGATGAACACCTCCTACGACCGCCTGCACCTGGTCAACACTTACGGCGCCTTCGGCCACGTGGGGAAGGTGCGGCGCGAGGTCGTCCTGCTGGGCACCCTCGACGAGCCGGGTCCCGCCGCAGCCGCGTGGCGGGAGTACTCCTTCCACTGCAAGCCCGGAGACCCCTCCCGCCCTCCGTGCGTGATCTCGCCCTACCACTACCGCATCGACTGGCAGATCTGGTTCGCCGCCATGGCCGACTACCGGACCCAGCCGTGGCTGGTCCATCTGGTGTACAAGCTGCTCCACGCCGACCCGGGGGCCCTCTCCCTGCTCGCCGAAGATCCCTTCGACGGAAGGCCGCCGCGCCGCATCCGCGCCGACCTCTACGAGTACGAGTTCGCCCCGGCCGGTGAAGAAGGCTGGTGGCGGCGGCGGCGGCTGGGCGAGTACCTTCCCGCCCTTTCCGCCGGCGATCCGGCCCTGCGCCGCGTCGTCGAGGGATTCGGCTGGCCGCTGCTGCCGGGGCCGCCCCGCTCTCCCTCCGCCAGCCTGCCGCGGGGGCAAGGATGCCCTTGCGGCGCCGGCTGAGCGCCCAGACCGACTGGCCGACGCCCCCTTCCCGCGGGGCCGGATGCTCATCCCGGCCTCACTCACACCTGCTTTGACGGAGCCCACGACATGCAACTGACCGAGCAGCAGACGCGATTCTTCGACGCCTTCGGATACCTTGTCGTTCGCCAACTGCTCAGCCCAGAGGAGGTCGACCGCGTCATCGAGGGCTTCGAGTGGTCGATCCGCCACTGGGGCGGCGGGCAGGACCACGACGGCACGAAGCGCACCATGTTCGGCGGTCCCATCGAGCACGCGCCGGAGATGTGCGCCATCCTCGACCACCCGGGCGTGCTCGGCCTCATCGGCGGCGTCATCGGCGACGACTTCAGCTACTGCGGGGGCGACGGCAACTACTACGTGGGCGACACCCACTGGCATCCCGATGGCAACTGGGGCCGCCTGTGGGCGACCAAGACCGCCTTCTACCTCGACGAGGTGGACGCCGGCAGCGGCTGTCTGCGGGTGATCCCGGGCAGCCACCGCCCCGGCCACTACGTGCGCGCCGAGGGGGTCAATCCAAGGGAGTCGGAGGCCCTCTTCGGGGTGTCGCCGAGCGAGTTCCCGGGCAGCGTGGCCCTGGAGTCGAGCCCGGGCGACGTGGTGATCTTCAACCACGACCTCTACCACGCCTCCTTCGGCGGCGGCCGGCAACGGCGCATGTTCACCATGAACTGCACCCGCCGCGCCGCGACCCCGGAGGAGCACGAGCTGGCCCGCCAGTACATCTCCGTCCACTCCCCGGGCGGGTACGGCGTCGACACCGGCGCCGGCATGTTCTTCCCCACCATGCTCGACACCGCCGGCGAGGGGCGCATGCAGCACCTGCGCCAGCCCGTGGAGATCCACGACGAGCTGTTTCCGCAGTTCGCCCGCGGCGGCGGCGAGCGGGACCCGCACCGGGGGGTGATGAGGCAGTACAAGAGAAAGGGTTGAAACAAGAAGACGCGGAGCAGACCCGCTGCTCCGCGTCGTGAGGAATCCTGCAGGAACCGCCGCCTACCGCTTGCCGCGCCAGCGCCGGCCGCCGCCGTAGAACGCCTGGTCCTTCATCGTTTCGAGCATGTCGCGCTGCTCGCCCGTGAGGACGCCCTCCAGCGCCTTGCGGTGACTTGCACGCGTCTCGCGCATCTCGGTGCGGTGCTCGGTGCGCAGCTCCCCGAGCCGTTGCTTCTGCTCGTCCGTCAGATCCAGCCTCGAGAACGGGCCCTTGCCTCCGCCCCGCCAAGCGTCGCCCCGGCCCTTGCCTCCGCCCCGCATGTCCCACCGATCCTTGCCCTTGCCGCCGCGCCGCATGTCCCAGCGGTCCCGGCCCATGCCGCCGCGGCGGTCGAGGAACCGGCCGCGCATCTCCTTCAGGGTCTCCTGCTGCTCCTCGGTGAGGATCCCCATCACGGCCTCGCGCTGCTCCCGGCCCATGGCAACCATGGACTCGCGCTGCTCGCGCCGGGCCTTCTGGTGCTTCGCGCGCATCTCCTGCAGTTGCTCCTGCTGCTCGTCGGTCAGGTCCAGACGCTCCACGATCCGGGCCCTGAGCGGCCCGTGCTCCCGCATCCTCTTCTCCCCGCGCTCGGCCACGGCCACGGTGGCCGCCGCGCCGAGGGTCAGTGCGATTCCGCCGGCGATGATCCATCTCTTCTTCATTGCTGCGCTCTCCGTGTTGGAGTGGTCGATCGGCTCTCTGCTCTCGCCCATTTGACCACCCCATCGGTCGTTTCATTCCGCCGCCGGCTCCCCGAACCAGAAGGAGAACATCTCCGCCTGCCACAGGTGGAAGCGGACCTGAAGGCTGCGGCCCCGCAGCGCGGACAGGTCGGAGCCGCCCTCCCAGGACAGGACCTCGTCGATGCGGTCCGCCATCATCGGCCGGCAGTCCCCGCGCGCGAAGCCTTCCATCGGCTCGCCGGTGCCGGGGTCGAGCAGTTCCGCCAGCACGCGCCCGCGCCAGGCGTCGGCGTTGACGTGGAGCGCCGCCCCGTCGACTTCCATGGGCTTCGAGGTGACCGCCCCCCACTCGACGCCTCCCTTGAGGCCGACGAAGCCGTCGATCCGCATCCTCGCCAGGCAGACGGCCGAGGCGTCGAGGGTCCCGCGGTGGGCCTCGTCGTGGAAGCTGAGGCTGCGGTGGCGCAGGCCCGTGTAGTAGAACCACAGCTCGTCGTTGCGCCGCACGGGGCCGTTGGTCACCACCACCTGCCCCGTGTCGTACGCCGACCCGTCTCCCACCGGCGACAGCTCCATGAATGGGGCGCGGCCGGCTACCCGCTGCCATTGCCTGAGGTCGCGGCTGCAGGCCAGCTCCACCGTCTTGCGGCTGTCCACGTTCTCGTATCCCGGCGGGTGCTTGCCGATCCAGTGGTGCATGACCGGCAGCGCCAGGTAGAGCCCCTCGTAGGGGAAGAGGGGGAAGTTGTACACGTCGGTGCGCCACTCCTCGGGGCGGTTGAAGACCGGCGCCAGGTACGCGGGATCGTCGAGGAACCGGCGCACGCGCGCGAAGCCGTTCTCCTGGTCCTGCTGATCGGCGTGGAAGATCAGCTCCGGCTCGGTCCAGGTGTCGAAGTCGCGGCTCGTGGACAGGGCGAAGGAGCGCCCGTAGGGACCGTGCCGCTTGGGAGTGGCGATGAACAGGCCGCGGCGGGCGTCGTGGGTGAGGTGGGCCTCGTCGAAGCTGGGCACGGCGGCGCCCTCGAGGTCGCGCCAGTGGATGCCGTCGGCGGAGACGGAGGCCTGCAGGGAGCGGGCGTCGTTGCGCATGCCCTTGAACCGCCGCCCGGGGTCCGGGTCGGCGGCGTCGTGGATCGGCCCCTGGAGCATGCCGGTGGCCGTGGGCAGGATGTTGTTGGCGGTGCCCAGGGGCCGGCCGGCCCAGTCGCGGCCGCCGTACTCGAACAGCCCCAGGTCCGGCTTCTCCCAGTTAACGCCGTCCTCGGAGAAGGCGCAGCAGGCGAAGCTCTCCCCGCCTGGCGGCGCCCAGGGCGAGCGCGGTTCCGGCGAGTCGGCATCGGGGGCCTCGGCGGCGGCCTGGTAGATCAGGTGGAAGCGCCGCGCCTCCGGGTCCCACGCCGGCGTGGTGCGGATCTGGATGGCGCGGTTGTCCCAGCGCCGGTCCGGCCGCAGCACGGCGTTGCCGTGGAACTTGCCCGGCGGGTGCAGGACGCGGGCCAGGTTGTCGATGCGGTCGACGTCGCCGTCGTCGATGAAGAGTCTTCGGGTCATGGGTCCCGTGCCTCCGTTACGCCGATCATGCTGTCGCGGGTAACCAGCGCCGCCAGCGCCTCCTCGGAGAGGCCCTCGGCGCCGGGCGGGCGTCGCGGCAGCACGAGGTAGCGCAGGTCGGCGGTGCTGTCGATGACGCGCACCTGCACGCTCTCGCCGAGGTCGAGGCCGAACTCGCGCATGACGGCGCGCGGCTCGGCGACGGCGCGGCGCCGGTAGGGGGCGCTCTTGTACCAGTCGGGGGGTGGTCCCAGCAGGGCCGTGGGGTAGCAGGAGCACAGGGTGCAGACCACGAGGTGATGGACGCTCTCCGTGTTCTCCACCACGGCCAGCTCGGCGTCACGGGTGAGGCTCAGGCCCAGCTCGCCCACGGCGGACCGGGCGTCGGTGAGCAGGCGCGACTTGAACTCCGGATCGACCCAGGCCCGGGCCACGACCCGGGATCCGTCCGAGAGGGAGCGGGACTGGATGCGGCGGGCCTGCTCCTCCACCTCTCCAGCCGCGATCACCTCCTTGTCGACGAGCAACTCGTGGATGGCCAGGGCGCGCCGGGCCCTGGGGCCCAGGTCCTCGTCGGGCCGGACTCCCTTGTGCGGCTCGTGATGGCCGGGGCTCATGTCGCCTCCTCCTTGCTGTCGATGATCCGTGGCGGGCGCTCGTATCCTGCGGCCGCCTCCAGCCACTGCTCGTACAGGTCCATGAGCAGCAGGTCTGCCCGCCCCTCCCGGCAGCGCTCCGCCCAGACCTCGGCTTGGCGGAACTCCACGTGGTACAGCAGCCGCCGGGGCTCGCCGGTGCCGCCGTGGGCCCGGCTCTCCGGGTCGAGAAAGGGGCCGCTCACGGCGCGGACCCGGCCGCGCTTCCCCTTGATGAAGGCGGGCGTGCGGTGGTGGTGGTCCACCGTTTCGGTCCGCACGACGACGGCGTCGCCGGCGCGGAAGCGGCCCGGGCGGGCGCAGAAGACTACCCCCATCGGGCCTTCACCTCGGCGGCGCGGGCATCGATCTCGGCGGGGGTGAGGACGCCCTTCTCCACCAGCAGGGTCTCGAGGGAGGCCGCCCAGCGCTCGTAGTAGCCGCAGGCCTCGTACTCCTCCGGGGTCATGGCCTCGATTCCGCGGCGCAGCTCGTCGACGTTGATCACGCCGCGATGGCGCAGCACCCCCACCAGGGCGTTGGTCAGGCGCTCCCAGTCGGCCAGCTCGTGGTCGGACCGGTCGATGCGCTCCTCGCTCGGTTGCCCGCCCATGTCGTGAACCCCTGCCATGGAGTGCGAATTAAGGGGCCGCCCCAGTCGGGTCAACCGGCTTCGGTCAAGGACGGACTCGTCCCGGGCGCGGCGCGGCGAGCGGTTTGAGCAGGAACGGCAGGTCCCCTTTCTTCGGGCGCGCCTCCAAGACGGCTCGAGATCCGCAAACGAAGGAGCATGCCATGCCCGATCCACACTCGCTGAAGGGGAAGAAGGCCCTCGTCACCGGCGGCAAGCGCCGCATCGGCCGGGGGATCGTCCTGGCCCTGGCCGAGGCCGGCTGCGACGTGGGCGTCAACGACCTGGAGCTGGACGCCGACGGCGAGGAGACCCTGCGCCTCGCCCGCGCCCGCGGCCGGCAGGCCGAGTTCTTCGCCGCCGACATCTCCGACAGTGCCCAGGTGGAGGCGATGTTCACCGCCTTCCTGGACCGCTTCGGCCGCATCGACATCCTGGCGAACAACCCCTTCGGCGGCACCGGCCAGCCCTTCCTGGAACTGACCGAGGAGAACTGGGACGCCAACCTCGACATCGGCCTGAAGGGGTTCTACCTGTGCAGCCAGCAGGCGGCGAGGGCGATGGTGAAGCAGGGGGACGGGGGGTGCATCGTGAGCACCTCCTCCGTGCACGCGCGGCGCGCCTGGAAGGCGGACACCGCCTACGGCACGGCGAAGGCGGGCATCCTGCGTCTCACCCAGAGCATGGCCGTCGACCTCGGCGAGCACGGCATCCGCTGCAACGCCATCATGCCCGGGTACATGGACACGGACCACGTCATCGGCGCGCCGCCGCCGGAGCGCGGCAGCATCCGCGAGGAACTGTTCGACGGCGTGCCCCTGCGCCGTCCCGGCACGCCGGAGGACATCGGCCGCGCCGCGGCCTTCCTGTGCTCGCCGGCGGCGGGCTGCATCACGGGGGTGTCACTCCAGGTCGACGGCGGGCTGCTGGCGGCCTCGCCGGGGGTGCCGTGATGGCAGAGAAGTACCGAGTGGGCATCATCGGGTGTGGCAGCATCGCCCACTACCACGTGCGCGGCTGGGACGGGGTGGACCGGGTCGAAGTGGTGGCCCTGGCCGATCCGGTGGCGGAGGCGCGGGAGGAGTTCGGCGAGCGCCACGGCATCGCCCAGCGCTACGAGGACTTCCGCCAGATGCTCGACGACGAGTCCCTCGACATCGTCTCGGTCTGCACCTGGCACAAGCTGCACGCGCCGATGACGATTGCCGCCTGTGCGCGCAAGCCCAAGGCCGTGCTGTGCGAGAAGCCCATGGCGACGAGCCTCGGCGAGTGCGACGACATGCTGATCGCCGCCCGCCGCAACCGCGTCAAGCTGGCCATCGCCCATCAGCGCCGCTTCAATCCGGCGTGGACCCTGGCCAGGGAGTTGGTGGCCGAAGGGGCCATCGGCGAGGTGCGGCAAGTCAGCGCGCGCGGCGGGCAGGGCCTGCTCAACGACTGCTCGCACCTGTTGGACATGATGCGCTACGTGATGGGGGATCCGCGGGCGGTGTGGGTCATGGGCAACATCGAGCGCAAGACCGAGCGCTTCGAGCGCGGCGTCCCCATCGAGGATCGGAGCCTGTGCGTGGTGCAGTTCGACAACGGGGCCATCGGCCAGATCCTGCAGGAGCTGGCCGGTCCGAACTACCAGGGCGGGGTCTTCTACGGCTCGGAGGGCATCATCGAGCTCGACGAGAGCAAGGTGCGGCTCCTCAACAGCCGGACGGGCACCTGGGAGGAGCATCCGGGCGAGGGCGAGGACCCCAGCGTCGGGCAGCAGCGCGAGATCGTGGAGTGGATCGAAGACAAGGTCGAGCACCGCGGCCAGGCGGAGAACGGCCGCGCGGCCGTCGAGATCATCATGGCCACGTACGAGTCGGCGCGGCTCCACGAGGTGACGGCGCTCCCGTTGCGGACGATGGCCTCGCCGCTGGAGGTGATGATCGAGGCGGGGGATCTGCCGGTGGAGCGGCCGGGCCGCTACGACATCCGCGCCTTCCTGCTGCGCGGCGAGGAGATGGAGCCGGAGGGACCGAACGGCGGTTCAGAAGGCCAGGGTGGCGGCGGCTGAGAACCCCCTTCCGGGGTGTGGTTGCAGGGCGATGGAGACGCGCGGGTCTTCGGGGGGAGAGCGGGTCCACTCGGACACCACCGTGGCCGTGACGATGGGGGCGACGAACAGGGTCGGCCAGAGGATGCCTGCTGCACTCGTCAGGTAGAAGCCGGCGATGAGTCCCGCCGCACTGCCTCCCAAGACAGGAATGAACTGGTCGTGCGGGTCCACCCGGCTGACGCCGACGGCGGCTCCGACGGTATAGCCCGCCGTCCCAAGTATTACCGCACCCACGACTGGCCCCAGTCCGCAAAGGGTGTTTTCCTGAGCACAGTCTTCCGTTGAAGCCCACGCCGCTCCAGCAATCATCCCTGCGAAGCCCCATACGACTCCCCCGATGGCACCCGCTGCCAGCTTTTCGAAGACCCGGGGCTCCCTGTCATCCTCGGGCCCCTGCAATGGCCTGACCGCGGATTCCACTTCCGCTTTCCGGGCGGCCCCCATGCTGTCGATCGCCGTTTCCCCTGAAGGCGGCCCCTCCATGACCAGCCTCTGAATGCGGTCCAACGGGATCCGCTGCTGCCGCAGATCCCCTTCCCGGGCCAGGACCAACGCCGACACGTCGACGGCCTGGACCCAGCCCGCCGACGTATCCAGCCGGGCCCACTCGCCCGAGACCGGATGCCGCTCTCCCCTCCCATGGACGACCACCACCCGGGCGCCGGCCGGCACCGTGCGGGCACCGATCTGGCCGGCTTCCAGGACCACCTCCTCCTCGGGCGTCCCGGCCTCGGCCGCCGTGAATGCCGCCTTTCCAAGGGCGATTACAGTCAACAGGGGAATCAACCCATATCGCATCCATGTCTCACCCATGCTCATTCCTCCCTTCCTCTGGACCACTGCGGCCGTTCACCCAGCTCTCGCATCGCCGGAACCGACCACGGCGCCCCACCTGAGCAGGAGATCGTGCGCCGCAAATGGTGGCCTCCTGACGGCCGCACAGGGGAGCCGAGGGGTTCAGAACCGCAGCGCGGCGGCCGCCGAGAATCCCCTTCCGGGAGTTGGCGCCAACCCGAAGGAGAGGCGGCGGTCTTCAGGAGGGTCGCGGAACCGCTCGGAAGAAAACGTGGCGGATACCGCCGGAATCCCGAATAGCGCCGCCGCATACAGCTCCCAGGACTCCCATGGACCTAGATCCCCGCTCCGCCTGTTGTACTCGGCCATCGCTCCACAGATCCCGACCAATCCCGCAATACTGCCGCCCAAGGCAGGTACATACCGGGCCCTTGGGTCCGAAACACTCACGCCGGCCGCGGTCCCGAGGGCAAGCCCCGCCAGCCCGACCAGGAGAGCAGAATCCGGTACACAGAATGGCTCCTCACTCCCGGAGCACTGGCCGGCCCCGAGAATGCCACCCATCGAATACCCTGCGTACGCCCCGAAGACTCCTCCCAAGACACCCACACCCAGCTTCCGGAAGATCCGCGCTTCCTGCCTCCCTGCCACCTCAATGCGAGGGGTCCCGGCTTGGGCCCGCCCTTCTCTGGCAGCCCCCGGCCTGTCGGTCGCCGCTTCCACCGAAGGCGGCCCCGCCATGACCAGCCTCTGAATGCGGTCCAACGGGATCCGCTGCTGCCGCAGGTCCCTTTCCCGGGCCAGGACCAACGCCGACACGTCGACGGCCTGGACCCAGCCCGCCGACGTATCCAGCCGGGCCCACTCGCCCGAGACCCGATGCCGCTCTCCCCGCCCATGGACGACCACCACCCGGGCGCCGGCCGGCACCGTGCGGGCATCGATCTGGCTGGATTCCAGGACTACCTCCGCCGGCGGCGTTTCGGCCTCGGCCGCCGTGGCGGACCCCGCGCTTCCAGGGCCGAACATTGTCAACAGGGGAATCAACCCATATCGCATCCAGGTCTCACCCATGCCCATCCCTCCCTTTCTGCGCCCTCTCGACGCGGAACCGTGAACGCCAGGCCCACGATGGCAAGAAGGGATTCCCTCGGCAGGCATCCGCAGCCTGTTTCTCCATCCTCGCACCCGCCCCGGATCTCGGAGCCCCCGGGCGGCTGTCACTTGAGGAGGAGCATCTTGCGCATTTGGACGACCGCCCCGCCCTGCAGCCGGGCGAAGTACACCCCGCTGCCCAGAGGCTCGCCCCGCTGGCCGCGGCCGTCCCACCGGGCGGCGCGCCCGCTGGTGCGGTACCAGCCCGGCGGCCGGTGGCCCAGATCGATCTCCCGCACCCGGGCCCCCCGGACATCGTGGATCGTCAGGCGCACCCGCGACGGCGCGTCGAGCTGGAAGGGGATCCAGGTCTCCTGGTTGAAGGGATTGGGATAGCTGGCCAGCAGGGCGGTCGTGGCCGGCAGGGCCGGGGAGAGCCCGACCGACGTCGGCCCGGCGAGGTGCGGCGACATGTCCCAAAGCAGGATGGTGCCGTCCGAGCCGCTCGCCAACAGCTCGCCCTTGGGAGAGAAGGCCAGCGACAGGACCGTACTCTCGTCCCCCTTCCCTTCCAGGACGGACCGCAGCTCCCAGGTGTCCGTATCCCACAGTCGGACCAGGCTGCCGCCACCGGCGAGGATCCGTCCGTCGGGCGAGAAGGCCACGGAACGAAAGACCGGTCCTTCGAGGGTAGTCCGGAGCTCACCGGTCTCCGAGTCCCGCAGCCGGACCAGACCATCCAACGTGCCACTGGCGAGGGTCCGTCCATCCGGTGAGTAGGCCACGGAACGAGCGGGGCTCTCGTCCAGGATTCTCCGGGGCTCTCCGGTCTCCGCGTCCCACAGCCGGACCAGACCGCCGCCACTGACCAGGGTCCTTCCATCGGGGGAGAAGGCCACCGAGCGCACGGTGCGGTCCGTCCCGTCCTCCAGGACCGCCTTCAACCGGGCATCGGCCACCGACCACAGGAAGATCCGCCCGCGAGTGTCGCCGTTGGCCAGGCTGGCGCCGTCCGGCGAGAAGGCCACGGACACGACCGGCCCGGCGCCGCCACCAAGGGTGGCCAAGTGCCGGCCGCTGCCAAGCTCCCACACCCGGACCGTGAGGTCACTGCTGCCACTGGCCAGGAGGGAACCGTCCGGAGAGAAGGCCAGGGCATTGACGTTCCGCCAATGGCCGTGGAGGACGGTCCGGACGCGGCGGCCCTCCATGTCCCACAGACGGACGGCATGGTCGTGGCCGGTGCTGGCCAGGGTCTCTCCGTCCGGGGAAAAGGCGACCGACCACACTCTCCACATGTGCTCCGTCTCGAGGCTCAGGGTGGCCTCGAGCTCGCCGGTATCCACCTCCCACCGCTTGATCGCATGGTCGGCCAGAAGGCGGATCCCCTCCGCGGTCCCGTCCAGCCGGGTGAGGTCGGCGCCGGTCCGCCCGTCGCGGATCCAGACGCCGTACTCGCTGCCCAGGGCCAGCCTCGTGCCATCGGCCGAGAGAGCCATGACCTGGATCTCCCCGCGGCCCAGGCGGGCGATGCTGCCTTCGGGCAGCGGCACCGCTTCGCCGCCGGCGATTCGGTCCCGCGCCGTCAGGAGACCGAGCCCGGCGAGGGCAACGGTCAGGAGCGGCGTCCGCGTCATCCGGTCCTACTCACTCCTCCTCCTCTCCCTCCTCTCCTCCGCCCGCAGACGCCGGTGCATCCACGCCAGCGCCACGAAGGAGGTGACCAGCCCCGAGGCGGCGAAGGAGAGCCACACCGTCTCCAGTCCGAGGTGGAAGACCCGCGTCAGGGTCCACGCCAGGGGCACGGAGATCAGCAGCACCCGTAGCGAGGTCAGGACCAGTCCGGGCAGGCCGCTGCCGAGCCCGCGGAAGACGCTGCCGGAGACGATGCCCACGGCGATGAAGGGGAAAGCCCAGGTGAGGACGCGGATGTAGCCGACGGCGACGTCGACGATCGCCGGCTCGGTGGTGAACAGGGCGGCCAGGCGCGGCGCGAAGATCCAGAACAGGACGCCGATGGCCACGGCGAAGGCGACGCTGCGGGTGAGGGCGTAGCGGACGGTGGAGCGGATCAGGTCGACGCGGCCGGCGCCGAGGAACATGCCCACGACGGTGACCATGCTCGTGGCCAGGGCGATGACGGGGAGGAAGAACACGGCGTCGAGGCGGCCGCCCACGCCGAGACCGGCCACGGCGTCTGAGCCGAAGGCGGAGACGATGCGGTTGTAGAACATGCCGCCCGCGGCCATGAGCACCATCGACGCCGACGACGGCAGACCGACGCGCAGCAGGCCGGAGGCGGTGGCCGCCGAGGGCCGGAACCGGCGGAAGCGGAACTCCACGTAGCTGCCGCGGCGCACGAAGAGGTGGACGAGGAAGGCGCAGCAGACCAGGGCCTGGCTGACCACGGTGGCCACGGCGGCGCCCCGGATCCCCATGCCGGCGGCGAAGATGAAGACCGGGTCGAGGCCGATGTTGAGCAGGGTGCCGGAGCCCTGCAGGGCCACGGGGGTGCGCGTGTCCCCCTCGCCGGCGAGGATGGCGTGGAAGGTCCCGTTGAGCAGGACGAGGACGAACCCGGGCGCCAGGATCCCGAAGTAGCGGGTGGCCAGGCCCAGGGGCTCGCCCCGGGCGCCGAGGGCGCCGAACAGGTCGACCTGGAAAGCGACCGCCGCCGCCGCCGCCACGAGACCGGTCGCCAGGGCCAGAAGGACGGCGTGCTCGGCGGCGTGACCGGCGCCCGCGCGGTCGCCGGCCCCGAGGTGGCGCGCCACGGCGCTCGTCGCCCCCGCGCCGAGGCCGAAGGCGATGCCGGTGGCGAGAAAGACCAGGGGCATGCTGAAGGTCAGGGCCGCCACCGAGGCGCCCCCGAGGCGGCCGACGAAGGCCATGTCGGTGAGGTTGTAGAGGGTCTGCACGCCGATCCCGGCCAGGATCGGCAGGGCCAGCCGCCAGACCGCCCGGCGCGGGTCGGCCAGGACCTCGGCGACCCGGTGGCCTCCGGCCTGCCGCTGGGTCACGTCCTGGTCCGGGCGAGGCCGCCCGTCAGTGGACCGGCGGGACCGCCGCCCTCCCGGCCCCTCACGGTGCTCGCGGCCGCGGTCGAGCGTCCGCAGCCCCCTCGGCCGGTCACGGTACCTGCGGCCGGGGGTGAGCGGCCGCCGCCAGGCCGGCGGGACCTCGCCTCTCCGCGCCGGTCACGTCACCGGCCCTCCGCAGTCGCCCTCGAGGCGGAGGTACTCGAAGGCGCCGGGCTCGCGGGCGCGGGCAGCGAGATAGTCCTGGCGGCGGACGGCGTACTCCTCCTTGTCGTGGTGCGAGTCCCACTTGGGCACGAAGTGCAGCCGCCGCCGCTGGTGGCGCATGCCCAGCTTGCGCAGCACGCTTCCGGAGCGGGGGTTGTGGCTCAGGTGGGAGGCGGCGATCTGCTCCAGGCCCAGCTCCTCGAAGCCGAAGGCGACGACGGCGCGACCCGCCTCGGTGGCGTAGCCGCGGCCCCAGTGGCGCCGCCCGAACCAGTAGCCCATGCCGGCGTGGGTGTCGCCGCCGCCCAGGGTCACGAAACCGGCCAGGACCCCCGTGTCCCGCACATCCACGGCGAAGCTCAGGGAGCCGGAGGACGCGTAACCGGGTGCATGCCGGGCCAGCCAGCGGCGGGCCATCTCTTCGGTGTAGGGATACCGCACCGCCACCAGGGTGGAGGCGACCTCCCAGTCCCCCACCAGGCCCTTGACCTCGGCGGACTCGGCCGGCGAGAAGGGCCGCAGGCGAAGGCGCGGGGTCTGCAGGACGGGGAAGGCGGAGGAGACCTTCCTCATGCCGGCCCGAAGAACGAGCCCTCGGCCTGGGCGCGCGCGTAGAGGCGGCCGAACTCCTCGGAGCCGTCGTCCTGCCGCAGCTCGAAGCGGTGGCCGCGGATCAGGCCCTCCTGGAAGCCCATCTCGCGCTCGAGGTTCGGCGGCCCCACGGAGTAGAGGGTGCGCCCCCCGGCGAAGCGGGTCACGCCGAGGACCCGCGGCATCTCGTAGGGCTCGCGCTCGGCCAGGCGGGTCAGCTCGTCCTCGCGGACCTCGACGCCGAGACCCGGCCCCTCGGGCACCGGCGAGCAGCCCTCGACGACGGGGATGCGCTCGGCCGCCAGGTCCTCCTCGTAGTTGTCGTCGAGGGTGATGGTGTGGGCCACCCGCGGCAGCACCGCCCCGAGGTGTAGTGCGAAGGCGGTGGCCAGGGAGCCGCCGGTGAGCTGGATCACCGAGGGGATGTTCGCCTTGGAGTAGGCGAAGCCGCGGTGCAGGGCGTCGCCGAAGCCGCCGCAGTACTCGCCGATGATGTAGCCGTCGGCGAGGCCGTGGATCATCTCCTGCAGGCCGCCGAGGGGCGGCACGTGCATGTAGAGGGGGATCTCGGTCTTCTCGCGCAGGCGCCGCCAGCCGTCGATGTCCCTCAGGTCCAGGGGGTCCTCGATCGAGCCCACGACCCACGACTTCTCCAGGCGCTTGATGATCGGCAGCACCACCCCCACGGAGCGGTTGTGGTTGAAGTCGTACTGGATGCGGAAGCGCTCCGGCGCGCTCTGCTCCACCGCCTCGTTCTGCTCGAAGACGTCGTAGTGGTGGCAGGTGTGCATCTTGAAGAGGTTGTAGCCCTGGTCCACGGCGCGGCGGATCTCGCGGCTGAGGACCTCGGGCGGCGCCGGCCGCGTCCAGGCGGCGACGGCGACGC
>JAJDTN010000261.1 GCA_022827165.1 Candidatus Latescibacterota bacterium
GCACCCCCATCCCCCCCCCACCCCTCTATCCCCCACCACCCCACGCCCCCGGGGCCCGCGCGCGGGGGCCGGGGCGGGCCCCCCCGGCACCGCCCCCTCCCAGAACCCCCCACCCACCCCTATCTTCAATCCAATCCAACCCCATCCACACCCCCAAACCGGACCCCCAGAATGCCCCCCTCCGACTACCGCTCCTCCATCACCACCCAGGGCCGCCGCATGGCCGGCGCCCGCGCCCTCTGGCGCGCCACCGGCATGAAGACCGAGGACTTCCTCAAACCCGTCGTCGCCATCGCCAACAGTTTCACCCAGTTCGTCCCCGGCCACGTCCACCTCCACCCCATCGGCCAGCGCGTCAAGCAGGTCATCGACGCGGCGGGCGGCTACGGCGTCGAGTTCAACACCATCGCCGTGGACGACGGCATCGCCATGGGCCACGACGGCATGCTCTACTCCCTGCCGAGCCGCGAGCTGATCGCCGACTCCGTGGAGTACATGGTCAACGCCCACAAGGCCGACGCCCTCGTCTGCATCTCCAACTGCGACAAGATCACCCCCGGCATGCTGCTGGCCGCCCTGCGCCTCAACCTGCCGACGATCTTCGTCTCCGGGGGACCGATGGAGGCCGGCCGCGAGCAGCTCTCCACTGGGCCGGCCAAGCTCGACCTCGTCGACTCCATGGTCGCCGCTGGCGACGACCGCGTCTCGGACGAGGAGCTGGAGAAGATGGAGGCCGCCGCCTGCCCCACCTGCGGATCCTGCTCGGGCATGTTCACCGCCAACTCGATGAACTGCCTCAACGAGGCGATCGGCCTGGCCCTGCCTGGCAACGGCACGGTCCTGGCCACCCACGCGCTGCGCTGGTCCCTCTTCGAGCGGGCCGGCGAGCGCATCGTCGAGATGGCCCAGGCCTACTACCGCGGCAAGGACAGCTCGGTCCTGCCGCGCTCCATCGCCACCTTCGAGGCCTTCGAGAACGCCATGAGCCTCGACATCGCCATGGGCGGGTCCACCAACACCGTCCTGCACCTGCTGGCCATGGCCCGCGAGGCCGGCGTCGACTTCACCATGGCCGACATCGACCGCCTGTCGCGCCAGGTGCCCTGCATATGCAAGGTGGCGCCGGCGTCGCAGGAGTTCCACGTGGAGGACGTGGCCCGCGCCGGCGGCATCCCCACCATCATGGGGGAGCTGCAGCGGGCCGGCCTCGTCCACGCCGGGGCGCGCACCGTCGCCGGCGGCACCATGGGCGACCTGATCGCCGCCGAGGACCTGCGCGGCGGCAGCCCCTCCGAGGCCGCGAGCCAGCGATCGCTGGCCGCCCCGGGCGGGGTGCGCACCAAGGAGGCCTTCTCCCAGGCCAACTACCACGAGGCGCCGGACCTCGACGACCGCGACGGCTGCATCCGCTCGGCCGAGCACGCCTACTCGCGGGACGGCGGCCTCGCCGTCCTCTTCGGCAACCTCTCCGGGGACGGCTGCATCCTCAAGACCGCCGGCGTCGACGAGTCGATCCTGACCTTCGAGGGGCCGGCCCGCATCTTCGAGTCCCAGGAGGCCGCCTGCGAGGCGATCCTCGGCGACCGCATCCAGGCCGGCGACGTGGTCGTCATCCGCTACGAGGGCCCCAAGGGCGGCCCCGGCATGCAGGAGATGCTCTACCCGACCTCCTACATCAAGGCCAAGCAGCTCGGCGCCCGGTGCGCCCTGCTCACCGACGGCCGGTTCTCCGGCGGCACCAGCGGCCTCTCCATCGGCCACGTCTCGCCCGAGGCGGCCGAGGGCGGCGCCATCGGACTGCTGGAGGAGGGCGACGTCATCCGCATCGACACCCCGAACCGCCGCATCGACGCGCTGGTCTCCGACGAGGAGCTGGAACGGCGGCGGGAGCGGATGGAAGGACTGGGTGAGGCCGCCTGGCAGCCCCTCAAGCGGCGGCGGCGGGTCTCGGCGGCTCTGCAGGCCTACGCGGCCCTGACGACCAGCGCCGCCCAGGGTGCGGTGCGCGACGTGAGCCAGGTGCAGTCCGGCGGTGCGAGCTCCTGACGTCGAATCCCCCGCGCCTCAGGGGGAGGGAGTCCTGGAGTAGTTCGGGATCCCCGCCAACCCTGGCCCAGCAAACCGGCGTACCACCAGATCGAGTGGCGCCGGAGCCACCCCCGGCCCCGAACCACCCCCAGGCGCCACCCGGCCCAGAACAGTGTGTGGTGGGTGGTCCCCCCTATGGGCGGTGACGGAGGCGCAGGCCGAGCCGAGCGGCGCATTACGCCGGGCCGGGGTCAACAACCACCAAGCATCCAGGAGGCCCAGAGACCCGAGCGCAGCGAGGGGCTCGCCGACCCCACGAACCACCCCGAGTCGATAGTCCCCCACCCAGGCCCCGCGTACGCGCCGCCGAGGCGCGGCCGGAGCCGCCGGCACCGTCCCTTGCCAGACCCCCCCGGCTCGATCATCCCCCGCGGCCCTGCCCGGTCTCCCACTCCCGCCGCAGGATGGAGAGGCCGTGCTGACTGTGCCACTGCCCGTCAAAGAAGACGGTCTCGCGGAAGAAGGCCTCCCGCTGCATCCCCAGGCGCTCGGCCATGAGGAGGGAGCGCTCGTTCTCACCGTCGCAGTGGGCGGTGATCCGGTGCAGGTCGAGGGTGGTGAAGGCGAACTCCAGCATCGCCCGGCTGGCCTCGGTGGCCAGCCCCTGGCCCCGGCAGCCGGCGTGGAGGAACCACCCCATGTCCCCCTGGCGGTGCGCGCGGCTGTTCACCTTGATGCAGCTGGTGCCGATCACCCGGCCCGTCGCCTTGTGCTCGATCGCCAGGTGCAGGTAGGTGCCCTCCGCGTCGAGGGGCAGATCGCGGGAGGTGGCGATGAACTTCCTCGCCTCCTCCTCCGTGTACGGCTCGCGGCTCAGGTAGAGGGTGTGGCCGGGCTGGGACTCGCAGTCGAGGTAGTCGGCCAGGTCGTCGTCCCGCATCCGGCGCAGGACCAGCCGCTCCGTCTCGATGCGGATCC
>JAJDTN010000315.1 GCA_022827165.1 Candidatus Latescibacterota bacterium
CGGGCGCTGGGCGCCGGCGACGAGGGGACGGGCACCTGGCGCGAGGGGCTGGACCGGCTGCTGGCGGGCCTCTGGCTGGGTGAGGCGGACGGCTCGTCGGACGGCCACGACCGCGCGGCGCTCCCCGTGTCGGGCGACCTCGGCGGCGACCCGGCGGCGATGGGCGCATCCCTAGACTGGCTGGACGGCCTCGTGCGCCTGCTGGAGGAGTGGCAGCGTCCCGCCAGCCCCCGCGGGTGGGCCGAGCGGCTGGACCAGGCGCTGGACGAGGTGCTCGCCGCCGGAAGCGACCGGTTCGACTCGATGGCGGCCGTGGATCTCGTCGGGCACCTCCGAACCGCCGAGACGGACCACGCGTGCGACGTGGAGCTCGACGCCGGCACCGTGGCCGCCTGGCTGGACCAGGCGGCAGAGGACGAGGTCCGCACGGTGTCCAGGGTCGGCGGGGCCATCGCCATGGGCGGGCTCAAGCCGATGCGCGCGGTCCCCTGCCGCGTGCTCGCCGTGACAGGCCTCCACGATTCCGCCTTTCCGCGCCGCACCCGCGCACCCGCCTGGGACCTCCTGGCCGCGGCGCCGCGGCCCGGGGACCGCGACCCGGTCTACGAGGACCGGCAGCTCTTTCTCGACGCCCTCCTCGCGGCCGGCGACCGGGTGATCATGACGGCCACGGCCCGGAACGTCCGGAGCAATAAGGAGGAGCCTCTCTCGGCCTGCGTCGAGGAGTTCCTCCGGGTGGCCGCCGCAACCGTCTCGGACGATCCCGACACACGGGAGGCGGCGTACCGGGAGCTGGTCGAGGCTCACCCGCTCCAGCCCTTCAACGCCACTTGCTATACCGGTCCGCGGGCCTCCTTCGACACCGGCCACCTCGCGATCGCCCACGCGTTCCGGGAGCCGCGGGATGAGGCCGCGCCCTTCCACGCCGGAGCGGTCGAGCCGCCCGCGGAGGTCGAGTCGGCCGACCTCGGGCTGCACGAGCTCATCCGGATCCTCAAGGATCCCTGGTCGGCCTGGCTGGGATCGCTCGGAGTCGTGCTTCCCTGGGCCGGGGACGATCCGTTCGTCCTGGACCGGGAACCGGTGGACACCCCGGCGGGCCTGGGCCGGTGGCAACTCGAGAGCGCCGTCATCGATGCGGTGCTCGCGGGCCGGACCACCTTCCTCGAAGAACGGCTCGCGGCCGATCGGCTGATGCCCTACGGGACGCTGGGGGCGGCGATGGCCGGACGGACGGTCCGGGAGGCGGAGTCCCTCGCCCGGCGCGCCCTCGAGGCGGCGGGTGGCCGGCTCGAGCCCCTTCGGCTCGTCTACCGGGAGGGTTCCCCGCAAGTCGCCGGCAACATCTTTGTCACCACCGACCACAGTCTGCATCTGCTTGTCAGGCCCGCCTGGCTGAAGAAGGCTCCCCATCACCGTCTCGATGTCTGGGCCCGCGCGACCTTCGCCGCCGCCTGCGGGATGCGCGCCGGTACCCTGCTGGTCTCGAAGGTCGGGGAGCATGCCAGGGTCGAGCGCGGACCACCGGTGGCTCCGTACCGGGCCCGAGCCCAGCTCGACCGTCTCCTCGATCTGTGTGGAGAGGCCCGACGCCGTCCGCTGCCGTTCGGGCCGAAGACCAGCTCCGCGGTCTTTGCCGCGGGTCGGCGCGGCCAGGACGAGAGGGAGAAGGCCAAGGGAGCCTGGAACCGGCAGTTCCGGGGTCAACCCGGAGAAGGCGAGAGTCCCTCGGCGGAGCTGGCGTGGCGCGACCGGGATCCCTTCGCGGAGGAGACCTTCGGCGAGTGGCGGCGCTTGGCCGCCGAGGTCTTCGAGCCGGTGGAAGCTTGGTTCGAGACCCTGTTACCCATCAGGGATTCCGGTGGCTGATTTCGACCTCCGCACTACCGACGTTCCGACCGGCCGCTCGGTGATCGAGGCCAGCGCGGGGACGGGGAAGACCTGGACCATCTCGCACCTCGTCCCGCGCCTTCTGGTCGACGGGGTGGTCGCCGGGATCGGCGAAGTGCTGCTCGTCACCTTCACCGAGGACGCGGCACGCGAACTCGGTGAGCGGGTCCGCCGCCAGCTGGCGGCCCTGGTCAGCCACGCCGACGCCGGTACCCGGCCCGGCCGTAGCGAACCCGGCGTCCATCTCCTCCTGGAGCGCCTCCACGCCCTCCCCTCCCCCGAACGGAGCGCGGCGGTGCGCCGTCTGCGTCTCGCGCTCGACGAGAGCGACCAGCTCTCGGTGTCGACGATCCATTCGTTCTGCATGCAGGTGCTCGGGTCCGAGGGGTTCCTCTGCGGGATGCCCGCCCGGTTCGACGTCTTGCCGGATCCCGGCGAACTCAGGAGGGATGCCGTCGAAGACACCTGGCGGGCCGATCTCGCGGGGGATCCGTTGCTGGCCCCGGCGGCGGGCCACGGGAAGTGGTCGGTGGAGAAGGACCTGGAGGCGTGGGAGCTCCTGACCCGGCGGCCGTCCACGCGCATGGCCCCGGAGCCGCTCTCGCTCAGGCAGGCGCGTGAGCGGCTGGCGA
>JAJDTN010000279.1 GCA_022827165.1 Candidatus Latescibacterota bacterium
GGTCGGATACGCCGCTCGTTTCAACGACGATGTACTCCGGCGGGTTCGGGCCTTGGATCAGTTGAACCGTTGCTTCAAGCAGGTCACTGCGAATCGAGCAGCAGATACACCCGTTGGAGAGGTTGACGGTGGACTCCCCGGAGACCCCGGATACCAACTCGGCGTCGATGTTGATCTCTCCAAAGTCGTTGACCAACACCGCCACGCGCAGTCCGTGGTTGGCGCTGAGAATGTAGTTGAGCAGAGAGGTCTTGCCGGCGCCCAGGAAGCCGCTGACAATCGTCACTGGAATCGGTTCCTTCCCGTCCTGGAGTTCAGCCATTCGGTTCTCTCTGGGTATAGGGCTCGATCGACTCGACGTCCATGGAGTAGCCCGAACTCACGTTGGAGAGGGAGTCGTAACCCTCCTCGTCGAGCTTGTTCGTGGCGTGGCCGGTCTTCAGGCGGCCGAGGATCCAGACCGGGTGCCACATCTCCTGCAGGTCATGGGGTTGCGCGAGGCTGCCGCGGATGACCTGGTTGGCCGGCGGCGGCGGGGTGTGGAGACAGGCGCCGAGATAGGGCATCAGCAGGAATTCGCGGATCCGGGTGCCTTCGTACTCCAGGGGCAATACGAAGCCCGGGATCTTCACCGTTTCGCCATCGAGCTCCTCCACCAACGGCGCTTTGTCGAGCATCTCCTGGGCCTTCTCCTGCAACGCGAAGTACTCCTCGTCGCTGAGGGCGTCGATCTCCTCAACGCTGAGTTCGTCGAACAGGGCGTAGGGATTCCAGCCTTCGGGAACGAGCTGGTCCCACAGGATCTCGCGCGGTGAGTCCGAGGCGGCGGCGCTCGTGACGAGCAGCAGAGTGAGCAAGGGTTGGCGAAACATGGACATGGCTCCCCGGATCGGCGACGGACGAGAGTCTCTCAAGATGCGCTCACAGACGAGTCGCCAGACCGTCGGCGAGCGAGTTGCGGTAGCACCGCCAGGCCGGCACCAGGCCAACGAGCAGGCCCGCCGCCATCAGGCCACCGAGCAGGCGCCACTCCCCGGCGCCTGGCAGGCCGATGGGCAGGAACAGGCCGAAGCGCTCGACGATCCAGGGCTGCAAGGCCCCCAGCGTCATGCCCTGCATCGTCACTCCCATGGCGATACCAAGCAGCGTCAACAGCGCTGACTCCACGATCAGCAGTCCCACGACGTGGCGGCAGCCGGCACCGACCGAGCGCAGCACGGCCATCTCACGCCGGCGTTCGTTGAGCCCCGCCAGGGAAACCGACAGCAGACCTGCCAGCGCCGCGGCTGCCACGAGGATCGAGACAACCCGCAGGGCCTGTTCGCCAACGCGCATCAAGTCCCACAGCTCCTGCAGCGCCACGCCCGGAAAGATGGCGAGCAAGGGTTCGGCGCCATACTGATTGATGTCGCGCTGCAGCCTGAAGGCGGCGAGCCGGTTGTCGAGGCCGAGGAGGAAGGCGGTGATCCGGCGCGGGGTCAGGTCCTGGCCCCGCGCGCGCCGGAGATCGGTCTCGACACGGTTCCAGTTGATGTGCATCGCCTCGATCCCCGCGAGGCTGACGTGAACGGTGCGATCCACGGGCGTGCCGGTCTGCGCCAGGATGCCGGTGACCTTGAAGGGGTGGTTGTCGTGGTCGCCGAAGCCATCCGTTCCGAGGCCGTGGGTAACGACCAGCGCATCACCCATCCGGTATCCCAGCTTGCGCGCCACTTCGGCGCCGAGGACGGCATCGAGGGTCTCGGCGAAAGGCCGGCCCTGCGCAAAGCGGAGATGACGCTTGTCGGCGTAGCGGAAGTGCTCGAAGTAGTCGGCCGACGTGCCCATGACGCGGTACCCGCGGTGCGAGTCGCCCAGCGAGATCGGGATGGCCCAGCGGACGCCCGACCATGTCGAGATGTCCGAGTAGCTGGACCAGGCGATATTGCTCGTGGCGTTGCCGATGCGAAAGACCGAATACAGCAGCAGCTGCACCGAACCGCTGCGCGCGCCGACGATCAGGTCGGTTCCGGACACGGTGTTGGCGAAGCTCTCGCGCGCGTGCGACCGGACCTTCTCGACGCCGAGGAGGAGGGCCACACTGACCGCGATGGTCAGGACGGTCAGCGACGCGGTGCCGCTTCGGTTGCGCAGACTCTTCCAGGCCAGGTGCAGCACCTTCACGAGTGAGGCTCCGCCCGGAAGTCATCGATGTGGGCCGTGCGGTCGAAGCCGCCGGCGAGCGTCGGATCGTGACTGACGAAGACCAGGGTCGCCCGCGACGCCCGGGCCCGTTCGAAGAGCAACTCGATGAAGCGTGTTCGTGCTTCGAAGTCGAGGGCCGAGGTCGGTTCGTCGGCGATCACGATTTCGGGATCGCCCATCAGGGCCCGCGCCACGGCCACGCGTTGCTGCTGACCGACGGAGAGCCTGGATACCGGTGCCGTCGGGTCCAGTTCCTCCTCGACGAACAGGCGTTGCAGCAGGGACCGTGCGGCCGCGGTCACGCCGCCGTGCGTCTCCGCCGCCCGCGCGGACCGGCGGCGGGAGAAGTGGCAGGGCAGGACGACGTTCTCGGCCAGGTCGAGGTAGGGCACCAGGTTGAACTGCTGAAAGATGAACCCGATGTGGTCGGCGCGAAGTCGGTCGCGAGAGGCCGCGGCCAGGGAGCCCGTATCCCGCCCCATCAGCGACAGGCGGCCCGAGTCCGGCGTCAGTACTCCGGCCAGAAGGTTCAGCAGCGTCGACTTGCCGCTGCCCGAGGGGCCGCGGATGAACAGGTGTTCGCCGCGTCGCAGGAGGAACCGGTCGCAACGGAGCAGAGGCGGTGCGCCGGGCCACCCAAAGCCCAGGTCCTCGATTTCGATGAGGTCTTCGTTCATGCCGGGCGTCGGCTCCCGTGGCTACTTCAACCTGATCACCGGGTCCTTCGCCTTGGTAACGGCCCCGAACTGGCCGGTCGGGGTCAGTGCCTGCACGCGAATCTCCTCGATGCGTGGCCAGTGCTCGAAGAGACGGACCCCGATCTCCGTGATGGGCGATCCATCGCACTCGTAGTGATAGTGTGCATGGAACTCGGAGTGCGTGCTGTCCGCCTTCTCTTCCGTGTGTCCGTGCTCGTCGTGGCCATCCTCGTGGCCCTCTTCGTGCTCCGCTTCGGCGTGCTCGTGCTCGTCGTGGTCATCGCCCTCGGCGCCGTGGACCCGACCGTCCGTGGGGTCCTCTTCTTCCTGGTGCCCGTGCTTCACATCGGCGACATGCAGGCTGCAGCTGGCCGCGTGCGGAAGATCGAACAGCGCGTGGCCCTCCTCGAGTTGCTCGATCGCATCCCGGATCGCCTGACGCTCGCCGGGTGTGACCGCCTCGTGTTCAAAGCCGACGATATTGCCGGCCGGTGACACGAACTCGATCTCCAGCTCCTCGCCTTCGATGGCCAGATTGATGGCCGCGGTCCCGTGCACGTGCGCCGACTGCTGGGCTGCCGCCGCACACGTCAGCACCCACAGAGAGGCAACGATGGACAGCGGTCTACGACCCATACTGCTCATCCTTCGGGAGAGCCGCAGTCGCATCGGCTCGCGCGGCACAGGCGGAAGTTGCGGATGTGAGCGGAGATCAGGACGACGGCCGCGACGAGCGTCGCTGCGCGCTCACCGGACTCGCCAACGACATCATGCAGCACCGTGGCGGCCAGCAGGATCCCGAGCATGCCCACGGCACCGAGAGCCAGCACCCAGGCGTCCCGGTGCTCACGACAACCGAGGCCGAAGGCCACGACCCCGGCCGGGAGAACCAGGCCCAGCAGGCCGAGGTGGAAGATCTCTTCTCCCATCAGCGTGAGAGGCAGCGTGGTGCCCAGGATGAGGCTCAGTGGCAGGATGGCACAGTGCAAGGCACACAGCGACGAACCGACGGTACCCACAACGTCGGCTGTGAGCCGCAGGGCTGGCGACTTCGATTCTGGCATCTATATGCGCTCCTTGCCCGGTCTCTCCTGCTCGATCAATCGACGACATCGGTCGTTCGCGAAGCACAGTCGCCGCAATCCAGCCAGGTCTCTCTGGGCAGTCGAGGCAAGGCGGCGGGGCTCGCTCCACGCTCGAAGACGGGGCGGAACAGGATCTCCCCCTTCGGGTAGGCCTCACCGCAGGTATGACAGCAGGCGGGCTTCAGCAACTCCGTCGGCGCGTATCCGTTGATCACCCAACCGTCATGTCCGGCATGGGAAGCGAGGCTCTGCAGCGCCGTCCGAATGGTCAGCGACTTGTTGCCCTCGAAGAGTCGCTGAGCGAGATCTCCGAGAAGCCGCACGGTATCCTCGTCGAGAGTGAAATTCAGTCGCTTCACGGGACGTATGTGAGCAGTGGCCGTCGCATGGGTCACTCGCATAATTACGCGATACACACCGCGTGTGCAAGGGCGAACGTCCTCGCACGCCTGGCGGCCCGCCTGTCGTCAACGGAGGGCCGCCAGTCTCGTCTCCACGTACTCCGCCAGGGCCGCCACCGTCCCGAACAGTTCCTCCGTCAGATCGTCGTCGTCGACTTCGATCCCGAAAGTCTCCTCCAGCTCGACGACCAGCTTGATCGACAGGATCGAGTCGACCTCGCCGTCGGCGCCGAAGAGGGGCTCGCTCTCGGGGAGCTGGTCGGGTTGGATGGGCAGGTCGAGGGCCTTCACCACGGCCTCCCGGACCCCGCGGGTGATCTCGGCCTTCGTCATGGGCGGGTCCCTCGGGTATGTGCGGGAGACTCCGGTCCCGCGGGTGTGGGGAGCACGCGGCCATTGGCCAGGCGGATCTTGCGCCTCGCGTGCCGCGCCACCTCCTCCTGGTGCGTTACCAGGACGATGGCGATGCCCTCGTCGTTCAGTCTCGCGAACAGCTCCATGACCTCTCCCGCGGCCCGCGGGTCCAGGCTGCCGGTGGGCTCATCCGCCAGGATCAGCGAGGGCTCGTTGACCAGGGCCCGGGCGATGGCCACGCGCTGCCGCTGGCCGCCGGACAGCTCCTCCGGCCGGAAGTCGCGGCGGTCGGCCAGCCCGACTCGCTCGAGGGCCGCGCGGGCGCACTCCCGCCGCTGGCGGCGGTTCGCTCCCGCGTAGATCCGGGGCAGCTCGACGTTCTCCGCCGCCGTCGCCCTCGGCAGCAGGTGGAAGCTCTGGAAGACGAAGCCGATCCTGCGGCTTCGGACCTCGGCGAGGCGGATGGGGTTCAGGCCGGTCACATCCTCGCCCTGCAGGAGGTACCGGCCCGCCGTCAGGTTGTCGAGACAGCCGATGATGTTGAGCAGCGTCGTCTTCCCGGAGCCGGAGGGACCCATGAGGGCGACGAACTCGCCCTCGCCGAAGGCGGCGTCCACCTCCCGGAGGGCGCGCACCTCCCGCGTCCCCCTCCTGTAGGTCTTGCAGGCGGACTCAAGCTCGACCAGCATGCCTCATGGCCTCCGCGGGAGGGAGTTCGGCGGCCTGCACCGCGGGCACGACGCCGGAGCCGATGCCGACGCAGAGGGAGACGGCTAGGGCGAGCCCCGCGGACCCCCAGTCGGTGGAGCCGGCCATGGGGGTTCCGAGCCATCCGGAGAGCATCGCCTCGCCGCCCCGGGCGAGTCCCCAGCCCAGCGCCAGGCCGAGGCCGCCGCCGCAGCAGCTCAGGACCACCGCCTCGGCGAGGAACTGACCCACGATGGCCATCGGCCGGGCGCCGAGGGCCTTGCGAAGGCCGATCTCCCAGATCCGCTGCCTCACCGAGATGAGCATCGTGTTGAGGACTCCCACGGCTCCGACGACCAGGGCCATCCCGGCGATCGCCGTCGTCACCAGGCGCGCCGCGATCAGGGCCTGGTTGATGTCCTCGAGGAACTCCCGGCCGCTCAGGACCTCGTAGCGCTCGGGGTCCTGCCCGCCGCGGGCGAGGACGCGGCGAACGGCGGCCACGGCTCCGGCAGGGTCGGCACCGGCCGCCAGGGTTGCGTGGATGCGGTGGACCCCGGGGGCCCCGCCGTGAAAGCTCTCCAGCGTGCGGACCGGGAGGAGGAGCCGCTCGTCGCCCCGGGCGGCCTCCATCAACCGTCTTCTCTCGAGCACGCCCACCACCGTGTAGGTGACGCCGTCGAGGCGGACCCTCCGGCCCGTGGATGGGCCGCCTCGCAGCAGCCGCTCGGCGAGGTCGGCGCCCAGGACGCAGACCCTGCGGCGGATCAGGCCATCGGTCTCGTCGAGAAACCGGCCCGCGGCCATCGTGTCTCCCAGGAGCCGCCGGTAGTCGGGCACCGTCCCCGTGGCCCGGGCGTACGTCCCGCGGCCGCCGGACTGGACCCGGAGATCCATCCGCGACATGGGCACCACGTGGTCGAGACCGGGCACGGCGCGCTCCAGCTCCGCCACTTGCTGCAGGGTCAGCAACGGCGCAGGTCCTTGCTGCGGCGGCCCCGGCCGGGGGTGCACCAGGACCAGCCTCTGGAGCCCGAGCCGGCCGAGCTCGCCCATGACCAGCCGCTGCACCGCGGCGCCGACGGACTGGATCGCCACCATGGCGGCGACTCCGGTGGCTACCGAGACGACGGCGACCACCGCCCTCAGGCGGAACCGCCGCACCGCCTCCAGGGCCGTGGGCGCCGCGAGCAGACTCCGCACTTGCGCTCAGGCCTCCTTGAGGGCTTCCACCGGGCTCATCCGCGCCGCTCGCAGGGCCGGGACGGCCCCCGACAGCAGGCCCACCCCGCCCGAGGCCAGCCCGGCGGCGAGCAGGACATCGGCCGTCACGGCGGCGCGGAACTCGACCTCGGGCTGAAACAGGTGCACGGACCACTCCACGCAGGACGAGACGCCGGCGCCCAGGGCGATCCCCGGGAGGAAGCCGGCCAGGTTCATGGCGAGGGACTCGGCCAGCAGCTGCAGCAGCAGGGCGTGGCCGGGAGCCCCGACCGCCGCGCGCAGGCCCATCTCGTAGACGCGTTCGTCGAGGGAGGCCAGCATGGCGCCGAGGATGCCCAGCCCCCCGAGGCCGAGGCAGATCGCCGCCAGCCCGCCCAGCGACACCTCGATCGCCCGCAGGGCGCGGACGGCGCCCCGGCCGTCGGCGGCGGCCGAGCGGACGCGGAAGTCGCCGCCGCGGTGCGCCCGCGCCAGCCACGCCCTGACTCGTTCGGCGATGGCGGGGACCGCCTCCGCGTGGGCGGCCTGAACGGTGGCCCTGCCGATGGCCCGCATGCGCAGCGCCTCGAGGGATGCGGTGATGGGGACGAGCACCACCTCGTTGGCGAGGGGATCCCGCGAGGCGAGTTCCTCCAGCGTCCCGACAACGGCGAACCGCAGACCATCGATGGATACGGCGCCGCCGGTCCCCTGCGCACCGGGGAAAAGCCGCGAGGCGACGGAATGGCCGAGCACGCAGACTCGCCGCGACGAGTACACGTCTTCGGCAGTGATCCCCCGGCCCGCGGCCAGCCGCCGGCCGCCGCGGGCCAGGAACTCCGGCGTGACGCCCCGCACCTGCGCCGCGACCTGCCGCCCTCCGGCTGCGATCCGCCCGGGGGCGATCGCTTCGGGGACCACCGCCTCCACGCCGGGAATCCGTCCGATCCGATCGACATCGGCCAGAGTCAGGGAAGCGCGGGCCCCCGCCGCGGCCCGTGGAGAGACGACCACGCTCAGGTGGCCGTCCGCCTGGCGCGCGTCGGAGATCACCAGGCGCCTGAGCCCGCCGCCCACGGACAGCACCGCAACGAGCCCCGCCGCGCCCACGGTGATGCCGAAGCAGGCGAGGGCCGTGCGCGGCAGGTGGCCGCGGAGCTGGTACTGCAGACCCTGCGCCACGGCGGCCCCGGCGACCCGGCCACGCCGCCGCAGGAGAGGCGGGATCACTCCGCCGCCTCCTCGAGGGCGCTGGCATCCGCGGCGACGAGATTGCCTGCCCGGAGGCCGGACCGGACGACGACGCGGCTCTCCGTGCCTCGCGAGACTCGCAGCTCCACCGGCCGCAAACGGTCCCGCGGGCAGTCCGGCGCCGCGTCTGCGCCGGCCGGGTCCTCCGCCGCGCACAACCAGGCGCGGGCGGCCACCGGACCACGGCCCCTCCAGGAGGCGGCGTCGAGTCCTTCCATGACGACCGCCTGCAACGGCAGGGAGACCACGTCCTTCTCCACGTACGTCGGAACCTCCACGACACAGGACATGCCGTGGCGCAGCCGCTCCGGGGCTTCCTGGAGGTCGACCACCGCTTCGAAGGTGACCATGTGGCTGTCCGGGCTCCGGCGCCCCATCCTCGAGATCCGCCGCACCCGTCCCTCGAGGCGGTCCCCGGGGAAGGCCTGCACCAGGACCATCGCCGGCCGGTCCTGGCTCCAGGAACCGATGTCCACCTCGGCCACGTCGCAGCGGGCGACGAACCGCCCCGTGGAGGCGATCGACACCAGCGCG
>JAJDTN010000258.1 GCA_022827165.1 Candidatus Latescibacterota bacterium
ACCCCGACTCGCTGGAGGTCCTGCCCCGCTGCTGGCTGGAGCCCGGCCTGGCCGCCGCCGCCCCGGGGACGACGGTGCAGTTCGAGCGCCTCGGCTACTTCTGCGCCGACCCGGACTCCACCCCGGCCAGGCCGGTCTTCAACCGCACCGTGACCCTGCGCGACGCCTGGGCCAACATCAGGAAGCGGGGCGGCTGACCCGGCCCCGGGCCTCCGTCCACTCCTTCTCCAGCCGGCGGGCCCTCTTCTTCGAGAGCCCGCCCAGGGCCTCGATCGCCTCGAGGACCCGCGCCCGCGTCAGGTCGGCGCCGAGGAGCGCCATCGACTCGTAGAGGGGCGGCCCCACGGGTTGCCCCATGAGCGCGGCGTAGAGGGGCCGCGTCAGGTCGCGGATCGGCCACTCCCGGGCGGCAGCGGCCCCCTTCAGCGCCGCTTCCACCCCCTCCCGCCCCCAGGGCGTCACCTCCTCCAGGGCCCACACCGCGCACTGCAGGGTTGCGGCCACCTCGCCGGGGGTGCGCTTCTTCGGCACCAGGTCCTCCGGGCGCGCCTCCACCCGACGCGCGAAGAGGAAGGCGCACTTCGGCAGGAAGTCGCCCAGGCTCTCCATGCGCGGCTGCATGAGCGGCACCAGCCGGCCGAAGGTCTCGTCGTTGAGGGCCCACTCCCGCAGGGCGGCGAGCAACTCCCCCTCGGTCAGGTCCTCGCGGATGTAGCGGCCGTTGAGCCAGTTGAGCTTTTCCAGGTCGAAGACCGAGCCGCCGAGGTTGACGCGCTCCAGCTCGAAACGCGCGGCCAGCTCGTCGAGGCCGAACTTCTCCTCGTCGCTGCCGTCGGCGGCGCGGGCCGGGGGATACGCCATCAGGGCGAGATAGTTGAGGACCGCCGCCGGCAGGTACCCGGCGCGGCGGTAGTAGTCGATCGACGTCGGGTTGCGCCGCTTCGACATCTTCGAGCGGTCGGGATTGAGCAGCAGCGGCAGGTGGGCGTGGACCGGCGGCTCCCAGCCGAGCCACTCGTAGAGCAGCAGGTGCTTCGGCGTCGAGTTGATCCACTCCTCGCCGCGGATGACGTGGCTGATCCCCATGTGATGGTCGTCGACGACGACCGCCAGGTGGTAGGTGGGGAAGCCGTCCGACTTGAGCAGCACCTGGTCGTCGAGGCCGGCGTGGTCGAAGCGGATCTCGCCGCGCAGCAGGTCGGGTACCACGCGGGCCCCCTCGCGCGGGACCTTCATTCTGACGACGCAGGACTCCCCGGCCGCATGTCGCCGGCGGCCGTCGGCGGGGTCGGCGTCGCGCTCGGCCTCGTGGGGGGGCGGCTCTCCGGCCCTCTGTCCCTCGGCCCTCCAGGCGGCCAGCTCGGCGGGGGTCGCGAAGGAGTAGTAGGCGTGCCCGGCCTCGACGAGGCCCTCGGCGGCCTCGCGGTAGCGGTCGAGGCGCTCGCTCTGCCGGTAGGGGCCGGAGGCGCCGCCCACGACGGGGCCCTCGTCCCAGTCGAGCCCCAGCCAGCGCAGGGCGTCGATGAGGCGGCGCTCGTGGTCGGGGTGGGACCGCGAGCGGTCGGTGTCCTCGATGCGCAGCACCAACCGGCCGCCGTGGCGGCGGGCGAAGAGGCGGTTGAAGAGGGCGATGTAGGCCGTGCCCAGGTGCGGGGCGCCGGTGGGAGAAGGGGCGACACGGACGCGAACGTCGGCCATGGCGGGACTCGCGGATATCGATGGCAGGGGTTGGACCGGGGGGATGCCGTAAGATAGGGTGACCCTTGCGGCGGGCAACGTCCCGGGTCTCCGGCAGAGCCCGGCGGAGGTTGCGTAATTTCAGAAATTTCATAGTATTAGAGATCGTTTCCCCCTCCTCGCCGGCCCTCCTGTTCCGCCGGCGGCCCCATCCTCTGACGGACTTTCCGCCTGCGCTCCGTCCCGCCCCTGCACCCGGGGACGCTCAGAGCGAAAGCACCACCGAGAAGGAATCACATCGCCTTGAAATTCACGGACCTGGACCTCAAGCCCGAGATCCTGTCGGCCCTCGACGAGATGGGCTACCAGGAGATGACCCCCATCCAGGAGAAGGCCATCCCCAAAGTCCTCGGCGGCCGCGACGTGGTCGGCCTCGCCGAGACCGGATCGGGCAAGACCTCGGCCTGCGCCATCCCCCTGGTGCACATGACCGACCCGGAGCTCCGGGTCGTGCAGCACCTCGTCCTCGTGCCGACCCGCGAGTTGGCCATGCAGTACGTGCAGGAGATCGACGACGTGGCGCGCCACACCGACGTGGTGCCCTTCGCCGTCTTCGGCGGTTTCGACATCGGCGTGCAGAAGAGCAAGCTCAACCACGGCGTCCACATCCTCGTGGCCACGCCGGGCCGCCTCATCGACCTGATCTGGAACACCCGCATCGACCTGCAGCAGGTGCGCACCGTCGTCCTCGACGAGGCCGACGAGATGCTCGACATGGGCTTCATCGAGGACGTGGACTTCATCCTCGCCTGCCTGCTGCAGGAGCACACGGTGCTGCTGTGGTCGGCGACGATGCCGCCGGCCATCGAGAACCTCACCGCCAAGTACCTGACGCAGCCGGCGCGGATCGAGCTCAACCGCGACCAGCGGGCCCCCAGCTCTCTGCAGCACCACTTCCTGCACGTGCGCGGCGACCGTGTCGACATGCTCACCGACTTCCTCGCCGGCGAGGAGGGGATCGACCAGGTGATCGTGTTCTGCAACTCGCGCGACAAGGGGGGAGAGCTGTACCGCAAGGTCCGCCGCTCCCTGCGCTCGGTGGAGTACATCCACGGCGGCCTCGACCAGGACCGCCGCATCTCGATCTTCGACCGCTTCAAGGGCCGGGAGATCAAGTACATGATCGCCACCGACGTGGCCGGCCGCGGGCTCGACTTCACCAACGTCAGCCACGTGGTCAACTTCGACTTCCCCTTCAACCCCGAGATCTATGCCCACCGAACCGGCCGCACGGGGCGCATGGGCCGCACCGGCATCGCCCTCACCCTGGTCACCGACCGCGACCTGGGCAACCTCAAGCGCATCGTCCAGTCCCGGGGCATCGAGCCCCAGTGGCGCGGCCACGCGCCCGACCTCAACGCGGTCCGGGCCCGCGGCGGAGGCGGGCGCCGGCGGGGCCGTGGACGCGGCCAGCCCCGGGGTCCATCGGGGCGCCGCCAGGAGCACCACGGGCCGCCGCACCACCGCGAGCACCACCACGGAGGCCGCGGCGCCGGCCGCCCCTCGCGCTAGTTCAACTGCCGCCCTATCTTCGCAAGCGGCGGCACTCTCCCCCCGCAAGACAGCACTCTCCCTCCTCCGGAGGTCCGGCCCCCCCAAGGCCGGCCCTGGCCCCGACGGACCCCAGGCCCGCCCCCGGCTCCGCGGTGGCGGCGGGCGCCGGCTGGACCGCCGCAAGAGCTGCCCCCATGGGCTGCCGGGGCACCCCCCTCCGGCGCTGAGGCACTACGACGACGGAGCGCGATGACGACGACGCAGCCCGACCTCTTCACCCCCTCCAAGCGCAAGGCCGCCGCCAACGGCGCCAACGGCTACGACGAGAGCAAGATCAAGACACTCTCGTCCCTCGAGCACATCCGCCTGCGGACGGGGATGTACATCGGCCGCCTCGGCGACGGCTCCGATCCCGACGACGGCATCTACGTGCTGCTCAAGGAGGTGATCGACAACGCCGTGGACGAGTTCATGATGGGCCACGGCCGCAAGGTGGAGGTCGAGATCGAGGGCGGCGGGGTCCGTGTTCGCGACTACGGCTCCGGAATTCCCCTGGGCAAGCTGGTGGAGTGCGTCTCGGTGATCAACACGGGGGCCAAGTACAACGACGACGTCTACCAGTTCTCGGTGGGCCTCAACGGCGTCGGCACCAAGGCGGTGAACGCCCTCTCCCACCGCTTCCGGGTGGTCTCCTACCGGGCCGGCAAGTACGCCGAGGCGGTCTTCGAGTCGGGGGAGCTGAAGAAGGAGACGAAGAGGGGATCGGCCGCCGGTGAGCCCGACGGCACGCTGGTGGAGTTTCGGCCCGACCCCGGGATCTTCAACAGCTACGAGTACGACGTCGAGTTCGTCGAGCGCCGGCTGTGGAACTACGCCTGCCTCAACCGCGGGCTCACCCTGGTCCTCAACGGCCGCTCCTTCACCTCGAAGAAGGGGCTCCTCGACCTGCTGCAGCGGGAGGTCGGCGCCTCCGACGAGGGGGTGGCCTACGAGCCCGCCCATCACGCCGGCCGGCACCTCGAGTTCGCCTTCACCCACGTCGACGGCTACGGCGAGACCTACTGGTCCTTCGTCAACGGCCAGTACACCTCCGACGGCGGCACCCACCAGTCGGCCTTCCGCGAGGGTCTGCTGAAGGGGGTGAACGAGTTCTACCGCAAGAGCTTCAACGGCGTCGACGTGCGCGAGGGCATCGCCGGCGTCGTCTCGGTGCGCCTCAAGGAGCCGGTCTTCGAGTCGCAGACGAAGAACAAGCTGGGCAACACCGACGTGCGCGGCTGGATGGTGAGCGAGGTGAAGGAGGCGGTGGCCGACTTCCTGCACCGGAACCAGGAGGCGGCCGGGGCCCTGGAGGCGCGGATTCTCAACAACGAGAAGCTGCGCAAGGACCTGAATGCGGTGAAGAAGGAGGCCCGGGAGAACGCCCGGAAGATCTCGATCAAGAACCCGAACCTGCGCGACTGCAAGTACCACCTCGGCCACCGCAAGCACGGCGACGAGTCGACCCTGTTCATCACCGAGGGCCAGTCGGCGGCGGGCTCCATCGTCTCCTCGCGCGACCCGAACACGCAGGCGATCTTCGTCATGACGGGCAAACCGCAGAACGCCTTCGGCCGCAGCAAGGCCACCGTCTACAAGAACGAGCTGCTCTACAACCTGATGATGGCCCTCGGCGTGGAGGACGGCATCGAAGGCCTGCGCTACAACCGCGTCGTCCTGGCCACCGACGCCGACGTGGACGGCTTCCACATCCGCAACCTGCTCCTCACCTTCTTCCTCACCTACTTCGAGGAGCTGGTGGTGGCCGGCCACGTCTACATCCTCGAGACGCCCCTCTTCCGGGTGCGCAACAAGAAGCAGACCCGCTACTGCTACTCCGAGAACGAGCGGGACCAGGCGCTGCGAGAGGTGAAGGGCGCCGAGGTGACCCGCTTCAAGGGGCTGGGCGAGATCTCGCCGAAGGAGTTCGGGCGCTTCATCGGCGGGGAGATGAAGCTGGTGAAGACGAGCATCGACAAGATGTCGACGGTGCACCAGACGCTGGAGTTCTACATGGGCAAGAACACGCCCGAGCGCCGCGAGTACATCATGGAGCACATGGTCTGAGGGAAGAGCGCCGTGGCCTGGATCCGCCAGATCTACGAGAAGAACTTCATCGAGTACTCGTCCTACGCCATCAAGGAGCGGGCCATCCCGCACCTGGAGGACGGGCTCAAGCCGGTGCAGCGGCGCATCCTGCACACCCTCCACGAGATCGACGACGGGCGTTTCCACAAGGTGGCCAACGTGGTGGGCCAGTGCATGCGCTACCACCCCCACGGCGAGGCGTCGATCTTCTCGGCCCTCATCGTGCTGGCCAACAAGGACCTGGCCATCGACAAGCAGGGCAACTTCGGCAACATCCACACCGGCGACATGGCCTCGGCGGCGCGCTACATCGAATGCCGCCTCACCGACATGGCGCGGCAGGTGATCTTCGATCCCAAGGTGACGGAGTACGTCGACTCGTACGACGGCCGCAACCGCGAGCCGGTGGTGCTGCCCGTGCGCATCCCCCTGTTGCTGGCCCAGGGGGCCGAGGGCATCGCCCCGACCATGGCGACGAAGGTCCTGCCCCACAACCTGATCGAGCTCCTCGAGGCGCAGGTGGCGTTCATGAGGGACGAGCCTTTCCAGGTCCTTCCCGACTTCCCCACCGGCGGCCTGGTGGACGCCTCCGGCTACGACGACGGCAACGGCCGGGTCCTGGTGCGGGCCCGCCTCGACGCTTCCGACGACAAGCGCATCGTCATCCGCGAGATCCCCTACGGCTGCACCACCGAGACGCTGATCGCCTCCATCGAGGACGCGGCGCGCAAGAACAAGGTGAAGGTCGCCTCCATCCACGACTTCACCGCCGAGAAGGTGGAGATCGAGGTCAAGCTGCCCCGCGGGGTCTACGCCGCCGACGTGGTCGACGCTCTCTACGCCTTCACCGACTGTGAGACGTCGATCTCCGTGAGCCTCCTCGTCATCGACGGCGAGCTGCCGCGGATCATGTCGGTCTCCGAGGTCCTGCGGCACAACGTCGACCGCCTCGTGGACATCCTGCGGGCGCAGCTGCGCGTCGAGGAGGGAGAGGTGGCCGACCGCCTCCACGCCCGCACCCTGGAACGCATCTTCATCGAGCACCGGATCTACCAGGCGATCGAGGAGGAGCGCACCCAGGAGGGGGTGGAGCGGGCCGTCCTCGAGGGGCTGGCGCCGCACCGGGAGAGCATCGGCCGCGAGGTCACGCCCGAGGACCTGGAGGCCCTGCTGCGCATCCCCATCCGGCGGATCTCCCTCTACGACATGGAGCGAACCGGCCGCCAGATGCGCGAGCTCGCGGCGCGCCTGAAGCAGATCCGCCGCGACCTGAGGCAGATCGTGGGGTACGCCATCCGCTATGTGGAGGAGCTGATCGAGCGCTGCCGGGAGGACTTTCCGCGGCGCACGGAGATCACCTCCTTCGAGCGCGTCGAAGCCCGCGAGGCGGCCAGGCGCGACCTGCGGCTGTGCTACGACCGGTCCGCCGGCTACCTGGGCCACCAGGTGACGGGCGCCCACGTGGCCGACGTCTCTGCCTACGACCGCGTCCTGGTGATCCGCGGCGACGGCACCTGGTCGGTGGTCGACGCGCCGGACAAGCTCTTCGTCGGCAAGGGCATGGCCCACGCCGGTCTCCCCGACAAGGAGCGGGTCTTCACCGCCGTCTTCCGCGACGCCAGGGGCGGCACCTGCATCAAGCGCTGCCGCATCGACTCGTACATCCTCAACCGCAGCTATTCCCTGGTGCCCGATGGGGCGAAGCTGCTCAAGCTCACCACCGACGAGGAGGCCACGGTGGAGCTGGTCTACAAGCCGAAGCCGCGGCTGCGGGTGCTGGAGGAGAGCTTCGCCGTCGCCGACTACCCGGTGCGCGGCCAGCGCACCGGCGGCGTCCGCCTGACCCGCAAGGAACTGAAGTCGGTGCGCCTGGCATGAACTGGGACCTCACCAGCTACTTCCCGAGCTTCGACAGTTCCGAGAGGGACGCCTTCGAGCGCGCCCTGGCCGACGAGCTGCAGGCCCTGCTGCAGCGCGCCGCGGAGCTGCCCACGCTCGACGCCGGCAACGCCGGTGACTGGGAGCGGGTCCTCCTCGACGTGGAGGATCTCTCCCGCCGTCTGAGCCACCTGGGCTCCTACCTCGGCTGCCTGACCGCCGGCGACGCCGCCGACGAGTCCTACAAGAAGGCGGAGGCCGCCTTCGCCCGCACCGCGGCCGAGGCCGAGAAGCTCGAGGTCGAGCTGCAGCGCGGCCTCAAGCAGGCTTCCGCCGCCGCCGTCGACGGCCTCGCCGGCCGCCCCGCCTTCGACGGCTGCGTCTACCACCTGCGGCGGCTGCGCGAGGAGGCCCGGCGGACCATGAGTCCGGCGGAGGAGCGCCTCTCCGCCGACCTCGGCGTCGACGGCATCCACGCCTGGGGGCGCCTCTACGACACGCTCTCCGGCAAGCTCGAGTTCGACATGCCCTGGCCCGACGGCCGCCGCCAGCGCCTGCCCATGGCGCAGCGGCGCTCTCTGATGTCGCACCCGGACCGCGCCGTGCGCCGCGCCGCCTTCGAGGGCGGCAACGCCGCCTGGGAGGCGGTTCAGGACGTGGCCGCGGCGGCGATCAATGCCATCTCCGGCACCCGTCTCACCCTCAACCGCCACCGCGGCGTCGACCACTTCCTCGACACCGCCCTCTTCCAGGCGCGCATCACCCGGCGCTCCCTCGACGCCCTCTTCGAGGCGATCTACGACCGCGCCGAGCTGGCGCGCCGCGTCTTCCGCTTCAAGGCCGAGGCCATGGGCGCTCCCGGCGTCGCCTGGTACGACCTGGAGGCGCCGCTGCCCGCCGCCGGCGAGGAGAAGGCCCTCTCCTGGGAGGAGGCGCGCTCGTGGGTGGAGGAGGCCTTCGCCGCCGCCTACCCCGCCCTCGGCGAGTTCACGGCGCAGATGAGCGAGCGCCGCTGGATCGAGTGGGAGCCCCGGCCCGGGAAGCGGCCGGGGGCGTTCTGCACCGGCTCGCTGCTGACCATGGAGCCGCGGGTCTACATGACCTTCAACGGCCGCCTGGGCGATGTGCGCACCCTCGCCCACGAGGCCGGCCACGCCTTCCATCACCACCTCCTGCGCGGGACCCGCCCCTTCCTCCACCACTACCCCATGACCCTGGCCGAGTCGGCCTCCACCTTCGGGGAGATGATCCTCACCGAGGGCGTCCTCTCCGATCCCGCGGTGAGCGACGAGGACAAGCTCCGCGTCCTCGACATGGAAGCTGCCCACGGCGCCGTCTACCTCATGGACATCCCGGTGCGCTTCGAGTTCGAGAAGGCCTTCCACGAGGAGCGCCTGGAGGAGGAGGTCGAGGTCAGCCGCCTGTGCGGGCTCATGGCGCAGACCCAGCGCC